>CAISYI010000089.1 GCA_903889595.1 uncultured beta proteobacterium
AGCGAGGACATCGCTTGTTAGCCTGTGGAGAGTAGGGGCAGTCAGACCACTCTGTGAAGCAGGAACCCGCCGAAGTGACTCAAGCTCTAGCAGCCTGAGCGCAGTAGGAATCCCCGTCCTTTAGGGCGGGGAGGATGTCAATTGTTTTGAATAAAATCTAAAGACTGAACTACTTTAGTTCAATTTTTTGAAATGCACTCGCAAATGATTGGCCTAGAGTCGCTCCAAACCTTTTAGCTAAGCGTTCAGCAACATTTTCAGTTTGCGTGTAATCAACTACATCAGAATATTTAATGACATCTCTAGCGACCGATTCAACGGTTCCAAAATCATCGGCTAAACCTAGCTCAACAGCTTTCGAACCATTCCAAACCATGCCACTGAACATATCAGGCGTCTCTTTTAAACGCGTACCACGACCATCTTTGACTGCCTTGATAAATTGCTGATGGATTTCATCCAACATAGCCTGAATAGATTGAGTTGTTTTTGGATTTTGTTTCATAAAGGGGTCTAGCATTGCTTTATTTTCTCCGGCAGTTTGAACTCTACGCTCAACTCCAACCTTATCCATTAGGCCGGTAAATCCAAAACCTGCCATGATGACACCAATAGAACCAACCAAACTTGCTTTGTCCACATAAATCTTTTCACCAGCTGCAGCAATGTAGTATCCACCAGAGGCACAAATATCTTCAATGACTACGTATATGTGTTTCTCGGGATTAGCTTTACGTAAGCGCATCATCTCGTCATAAATCATTCCAGATTGCACAGGTGAACCGCCAGGACTATTAATACGTAAAATCACACCACCAACTTCTGGACTTTCAAACGCATTTTGCAAGGCAGCCATGATATCCGAGGCATTGGCTGAAGTTCCACCAGAAATTTCACCTTCTAATTTAATCAAAGCAGTATGCTGGCTTAAAACAGAAGCACTCTTTTTAAAAGGCGCAAAAAAAGAATATATGAGAGCAACTATAACAATCAGTCCTAGTAAGCGCCAAAAAGTCCTCCACCGACGATTACTTTGACGCTCTTTTAAATTTTCTTTCAATAAATTCTCTAGGGCTGTTTTTTCCCAATTATCATCATTTGTAGTCATGTTTTATCCCTAGTTAGTTTTTCTATTTTAAGTAATCTAGTTAATTTTGCACATTTAGAATTAATTTTCTATCTTTACTCAATTAAAAAACGGCGAAGATCTTCAACATTATCAAAGCAAGCCAGCGGCTCATGCGCCATCAACTCTTCAGCAGAATGAGCCCCATAAGTCATCCCAATAGCTTTCACCCCCGCACTTTTAGCCATTTTTAAATCATGGGTAGTATCACCAATCATGACAATTTTATGAGCAGGGATTGCCCATTTTTCCATTAATTCTAAAAGCATTTGTGGGTGTGGTTTTGAACGTGTTTCATCAGCAGTTCTGGAATCGTGGAAAACGTCATTCAACTGATGATTATCCAAGGATCGATTTAGTCCAACTCTAGGCTTACCTGTAGCAACTGCCAATATATGACCATTTAGCTTTAAATCACTTAATAATTCTCGTATTCCTTCAAATAATATGAGTTCGTGATCTTTTCCAAGGTAGTAATGTCTGAAACGCTCTAAAACCAAAGGATAGTCTGATTCGGCAACTGTTGGCATCGCAATACGAATTGACTCAATAATACCAAGTCCGATGACATGACTTGCCATTTTATCGGAGGGTATGGGCATCCCTAAATCACGACATGACTGCTGCATACATTCCACAATGGTGGGAGTGGAATTCATGATAGTGCCATCCCAATCCCAAATCACCATTTCAAATTTTTTATTTTGTTGCGTCATCTCTGACCCTTTACGATTAAGTACAAAATGCGACTATTTGTCATTACGAATTTCAAAGCCTTCTGGTGCCGGTGCAGAAATAGTAAGTTTTTCTTTGGTAAGTGGATGGGTTATAACTAATTTATAGGCATGTAACATGAGTCTTTTTGCCTTTACTGCACGGTCCAACTCCAAAACACCATACTTATCATCACCTAAAATTGGATATCCATGATGTTGCAAATGGACTCGAATCTGATGTGTTCTTCCCGTCCTTAATTGCGCCTCTCCGACAAAACATTTTCCTCCGTGAGCTTGGCTTAGGAATTTGATTACAGTGTGACTTGCTTGACCAAAATCTTCCACTCGAACACGTCTTTCGCCGTTGGCCAAAATATATTTATGGAGTGGATACTTTAATGGGATATGACCTAGCCCCTCGTTAAAAGATCCATGGGCAACAAAAATATAACGTTTATCCATATTTCCGTTGCGAATATCCTCATGCAGAATCGTTAAAGCACTTCTTTTTTTAGCTAGCATCAAAATACCAGAGGTATCTCGATCCAAACGGTGAACCAACTCTAAGAATTTCAACTGAGGTTTATCCATTCGCAAGGCTTCAATTAAACCGAGAGAAATTCCAGAACCCCCATGGACTGCAATACCTGAAGGTTTATTTACTATCAATAAAGCATCATCTTCATAAAGAATTGGGAGGTTTTGAACCATTTTGTTGGCATTTTGAATACTTACCGCTGATAAGACAGCTGGACTTTCTGGGCTCGCTACCCGAATTGGAGGGATTCGGATGATGTCACCCGCCACAATTCGACTAGTAACATCGGCCCTTTTTTTATTTATTCTGATCTCACCAGAGCGGATAATTCGATAAATATGGCTTTTAGGAACCCCTTTGCCCCATTTCATCAAGAAATTATCCAATCTTTGCCCTTCCTCTTCGGGGGAAATGGTAATAAATTGGACAGAATTTTCAGACATGATTGAACTTTTTAAACAGATGTTAGTATGGTAAACGCAATTGATTTACTTTTCAGTGCAAATTTGACATATAATCAGAAGGTTATTGTCAAGACAATGTATGCGATAGAGAACAAACAGGATCAATTAAATTTATGATCATTGTGTTCTTACTACATTAGACCAAAGAATAACATCATAGCTAGGGAAGGCAAATAATTCCCCAAGGTAACTCCCCCCTTGTTGAAATGAGGAGAAGAAATGAAAGCTAGCGTGTTGCCAGCAAAGAGTTGTTAACAGATTTTAATTGAACGCCATAAGTTACTCAAATTAAGCTAACTGGGCGAGCATCCTTTCGCTAATAGATTCAAGAATATTTATTAGCACATACAAGGCAAGAGATAAATACATCACTACCTTGTTAAATTTCGCAATCTGCGAAGATGTATCTGTTGAACATTCTTCTAGAAACATGCCCTTTCTATTAAGGAAAAGATATGAAAAGAATGTTATTTAATGCGACTCAACAGGAAGAGTTACGCGTAGCGATTGTAGATGGTCAAAAATTAGTTGATTTAGATATTGAGTCAGCAGGCCGTGAACAACGCAAAGGAAATATTTATAAAGGTGTAATTACTCGGATTGAACCTTCCCTCGAAGCTTGTTTTGTAAATTACGGAGAGGAACGTCATGGTTTCTTGCCATTCAAGGAAGTTGCACGTAGTTATTTTGCTGAAGGTGTAGACCTTAAAAAAGTAACCATCAAGGAAGCTTTAAAAGAAGGTCAAGAAATTATTGTCCAAGTAGAAAAAGAAGAACGTGGCAACAAAGGGGCAGCCCTCACTAGTTTTATCTCTTTAGCAGGACGTTACTTAGTATTAATGCCAAACAATCCTAGAGGCGGTGGAGTTTCGCGTCGTATTGAAGGTGAAGATCGTCAAGAGTTACGGGAAGCAATGGCCCAACTAGAAATTCCGAATGGAATGAGTATTATTGCCAGAACTGCTGGTATTGGTCGTGATGCCCAAGAATTGCAGTGGGATTTAAGTTATTTGATGCAGTTGTGGACTGCCATTGATTCTGCAGCGCAATCCAATTCGGCTCCGTTACTTATTTATCTAGAGTCAAGCTTGGTAATTCGTGCAATTCGTGATTATTACCAACCAGATATCGGCGAAATTTTGATCGATACGGAAGATATCTTTGAGCAAGCTCAGTCATTTATGTCTGTTGTGATGCCTGATAATATGAGCCGCGTCAAACGTTATCAGGAAGATGTTCCGCTATTTTCTCGTTTTCAAATAGAACATCAAATTGAAACAGCCTATTCCAGAACCGTTAATTTACCATCTGGTGGGGCAATTGTTATTGACCATACTGAGGCACTAGTTTCAGTTGACGTTAACTCAGCCCGTGCGACACGTGGTTCAGATATCGAAGAAACGGCAACTAGAACCAATTTAGAAGCAGCGGACGAAATTGCTAGACAAATGCGATTGCGTGATTTGGGTGGTTTGATTGTGATTGACTTCATTGATATGGAGTCGCCAAAAAGTCAAAAAGACGTAGAGAATCGTATTAAGGACGCCCTCAAGCATGACCGTGCAAGGGTTCAAACTGGAAAAATTTCTAAGTTTGGTTTAATGGAAATTTCTCGTCAACGCCTACGACCTGCTTTATCTGAGGGAACTCACGTTACTTGTCCAAGATGTACTGGAACGGGTCACATTCGTGATACGGAGTCATCAGCACTTCAAGTACTGCGAATTATTCAAGAAGAAAGTATGAAAGAAAATACGGCGGCTATTCATTGTCAAGTTCCCGTCGATGTTGCAGCTTTCTTGTTAAATGAAAAGCGTTCTGAAGTCATCAAGATTGAGTCTCGTTCGAAAGTAAATGTCTTGTTAATCCCTAACAAGTACCTAGAAACTCCACACTATAAACTCGAGCGTTTAAAACATGACGATCCACGTTTAGATAATCTACAAGCAAGTTATGCGATTGCTGAAGAAGTTTCGAAAGCAATGGAAGAAGATACGATTGTTAGTCGTCGTGCACAAGATATCAAACCAAGTCCTGTAGCCGCTGTTAAAGGAATTACTCCAAGTCAACCAGCTCCTGCATCAACCCCGAAAGTGAATGTTAAACCCGCTGACGCTGATACTTCTAGTATGGGCATTATCGGGTTTATCAAAAAACTATTTGGTGGAAGTAAGCCTGTAACTCCAGTACCAGTAGTGGTTGTGGAAGCTCCTAAACCAAAATATCCAAATCCTAGAAGAGGAAAAGGCAAGGGACGTAACTCAGGCAATCGCGCCAATAAAACCACTGATGACGAGGCTGTAACAGAAGCACCTACTTCAGATGCTTTATCCGAAAAACCTGAATCCAGTAAAGCACCTGCACGTCGCAATGCAAATCCTCGTAATGAAGGTCGTAAAAACCAGCAGCGCGAAGTTGGAACTGATGAAACTAGCGCCGATGCAAGTGATACTGGAACTGCTCAAACCACTGATTTATCTACCAATGAGGCGGGGGAAGAGAAACGTAAGAGCCGTAACCGTCGTAATAGAAACCGTGGACGCGATAAAGCAGATCGTACAAATCCTGAAACGAATACAGAATCGACCCAAGCTGCTTCATTAAGTGATGATGCCCCTGTGATTCAAGAAATTGTAGCCAAAGAGTCTGAGTCTGGGTTTACAAATCAATCAACTACGAGCTCTACAATTAGTGAGACTGCCGTAGCTGAAGAAGTTAAAGTAGTTAATACTGAAGCGTCTATAACCTCGACTGCATCAGAGCCAATTAAAATCACGCCGCAAAGCCCAATAGTAATGAGTTCACCTAAAGCTGAGCCGGTAGCTTTGAAAGTTAGAGAATTACCACAAGTAGTACCGACAGTATTAGATAGAACTGGATTAGATGAAGTATTAAACCAAGTTGGTCTCATTTGGGTTGATACAAACCCTGTCAAACATGAAGAAGTTCTGGCGCAAATTGCTGCTGAACCAAAACCAGTTCACGTTCCAAGAGTCATCAAACCCTCAGCAGAACTTCCCTTAGGGCCAATGATTTTGGTTGAAACTGGTGGGCAAGAACGCTCAATTGACTTACAGTAATTTATTCAACTTAACCAGATTTTTTATCAATGAGTAAAACTATTCCGATAACATCACTCGATGATTTAAAGAGTAGTTTTACTACCATACCCCAAATTCCTAAGGAACTCAAAGCTCCAGTGGGTTTATTGCAAGATGCCCATGGTCGGCTATTGCATGACTTGAGAATATCAGTCACTGATCGATGCAATTTTCGTTGTTCCTATTGCATGCCTAAGGAAATTTTTACAAAACAATATAACTACTTAGGACAATCAGAGTTACTCAGCTTTGAGGAAATTACCCGTCTTGCGGGAATATTTATTAGTCATGGCGTTGAAAAGATTCGACTCACAGGTGGGGAGCCACTGTTAAGAAAAGGCATTGAAGATTTAGTTGGTATGCTCAGTGTTATGAAGACCTCTTCTGGCAAGCCGATTGATCTGACGCTAACGACTAATGGCAGTCTTTTGCAGAAAAAAGCAAAATCCTTATTCGACGCTGGCCTCAGCCGAATAACAGTTAGTTTAGACGGAATGAATGATACAGTTTTCCGTCAAATGAATGATGTTGATTTCCCCGTCAAAGATGTCTTAGATAGTATTGAAGCTGCTACCTTGGTGGGCTTTAAAAATATTAAAGTCAATATGGTTGTCAAAAAAGGGATTAACGATCAAGAAATTATCCCAATGATTGAGCATTTTCGTAACACTGGCGTAATTTTACGTTTTATCGAATATATGGATGTAGGAAATACCAATGGTTGGCAAATGTCGGAAGTAGTTCCCTCCCAATCCGTTGTGGATTTAATTAACGAGAAATACCCAATCGTTCCAGTTGAGCAAGGGTACTCCGGGGAAGTTGCACAAAAATGGCAATTTGTGGACGGGGCTGGTGAAATTGGCGTTATTTCTAGTGTTACTCAGGCATTCTGCAGCACTTGTACCAGAGCACGCATATCCATGGAGGGTAAGTTATTTCTCTGTTTATTCGCCAATACAGGTTTTAATTTAAAGCAGTTATTGAGAACCGATGTAAGTGATCTTGAAATTAGTAATGTGATTGCAAATATTTGGCAAGGAAGGCAAGATCGCTATTCTGAGCTAAGAGGCAAAATTCATGCAGGAGAAATTTCTCATGCAAAAGTTGAAATGTCTTACATAGGTGGCTAGTGAAAAAAATTGATGTAACTGAGATTACTGCATTGATCTTGTGTGGTGGTCAAGCTCAACGAATGGGCGGTCAAGACAAAGGGCTGATCTTACTTCAAAATAAAGCACTTGCAGCCTGGACAATTGATCGCTGTAAAGATCAAGTTGGCTCCATATTACTGAATGCGAACCGACATATTGACCAGTATCAAACTTTTGGTTGGCCAGTCATAAGTGATATTACTCTTGATTATTCTGGGCCACTTGCTGGGTTTCAGGTGGGGTTGATCCATGCTACAACCCCTTACGTTCTCATCATGCCATGTGATACGCCCTTATTTCCTCATAATTTGGTTGCACGACTCTCTCAGGAAATGATGCATTCCCAAGTAGACTGTACTTATGCAGTAACTATTGAGAATGACCAAGAACAAGCTCATCCCGTCTTTTGTTTGTTGAAAAAAACGACCTTAGATAGCTTAAATCTTTTTTTACAAACAGGACAACGGAAAATTGATAGATGGTTTGCTTCCTTGTCCCATCAAAAAGTACTATTTGTTGATCCCCAGGCCTTTATAAATATCAATACTCCTGAAGAATTATTGCAAATTGAACAAGGCCTGAGATGACAACTAGCAATCTTCCTTCATTAAATCACTTCCAAGACGAGTGGCAAAGTAAGCTGGGATCTGATTTGTTTAACCCTAAGTCATTGGGTCTTGATGCTGCTTTAGACTTTATGCGCTCTTATACAGAAACACGCTTAGGTCAGTTAAAAATCATAAGAATTCCTATCGAAGAAGCGTTTGGTCGAGTTTTAGCTGTCGACATCAAAGCTTTAATGAATGTACCAGTAGCTAATAATTCCGCAATGGATGGATATGCTTTTCATAGTCAAGCGCTTCAGAGTGATTCGTCAGAAATTCAATTAAATGTAATTGGCAAACAATTTGCCGGTGATATGTTGCAAGATTTTTCTAACTTTCAGCCAGCAAGCCAAGCCATTCAAATTACAACTGGCGCTCTCCTGCCTGGCGTCTGCGATACAGTGATTCCTCAAGAATGGGTTCACCTAGAGGACACCGTTATTTCTTTTCCAATTCAGAAGATTCGCGCTAAAGAAAATTGTCGAATGATGGGTGAAGACTTAAAGATTGGTGAAATCGTCTTATCCAAAGGTCGGCGACTGAAAGCTAGTGATTTAGGGATGCTAGCTTCCATGGGCTTAAGTCATATTGAAGTTTTTGAACGACTAAAAGTTGCAATTTTTTCCACTGGCAATGAAGTAACGCCAGTCGGTCAGACCTTATTACCCGGTCGAGTTTACGACAGTAATCGATTTACCTTAATTGGACTGTTAAATGATCTGAATATCCAATTACTAGATTTTGGTATTGTCAAAGATGATGCACAAGCCCTCAAAATTGCTTTCTCAAATGCAGCAGTTCAAGCCGATATTATTATCACTTCAGGAGGTGTTTCTGTCGGGGAAGCAGACTTCACCAAGAAAGTAATGCGAGAATTAGGCGATGTGGCTTTTTGGACTTTAGCTATAAAGCCTGGACGCCCAATGGCCTTTGGCAAAATAGTTCAAGCTCAAAGTGAGTCTGTTTTATTTGGATTACCAGGCAATCCAGTGGCTGTCATGGTTACTTTTTTACAATTTGTGCGCCCAATAATCGAATTTCTAAGTGGCGCAATTGCAACTAAAAAGATTTCACTTGTAGCAAAATTAAAGGTCCCATTTAAAAAACGTGTTGGTCGAACTGAGTTTTTGAGGGCTAGGCTTTCAACTGATTTCTCTGGTCAACTATGGGTTGAGCCATATAAGAATCAAGGTTCAGGTGTTCTCAGCTCCATGAGTCAAGCGGATTGTTTGATTGTCTTATCAGCCCAGACATCATCGATAGAAGAAGGTGATTTAGTAAATATAGAAATGCTTTCTTAACATTTCCCCTATAATTCGATTAATAATAAATTTTATAATGCCAAAGTTACCACGGACCGGATTGTAGTTATGAGCAGTAGTAAGAGAGAAATCATTTCAGTTGACCCAATTCATACGGCTAAAACCCTAGTTTTAGTTTATCTGTGTTTTTCATTACCCGTTATTGGCTTGTTCTTCTTTGACGCCTATTTTAGATACGGCGAAATCCCCCTATTTGTAGTTCTTTATGGGGTATTTTTAAACGTTATTTTTGGTTTTTCTATTCTTTGGTTGGCTTGCAAAGTTTACAACTGGGTTGCAGCTAAATTTGGGGGAATTGAACTGGATTTAAAAGAAATTCCAGTTGAACAGTCGGTCCCCCAAAAAGAATCTAATCAAAATTAACGATTATTTTCCCCAAATCTCTGGGTTAATCATCGTTTTTGGTTTCTCACCTGCAAGTCCTGCTAATAAATTATCAATCGCAAGATTCATCATCGAGTAACGGGTTTTTTCTGTTGCACTTCCAATATGAGGGGCTAAAACCACATTGGGTAAATCGAGTAATCCTGGGTGAAGTTTAGGCTCCCCTTCGTAAACATCAAGTCCAGCACCGAAAATTTGATTTCGTTGAAGTGCCTCCACCAAGGCATTGTCATCTACAATCCCACCTCTTGCAATATTAACTAGGGTTGCCGTCGACTTCATCATTGCTAATTCTTTAGCGCCAATGAAATGATGACTATCGGCTGAATATGGCATTACCAACATGACATGATCCGCATTTTTTAATAAAGTTTCTTTATCCACATAGGTGGCTTGACAAGCTTGCTCTAGATCTTTCGATAAAGGCTTGCGATTGTAATAAATGACATTCATGCCAAAGGCTAAACCCCGCTTTGCTATGGCTTGTCCAATGCGTCCCATGCCCATAATTCCTAGGGTTGAGTGGTGAATATCGACACCCAACATACGCCCCATTTCCCAATGATGCCATTGTCCATCTCTGAGCCATCTCTCAGCTTCTGATAATCTTCTGGAAATAGCCATTAACAAGGCAAACCCCATATCAGCTGTTGTATCAGTCAGAACATCAGGCGTATTAGTGCCAATAATACCTTTTTGATTAAAGGCATCAACATCGAAATTATTAAACCCTACTGCGATATTTGAAATAATTTTTAATGCTTTAGCGTCCTTGAGTGTATCGGCATCAATTCGTTCACTACCCGTCACAAGCGCTCCGTCTTTATCCTTTAAACGTTCGGATAATTCAACCTTAGTCAAAGGCTCAATTTGATCAACATAATCAATATCGCAGATGGCTTCTAGTCTTTCAATCCCTTCAGGGAAAATCCTACGGGCAACTAGAATGTTAGGGCGGGTAATACTAGAGTTCATAAGTAGTCTTTCAACAGAAAAAATTTAATTTTAAAGGGTCTTTTTCTTGCAACGTAATATGTAAATCACAACAATGTATAACGATTTTCGATGTGTTTTTGCAGAAAAACAATATTCTCGGCTAGAATAATGTTTTTAACATACTTTATACATCACATGACTTACGTTGTCACCGAAGCTTGTATCAAATGTAAATATACCGACTGTGTCGATGTCTGTCCTGTCGACTGTTTCAGAGAAGGTCCCAATTTTTTAACAATCGATCCAGACGAGTGCATTGATTGTGCTGTTTGTGTTCCGGAATGTCCTGTTAATGCTATTTACGCAGAAGATGATGTGCCTGGAGACCAACAAGCATTTATTCAACTCAATACTGAACTTTCTCGTAAGTGGAAATCGATTACAAAATCGAAGGCATCACTCCCAGATGCTGATGAGTTTAAAGATGTGAAGAATAAACTTGAGTTACTCATTCGCTAAGATTTACTTATTTTAAGGTAACAGGTTTGTAAAGTAGTTTGATGCAAACCTTTACACAGCTTAAAACCATCGCGACTTGTAAAATCATATTTGTTTATTTAGGAAATTTTTCGTGGCAGAACTTAACACCCCCCAATTCAATCCAACTGAAATCATCGAAACCGAAGCAGTCATCGTAGGTGCTGGTCCTGTCGGTCTCTTTCAAGTTTTCGAGTTAGGCTTATTAGAAATAAAAGCTCATGTGATTGATTCCTTGCCAGTAGTGGGTGGTCAGTGCGTTGAGTTATACCCCGATAAACCCATTTACGATATACCTGCAGTTCCAGTTTGTACAGGTCAAGAACTGACTGATAATCTTCTGAAACAAATTGAACCATTTGGTCCCACATTTCACTTAAATCAAGAAGTCGTTGAAGTATCTCCCCAAGAGGATGGACGTTTTATTATAGTAACGTCACTTGGAACTCGCTTTTTGACTAAAACGATTTTTATTGCAGCTGGTGTTGGATCATTCCAACCTAGAACAATCAAAGTTGATGGTATTGAACAGTTTGAAAACAAGCAACTTTTTTACCGCGTTAAAAACCCTGATCAGTTTATGGGTAAAAACTTAGTCATTGTTGGTGGTGGAGATTCAGCACTAGATTGGACTCTCAACTTCGTAGGCAAAGCTGAGAGCGTTATTTTAATTCACCGTCGCGATGGGTTTAAGGCTGCTCCAGCATCAGTTGCTAAAATGAAAGAACTTTGCGAACAGTATGAAATGCAATTTGAGGTTGGTCAAATTACTGGTTTTGAACAAAATGGCGATTCTTTATCTCATTTAAAAATGACAGGAACTGATGGTGTAACCCGTCGTATTCCTCTCGATATGTTATTAGTTTTCTTTGGCTTATCCCCTAAACTAGGTCCTATTGCAGAGTGGGGACTTGATATCGAACGTAAACAACTAGTCGTTGATACAGAAAAATTTGCTACCAATATTCCTGGAATCTTCGCAGTAGGTGATATCAATACCTATCCAGGTAAAAAGAAATTGATTCTTTCCGGATTTCATGAAGCCGCCCTTGCTGCTTTTGCTGCAAAAGAATATATGTATCCTGATAAGAAGGTTCATTTACAGTACACCACTACCTCACCTAAACTCCACAAAGTTTTAGGTGTAGAAACCCCAACTTTCGATTGATTGTAAAAATCGGTTAGATTATTAAATTCAACCGATTAATCAATTAGAATTAATTATGGACTCTTATTTACACATGATGCGCCATGTTTTAGAACATGGCACCAAGAAAACGGACCGCACTGGTACGGGAACTCTATCGGTCTTTGGACACCAAATG
Organism: uncultured beta proteobacterium; assembly: GCA_903889595.1. Lineage (GTDB taxonomy): Bacteria > Pseudomonadota > Gammaproteobacteria > Burkholderiales > Burkholderiaceae > Polynucleobacter. The sequence continues at coordinate 12,206 of CAISYI010000089.1, forward strand.
CGTTTTGATTTGTCTGCAGGCTTTCCGCTGGTTACCACCAAGAAGGTTCACTTAAAGTCAATCATTCAAGAACTTCTTTGGTTTTTGCAAGGCAGTACTAATAACAATTGGCTAAAAGAACGTGGTGTCTCCATTTGGAATGAATGGGCTAAAGAGGACGGTGAACTTGGTCCCATTTACGGTTATCAATGGCGTTCATGGCCTACTCCAAATGGTGGACATATTGACCAAATCACTCAATTAATTGACCAAATTAAAAAAACACCTGATTCAAGAAGATTGATTGTTTCTGCATGGAATGTTGCAGATATTCCATCGATGGCACTTGCCCCTTGTCATGCCTTTTTTCAATTTTATGTAGCAGATGGCAAGTTATCCTGCCAACTCTATCAAAGAAGCGCGGATATCTTCTTAGGGGTGCCGTTTAATATTGCTAGTTACGCCCTATTAACGCACATGATTGCACAACAAACCAATCTAGACGTTGGCGACTTTGTTTGGACTGGTGGGGATTGTCATTTGTATCTTAATCATTTAGATCAAGTCGATTTACAACTTTCTAGAGAACCTTATCCTCTACCAAAGCTAGTCATTAAAAGGCATCCTGAGTCAATTTTTGACTATGAATTCGAAGACTTTGAGGTGATTAATTATTCTTGTCACCCTGCAATTAAAGCACCTGTAGCTATTTAGGAAAATATTGTGGCTATTAGCATTATTGTGGCACGTTCAAAAACCGGTGTTATCGGCATCAATAATCAATTGCCATGGCATCTTTCTGCTGATTTAAAGCACTTTAAAGCGCTTACTAGTGGACATCCCATAGTTATGGGTAGAAAAACATGGGACTCCCTAGGCAGGCCTTTACCGAACCGTAGAAATATAGTCATTAGTCGTCAAATCAATCTAGATATCCCTGGAGCAGAGTGCTTCCCTTCCCTAGCAACTGCGATTGCAGCGTGTGAGGATGCTAGCCAGATATTTATTATTGGAGGTGCTCAAATTTACGAGCAGGCGCTGACCCTCGTCGACCAATTAATCGTTACAGAGGTTGATATTGAAGTGGAAGGCGATGCCTTTTTCCCAGAAATTGACTCAACTTGGAAGATAGTAGAACGAGAAGATTATCCGGTTCAAGACAATCCTCTAAAACAAGGTGAGTCTTTTCCGGCTTACTCGTTTATTACTTACCAGCGAAATCCAGACGCCTAACTTCCACCAATCATCATTTCATTGATGAGGATTGAGCCTGTTTCTTTTGTGCCACGTACTAAGGTATCACCGCCAATCGTCGCAATGTTCATGAACATCTCTTTGAGATTACCAGCAATAGTAATTTCTTCAACGGGATAACAAATTTGTCCGTTTTCGACCCAGTATCCAAAGGCACCTCTGGAGTAATCTCCCGTTACATAATTGACACCTTGGCCCATCACTTCTGTCACTAATAAACCAGTACCCATTTGCTGCAATAAATCATCTAAATTTTGATCCTCGGTGGTCAGCTTGCTTCGAAGTCGTAAATGATGAGAGCCGCCCGAATTACCAGTAGTTTGCATGCCTAGCTTTCTAGCTGAGTAGGTCGATAAAAAATATCCCTGCAATATACCGTCATCCACTACGACTCTCTTATGGGTTTTAACACCTTCATCATCAAATGGGGTACTTCCAGTCTCACGGGGACGATGTGGATCTTCATCGACTTGAATATGTTTTGGGAAAACCTGTTTTCCAAGTGAATCTAGTAAGAAGCTTGATTTTCTATATAAAGAACCACCTGAAACAGCCTGTACAAAACTACCAAGGAGACCTGCGGCAAGAGGCGCCTCAAAAATCACAGGACATTTTTGGGTTTTGATAGTGCGGGTATTGAGTCGAGATAAAGCACGTTTGGCAGCATAGGCGCCAATTTCTTCTGGCTTCGCCAAGGATTGAGGCATTCTAGATGATGTATACCAATCATCTCGTTGCATGGCACTACCCTGTTTTTTACTTTTACTGGCAATGGGTGCACAAGAAATAAAGTGTCTTGAAAATGGATAGCCCGCTAAAAAGCCTTTCGTTGTTCCCATCTGAAAATGAGCTTGATTCGAAGCGACTGTCGCACCATCACTGTTCGTAATCAATTTACTAACTGCAAAACTAGCAGCCTCAGCCTTTCTTGCAATTTCTACGGCTTCTTCAACAGAGAGCTCCCATGGATGAAATAAATCTAAATCCTTTGGAGACATTTCCAAAAGCTCACCCTCAGCAAGTCCTGAAAATGTATCTTCTGCTGTGAATCTCGCAATATCATAAGCGGCTTGCACCGTTCTTTTTAGTGACGCCTCAGAAAAATCACTAGTACTGGCATTGCCTTTTTTGTACCCAAGGTAGATACTGACACCCATGGATTTATCGACACTTTGTTCTATAGTTTCAATTTCTCCACAACGCGTGCTGACCGATAAACCATGCCCTTCAGAGATCTCCACTGCAGCGTCGGTTGCCCCTAAAGCTTTTGCATCAGCGAGTGTATCTTTTATAATTTGTTGAAATTGCTCTTTTGAGTAAGTAAATATTTTTTTTGTCATTCGAATATCATAACGATAAATTTTGATTGGCCCTAAAGCAGAAAGAATTCACACCATGTCAGACACTACAACAGATCAATTATTATCGCTTGAATCGGTCAAGATTGGCTTAATTTCTATTTCTGATAGAGCTAGTCTTGGCGTTTATCAGGACGAAGGTATACCAGCCTTGAAAACCTGGCTTGAAATCACCGTTCAAAACCCCATAATCTTCGAAACACGTTTAATCGCTGATGAAAGAGCTCTCATCGAAAAAGCCTTGAAGGAACTAATTGATATTCAGCATTGCAACTTAGTATTAACCACTGGAGGAACAGGCCCTAGTCGGCGCGACGTCACCCCTGAGTCAACTCTAGCAGTGGCAACTCGCGAAATGCCAGGCTTTGGCGAGCAAATGCGCCAAATAAGTTTAAATTTTGTACCTACCGCCATTCTCTCAAGGCAAGTTGGAGCTCTCAGAGAAATAGAGAACCATGCGGCACTCATGATTAACTTACCTGGCCAACCTAAAGCCATTACTGAAACCTTAGAGGGTTTAAAGGACAAGGATGGCAAATCGAAGGTTTCTGGAATTTTTGCTGCTGTGCCCTATTGCATTGACTTAATTGGTGGTCCCTATATCGAGACAAACCCAGAAATTATCAAAGCATTTCGCCCCAAATCAGCTATTCGGACGAGGTAGTATTTTCGCCCGATAAAAATGTATTCAGCTTTCGGGTGACCGGAAGAAGTTGGCGCGATAAAAACGTAACTCTTCAATTGACTCAACAATGTCAGCTAAAGCAGTGTGAGCTTGTTTTTTTGTAAATAATTTTGCTGTTTGGGGCTGCCAACGTTTACATAGTTCTTTTACTGTTGAAACGTCAATATTTCGATAATGAAAGTAAGCTTCTAGCTCAGGCATATATTTCGCCATAAATCGACGATCTTGGTGAATCGTATTACCGCACATAGGAGATGTATTCGGCTTAATATGTTCCTTAAGGAAGTCCAAGCAAATCTTTTGACCTTGTTCATCCGAGATCTGGGAAGCTTTCACTTTATCAATAAGTCCTGATTTACCATGGGTCCCTATGTTCCAAGCATCCATTGCGTCCAAAACTTCATCATTTTGATGAATGACTAGGACCGGTCCCTCAGCCACAATCTCTAATTCACCATCAGTGATTAGAATAGCAATTTCTAGGATTTTTTCTTTATCAGGATCCAGGCCTGACATTTCCATATCCAACCAAACTAAACGGTCTTTTTTCAATTCTGTGTTCAATTTCTCTCTCGCTCTTATAATTACTAAATGATATTTACCTATATTTTCCTTCTTTTTTTATTTCTCGGACTTTTTATCCAATTTATTTTGGCGAATCGTCAAATTAAATCTGTGATTAAGCATCGCCCATCAGTACCTAAAGGCTTCGAAGAAAAAATCACTTTAGAAAATCATCAAAAGGCAGCCGACTACACCGTTGCTAAATTACGTTTTGGAATGTTGGAAACCGCTTTATCTCAAGCGATGTTATTGGTTTTCACGATTTTTGGTCTTTTATATCTAGTTCATTTAGAGTTATTGAATTTTTTGTCAGCTGGAGTCTGGCAACAAATTAGTTTAATTTTAGGTATTATCATCCTTTCTAGCGCAATTGATCTTCCTTTTTCTTGGTTTCGCCAGTTTCATTTAGAAGAGAATTTTGGTTTTAACCGGATGAGTAAAAAACTATTTTTTATTGATTTTTTCAAAAACATCCTTTTAAGCCTTTGTATTGGAGTTCCCCTACTATGGGTTGTTTTAACCCTGATGGCTAAAGCTGGTGATTATTGGTGGATTTATGCCTGGATCACGATGGTGAGTTTTATTCTGATTGCTACATGGGTTTTTCCGATTTGGATTGCACCCTTTTTCAATAAATTCAAACCACTTGAAGATGGCTCTTTAAAAGATTCGATTCAATTACTATTAAATCGTTGTGGCTTTGTCAGCAATGGTTTATTTGTAATGGACGGTAGTAAACGAAGTGCACATGGAAATGCCTACTTTACTGGCATTGGTAAAAGTAAGCGAATCGTATTTTTTGATACCCTTATCGAAAAATTATCACCTTCTGAAATAGAGGCTGTTTTGGCACACGAACTAGGACACTTCAAGAAAAACCATATTCGTAAAAGAATGATTACAACGTTTATCACAACCTTATTAGGTCTTGCTTTGCTGGGTTGGCTCATGAATCAAGTATGGTTTTACGAAGGCCTTGGCGTTGAGCCGTCTCTAAGTGGTAACAATTCTGGACTGGCATTAGCCCTTTTCTTTTTAGTAACGCCGGTCTTTACCTTCTTCATTACACCGCTCTCTAGCCTCTTATCCAGAAAACATGAATTTGAAGCTGATGCATTTGCCGCTGAAAAAACAGATGCAAATGAATTAATCAAAGCATTAATTAAGCTTTACCAAGATAATGCAGCTACCCTAACCCCAGATCGATGGTATTCAGCTTTTTATGACTCCCATCCTCCGGCACCGATTCGAATTGAGCACCTTTACCAATTGACACTCAGGTAAATCACGAATTCATGCCAAATGAGCTTATTGATTCTTTATTAATTGCATCTTTTGGTAGAAACTATATTGCTAGATCGATTCAGAAACTACCTTCTGGAGAAGATGAATATTGGGAAGTGAATAGTCGTGGAAAAAAGCACCTAGCCGCAGTTGGTGACCTTTTAAAGCTCTCGAAAACATCAAATGATCAAGCAGTTATTGAAAAAATCCAACCGAGAAAAAATTTACTCTTTCGCTCAGACGCCTTTCGCTCAAAGTCAATCGCTGCTAATGTCGATCAAGTCATTTTGGTCCTTGCAACCCAGCCTGCTTTTTCACCTGACTTATTGGGAAGAGCTGCAATAGCCGCAGAACACGATGGCATCGAATTTAGAATTTTATTAAACAAAATTGATTTAAGTGATTCATTAGAAAAAGCCCGCGAACTTTTGGCTCCTTATCGTCAGTTAGGGATTCCTATTCACGAGATTTCTGCGAAGTCTTCTCCAGAAAGTTTATTTTCTTTAAGAGAACACTTAGCTGGAAAAGTATCTGTTTTAGTTGGTCAATCTGGCATGGGTAAATCTACACTTCTTAACCAATGGGTTCCCACTGCGCTGGCACAAACTCGTGAACATTCGACCAAACTCGATACTGGAAAACACACTACGACAGCATGTCGTTATTATGATTTGCCAACTGAATGGGGTAACAAAGATGGCAAGTTAGGTGCTTTAATTGATTCTCCTGGGTTCCAAGAGTTTGGATTAGCGCATATTTCAGAAAGTGAATTACAACACGCTTTTACAGAGTTTGGACCCCATCTTGGGCATTGCAAATATCATAACTGCACGCACTTACACGAACCAGAATGTGCTGTCTTAAAGGCAGTGGGACTGGGGAAGATATCTCCCCAACGTTTGAATTTGTTCCGCCAATTGGTTCACGAAACCAGAAATGCCACGACCCAGGTTTTAGAGCGCCCGAGCAAGTAAAATCAAATCCAAACTGCTACCGATAACATAGCTAGTAGAATCATCCACAAAATGACAGCTCTCCACACTAAGGATGCTCCAGAGGCGAGATGCTGAGGAACAGGTAACATTCCGAACTCTTGAACGGGCAAAATGCCCTCATCAGCCATTTGAATGGCCTCTAAACTACCAATTTGCGCCAAAGGCTCCCCAAGTTGAACCCCCAAAGCGCCGCCTCCTGTACCAATCAAAATTGCGGCGGACTGGTTATCCCATTTTTTTTGATGAAATCTCCAGGCATAAACAGCTTTTTCAAAATTTCCAACAATCGTGAAACCAATTGCAGTAAGCCTGGTTGGGATCCAATCGATTAAATAACGCCATTTATTGATATGTTCTATCAAGACTGGGCTCGCAGTTCCAAATTTCCAATTTTCCTGAGCCATTAAACTTAAACGATACATGACAACACCGGCAGGACCAATCGGTACTAAAAACCAAAAGAACACACCAAATACATGTGAATGAACTGCCAAAATAGATCGCTCTAGGGTATGTCTAACCACCTCAGACTCTGACAATGTTTCAGTATTTATACTTGGACCTACCCATTCGCTTAACTCAGCTCTAGCTAATTCAATTTGACGATTATTGAGAAGTTCTTGAATTTTTGTGAAATGATGGCTAAATTGTCTGAATCCCATGAAAAGATAAACAATCGTAATATTCCAAAGTAATGCAAGAAGTGGTTGATTGAAAATTAACCACACATGTATTGCCATAACAATTATTACGGGGGGAATCAAAAGAACTGCAATTGCAATTTTTGCTGAGTCAGCTTCGCCAGTATCAAAATAATTAGGTACCTTCTTAACCCAATTACGACATATTTGGACGAACCAATGGTCTTTGCTGACAGGAAGGTATTGTTCAGCAAATAAAGCAAACAAAACTGAAAAAAAGGTCATTGTTGAGAAGCTCTTAAAAAGTGGTACAAATTTCTTAACATCCCTGCAGTAGCACCCCAAATAAAACGGTTTTCATAGGGCATCGCATAAAAAGTACGACTTCCATCCTCTGTTGTTCGTTGACGAATTTGATGGTTGGCTGGGTTCATTAAAAAAGCGAGGGGTACCATAAAAATCTCATCAACCTCGTTGGAGTCTGGTAGAAAATCATCCAATTGACTAACCATACCAACGACTGGGGTAACTTGATACCCTGTGATCGTATGATAGTCTGGCAATGATCCTAAAATCTCAACCTGCGATGGATGTAAGCCAATTTCTTCATTTGCTTCTCTCAATGCGGTTATTTGAATATTAGAATCAGAATCTTCTTTTCGCCCTCCAGGAAAACTAATCTGTCCCGCGTGATCATTCAAATGAGCAGCTCGTTTTGTTAAGAGAACATGAATTTGTTCATCGATATTTAAGAGCGGTACTAAGACACCCGCGATCCGTTTCTCATAGGTATCCAAATAACCAATGGATAAACGCGATTCATCGGTTAATTCAGGGACCCAATCAACATGATTGATAAAACGATCACGCAGTGCAGTCTCATTGAGAAATCTTTCTTCAATTGCAGGGGTGTCTAGAGAGGGCACCAAGATGGGCACCAATTGAGGATCATACTTAGGAACTCTACGTCGCATGCTTCGATTATAAAGAATCTTCGACAAGTTGACTATTTTACTAGTAAAAAAGCCCCGAGGATGAACCAAGGGGCTTCTGACTGCTTTGGATTGATACGCTATTTTAGCGTCGATTCCGACCTTATTGAGCTGGAGTCTCTACAACCTTTGCAACCTTCGTACGAGCAACTAACTTCTCTTTAATACGTGCTGATTTACCAGAACGCTCACGGAGGTAATAAAGTTTCGCACGGCGAACATCACCACGACGCTTAACTTCAATACTTGCAATTAAAGGAGAGTAAGTTTGGAATGTTCTTTCAACACCCTCACCAGAAGAGATTTTACGAACGATGAAGCTAGAATTTAAGCCACGATTACGTTTCGCAATTACAACACCTTCGAACGCCTGTACACGCTTACGTGTACCTTCTACCACGCTTACGCTCACAATAAGTGTATCGCCAGGAGCGAATGGTGGAATTACTTTATTGCTAGTTAGACGAGCAATTTCTTCTTGCTCAATTTTTTCAATCAAATTCATATTATTTCCTTAAGTATCATTACGACGTTTTATTCCCTTGTGAATCTAAAACAACGTTGATTCGGGACTCGTAAGAGGATACGATTAAACAGTTATTTGTTAAGCCCAGATTCCAAAGTTTCTAAATAATCTTGCAAAACTTTTTCATCTTTTTTACTCAACAAGCCTTTTTTGCGAGCTACCAATATAAGATCTGGACGACTCTTTTGGGTTGCAATTAATGCTTCATTACGACGCCAATCTTCTATTCTACCGTGATGTCCACCTAAAAGCACCCCCGGCACTGAAAAATTTTCATAATTTTCTGGTCTTGTATAGTGAGGACAGTCCAAAAGTCCTTCACTAAAGCTATCTTGCTGAGCAGAATTCGCATCTCCAAGTACATTTGGCCTGAGTCGAATCAGACTATCCATCACTACTAAAGCGGGTAATTCCCCCCCTGAAACCACGTAGTCACCAATACTTAATTCAAAATCAACATTTCGCTCGATAAATCGTTGATCTACCGCCTCATATCTGCCACACACAAATGTAATCTGTTCTAACTGACTCAATTCCTTGGCTAAATCCTGATTGAATACTCTACCTTGGGGAGACATCAGAACGGTTGGTCCCTTAATCTTAGTGCTAGAACTAGCAATGTCTTTTTGCACTGCTTGAAGAGTGTCCTCCAAAGGGCCTACCATCATCACCATTCCGGGGCCACCACCATAAGCTCGATCATCAACTGTCTTGCGAGTGTCACTAGTAAAGTCTCTTGGATTCCAAGTCTTTAAATGCAGGATTCCTTTTGAAAAGGCACGACTAGTCACTCCATATTGAGTGATGGCCTCAAACATTTCAGGAAAAATGGTCAATACATCAAATCTCATGTCGATGCTCTCTTGAAAATTAAAATCGTGTTGATTTTCAATGAATCTATATCAGGAATCTGCAGATTAGATAAAGACTAAAATGTTTTCAATCACCAGTCATTTTCCCAATCAACCACAATTTTCGGCTCTTCAGTTCCTCGTAAAAACACTTCCACAATGAATGGTGCCACAAAAGGGATTAAACGTTGTATTTTTACATCATCTTCTATGACCAAGACAGACTGAACGCCGTTATCCATTAATTCGGTAACATTGCCCAAGATTTCTTGATGTTGATTAACAACAGACAAGCCAATCAAATCTGACCAATAGTATTCATCTTGACTAAGACTAGGAAAGGATTTGCGGGAAACCAAAATTTCTGCGGATTTTAGATTTAAAACCAACTCTCGATCAGTTAACCCGACAAGTTCCAGCAAAATCGTTCCACTATGATTTCTGGAAGAGTAAACCTGATAATTTTTTAAAGTAGTTAAGTCTCTGGGATGCCTAATCCAAACTTCTTTAGCCTTTAATAGAGCTACTGGATCATCTGAGAATGGACGAACTTTTAAAGCGCCCTTAATTCCGTATGCGTCAATGATCGTGCCGAGTTCAACCAAATCAGCTGGAAGGGTATCTTTCGACTCGAGACTCAATTGAAGATGGATAAATTAGTTGTGAAAGATTTACCGTAGCAGGTCAATCGACAAGTATGTTCAATTGACATAGGTAAATCGAGAGGGCCTAGTAAAGGCCCCACATTTATGCGAACTAAAATAAGATTTAAGCTACAGTTTTATGCTGCTTGATTAAACGCTTAACAGTAGGAGACATTTCAGCACCAACGCCAGTCCAATAAGTTAAACGATCTTGAGCAACACGGAAACCTTGTTCAGTTGAAATAGCACGAGGGTTATAGTAGCCTAAACGCTCGACAAAATTAGAGTCACGACGATTACGCTTGTCCGTTACCACCACACTGTAAAAAGGACGCTTTTTAGAACCACCACGAGCAAGTCGAATAACGACCATAAGTATTTCCTTAAAATTAAATCAAAAAATTAATCGGGTACCAGAATAAGCTTAACAATACTGAATTAAACTAAAAATCTCAATTGGCATTCGCAATATTTCGGTTGCAAAAAGATTTCAGTAAAATTACTAATCCGGAAAACCTACTATTTTAGCTCAAAACCAATATGACGACAAACACTTCTTCATCAAAAAAGCCTTTTTTAGGCATTTTATATCGATACATTGCCTTTTTAAGCATATTGCTATTGGTTTCTTGCTCTTCTATCATGCCCGACTGTAATGTCTGTTCTTCCCCGCCTTTAAATGATTTAAATGGTCGTTGGACCTTAGTTCGTTGGAATCTTGCGCCACAAAATGGCCAAATCAAGCTTCGAGTGATTCCACAGGCAAGTAATTCTGAACAAATCTTTATTGAATTTGATGCGTCTAAAAGCATGCTTTCTGGATTCACAGGATGTAATCATTTTTTCTCTAAATTGAAAGAAGATAGCAAAGGGGCTATTGAACTTGGCCCGATTGGTAGTACTCGTAAAATGTGTATGGAGAACCAGCGAAATCAAATAGAACGAGATTTTTTAAATGTTTTAGAGGACTATCGTTCCTGGCAACAAAATCAAAACCAATTATTGTTATTTGGAAAAAGTGGTGATGTCTTAGTTTTTGCCCGTGAGAAAAAAAATTAATTTTCCACTGTCACAGTTGCAATACAAAAGATTTAGCTAAGCATTATCATGTTGATATGACTTACTTCAAATCAAAATTATTAACCTGCTTTTTCAGCACGTTCTTACCAGGTACCGGCTTGCATTGGGCTTACTTATATGGATTCAAAAGCAAGTGGTTCTACTTGCAAATCACCTGTTTATTACTGGGTTTTTGGGGTTGGCTAGAGTTAGCCCATACTGAAAAAGAATCCCTGCTCGGTTGGATTACCGTCATTTTAGGAGAAGCGTCCATTTTAGCGAGTTGGTTAGCTACATTTGCCTTTGGACTTAGACTAGATGAAAAGTTCGATGCTCAGTTTAATGCTGACACTCAAGTAAAAAATCAATCAGGATGGTTAATTATTTTATGTGTAATTTTCGCCCTCATGATAGGGGCATTTTTCCTCATGTCAGGATTAGCGATTGCTTTTGAACAATATTTCAATATGCAAATTGAAGCAGCGAGAAAAATCTCACAATAAAGGTTTTATTCAGCGCTTTAGAATTGCTCGGCGCTCATCGTATTGATATTTTTACCGCCTTGAGTCACTGCAATCGCTAGACCCGGTACTTGAGTTAACATTTGCTCAGCAAAGAAAATAGCAGTAGTAATTTTTGCTCCATGGAATTCTGGATCTTCCTTTTGTAGCTGCTGAGCAATCAATAATGCCCTAGCCATTTGCCACCCAGACAATGTCAGTCCGGCTAGTCTTAAATAGGTCACACTTCCACCAAATACCGCTTTAATGTCTTCTTTGGTATTTGTAACAACATAATCTACAACCTCTTCAAAAGAGCCTCTAGCAGCCTTTAAATGGGTCAACATTCTTAATGCAGCTTCTGAGGCATTAAGAGCCAACTGTTGCTCAGTCATTTCTATTTGTCTTGCGATATGCTTGGCAACCTTTCCGCCATCTCTGAGTGTCTTTCTTCCCACTAAATCATTCGCTTGAATCGCGGTAGTTCCCTCGTAAATCGGTAATATTCTTGCATCCCGAAAATGTTGAGCTGCACCAGTTTCTTCAATATAGCCCATGCCACCATGCACCTGTATACCAAGACTGGCAACTTCTACCGATATTTCAGTAGAAAACCCCTTAATAATGGGAACTAAAAACTCAAAAAAAGCTTGGGACCATTGTTTTTCTTCCTCGCTCTCAGCATAATGAGCGCAATCCTGCGCCGCAGCTCCAACGTAAGCTAAACTTCGAGTTGCCTGTGTATATGCTCTCATAGTTAGAAGCATACGTTTTACATCTGGATGATGAATAATCGCTACAGGACCAGCCGAACCAGCCAAATCTCTGCTTTGTAAGCGATCTTTTGCATACTGCACTGCCCTTTGATAAGCTCTCTCTGAAACTGAAACACCTTGCATTCCCACATTAAACCTAGCGGCGTTCATCATGACGAACATGTACTCAAGACCACGGTTTTCTTGACCGACTAAGTATCCGATCGCACCGCCATTTTCACCGAATTTCAAGACAGCAGTTGGACTAGCTTTGATACCTAGCTTATGTTCAATGGAAACGCAGTGCACATCATTACGCTGACCCAAAGTGCCATCTTCATTTACTAGAAATTTAGGTACAACAAATAAGGAAATCCCCTTAACACCCTCAGGTGCGTCAGGCGTTCGAGCTAAGACCAGATGAATAATATTTTCAGCAAGATCATGTTCACCGAAGGTGATATAAATTTTTGTGCCAAAAAGCTGATATGTTCCATCTACCTGGGAAATTGCCTTGGTTCTGACTAAAGCGAGATCTGACCCAGCCTGGGGCTCGGTTAAATTCATCGTACCAGTCCACTTACCAGAAATCATATTTGGTAAAAATTGATTTTTAAGTGAATCACTCGCAGCAGTCATCAAGGCTTCAATCGCCCCATCCGTTAATAATGGACAGAGTGAAAATGATAAATTCGCAGAATTCATCATTTCTGTACAAGCCGTTGCTACTAATTTCGGTAAGCCCTGTCCGCCATACTCTTGTGGATGAAAGACACCCTGCCAGCCGCCAGTTGTAAATAGCTGATAGGCTTCTTTAAAACCCTTAGCAGTAAAAACTTGATCACCACGAATTGAGCCAGGCTCACAATCAGCTGGCCAATTGAGTGGGTCTAATACTTCTTGTGCAAATTTAGCGCTTTCCTCTAAGATGGCCTGCGTCATCTCGGAATCTAATTCACTCTCTTGATATGCTGGTAATTTGCAAACATCTGCTAGTCCTGCAAGTTGATTCATTACAAATGCCATTTCCTTTAAAGGGGCTTGGTAAGACATTTTTTCTCCTTAACGAATGAGTCAACTAACGAACTAACAACAAATACTTCTAAAAAGACAACTTATCCGAGTTCTTGAAGCAACTCTGGCACAGCTGTAAAAAGATCGGCCACTAAACCATAATCAGCAACACTAAAGATAGGTGCGTCTGGATCTTTATTAATGGCAACGATTACTTTTGAATCTTTCATACCTGCAAGATGTTGAATCGCTCCAGAGATACCAACTGCAACGTAAAGCTGTGGGGCAACAATTTTACCAGTCTGACCTACTTGATAATCATTTGGAACATAACCTGCATCTACAGCAGCACGTGAGGCACCTAAAGCGGCGCTTAGCTTATCAGCCAAAGGTTCCATCACAGAGTGATAATTTTCAGCAGAGCCGAGACCACGTCCACCGGATACGATAATTTTGGCAGCAGTTAGTTCAGGGCGATCTGATTTAACTGTCTCATTACTTGTGAATTTGGACAAATCAGGATTTGCAACTGCGGCGATGTCTTCTACAATCGCCTGACCATCTAGGGTGGATGGCTCAAATGAAGTTGCTCTAACCGTTAGCACTTTAATAGAATCCGTGGATTGCACCGTTGAAATAGCATTACCCGCATAAATAGGTCTCTCGAAGGTGTCGCTAGAAACAATATGGGTCACTTCAGAAATTTGAGCAACATCTAACAAAGCTGCAATTCTTGGCAAAATATTTTTACCAAAAGGGGTAGCATTTGTCAAAATATGTGAGTAATTTTGGGCAATTGAAACAACTTGAGCACTTAAAGGCTCAGCAAGTTGATTTGCAAAGTAATCTGCTTGAGCCAATAAAACCTTGCTCACGCCATGTATTTTGGCTGCAGCGACAGCTGCTTCTCCAGCTTGATTACCAACGACAAGAATATGAACTTCGCTCGATAACTGAGTAGCTGCAGTAACTACATTCAGAGTACCCGCTTGGATAATATTATTTTGATGTTCTGCTATGACTAATGCGACCATTTAGATTACCTTTGCTTCATTTTTAAGTTTTTCGACCAAAGTTTTAATATCTGGAACCATTACACCCGCAGATCTTGCTGCAGGCTCAACCACTTTAAGTGTTTTAAGGCGTGGAGTAATATCTACACCCAGATCTTCGGGCTTCATTACATCAAGCGGTTTTTTCTTTGCCTTCATGATATTGGGCAAAGTTACGTATCTTGGCTCATTAAGCCTAAGGTCAGTCGTTACTACAGCAGGTAATTTCAATGCAAGTGTTTCTAAACCACCGTCAATTTCACGTGTAACGGATAAGGCGCCATCTTGAACAACCACTTTAGATGCAAACGTTGCCTGGGCTACATTCATTAACGCTGCCAACATTTGGCCGGTTTGATTACTATCATCATCAATAGCCTGTTTACCTAAAATGATGATTTGTGGTTGCTCTTTATCAGCAATTGCTTTAAGAATTTTAGCGACGGCTAACGGCTGAACTTCTTCATTTGTATCAACCAAAATACCGCGATCAGCACCAATTGCCATCGCAGTTCTTAGGGTTTCTTGACAAGTTGTTGGTCCAATGGAAACAGCAATCACTTCAGTAGCAACCCCAGCCTCTTTTAAACGAACGGCTTCCTCTACAGCAATCTCGTCAAAAGGATTCATACTCATTTTGACATTGGCAGTTTCAACCCCTGATTGATCTGTCTTGACTCTAATTTTGACGTTGTAGTCAATAACGCGTTTTACAGCAACTAATATCTTCATGATGGACCTAAAAAATTAAATTAAATGCTTACTGCATTCTATTTTACAAAAAAGCAAAGCTAAAGTAATAACCACTATACATTGATGGCTTTTAGCGAGCCGGCTCGTTTACGCAATTCGAATTTTTGAATTTTCCCAGTTGAAGTTTTGGGTAGTTCACCAAAGACAACTGCTCTTGGCACTTTAAAGCCTGCTAAGTGTAATTTACAGTAATAAATAATCTCTTGCTCTGTCACATTAGAGTTTTGTTTAATCTCTATAAAAGCACATGGTGTTTCTCCCCACTTGGCATCCGGCTTTGCTACTACTGCAACAGCTAAGACTGCTGGATGACGATAAAGAATATCTTCGAGTTCAATGGATGAAATATTCTCTCCTCCAGAAATAATAATATCTTTACTACGGTCTTTTATTTTTATATAGCCGTCTGGATGAATCACCGCTAAATCGCCAGTATGAAACCACCCACCATAAAATGCTTCGGCAGTAGCAGTTGGGTTTTTTAAATACCCTTTCATAGCAATATTTCCCTTAAAAACAATTTCTCCCATTGTTTGTCCATCTGCTGGCACTGGGATGAGCGTGTCCGGATCAATCACATTCATTTCTTGTTGCATGTGATAGCGAACTCCTTGACGGGCATTGAGTGCGGCGCGTTCACCAATCGGTAGACCACCCCAATCTTCATGTTTTACACAAACAGCCGCAGGTCCATATGTTTCGGTCAAGCCATAAACATGAGTGAGATCAAAGCCCATTTCTTCCATACCTTCGATCATTGAAGCAGGCGGCGCAGCTCCCGCCACCATTGCCTTCACGCCAGTTGGTAAGCCTTTTCTTAAATCTTCAGAAGCATTTACAAGTAAGCTGTGAACGATTGGGGCTGCACAATAATGAGTCACTCCCTGCGTTTTAATCGCATTAAAAATATTGATCGCATCGACTTTTCTCAAACAAACATTCACCCCAGCTCGGGCAGCGACTGTCCAGGGAAAACACCAACCATTGCAATGAAACATGGGTAAGGTCCACAAATAGACAGGATGGCGCGGCATATCCCACTCTAGAATATTAGAGACTGCATTCGTTGCAGCTCCTCGGTGAGAATATACAACTCCCTTGGGATTGCCCGTTGTGCCAGAAGTGTAATTTAAGCAAATGGAATCCCACTCATCAGTAGGATATTGCCAAGCAAAATCAGCATCTCCAGAGGATATAAAAGCCTCGTAGGAAGATTTACCGATTGTCACAAATTGACCAGTATATAAATCATCTTCGACATCAATCACAATTAAATCTCGTACTTTAGATGATGGCTCAAGAGCAGCAATTTCAATGGCTCGCGCCATAGTGTGACTAAATTCGGGATCAACAATAACAACTTTCGCCTCACCGTGGTTGAGCATGAAAGCAATAGACTCAGGGTCTAGTCGCGTATTCAAACAGTTCAAAATAGCTCCGGTCATGGGTATGCCAAAGTGAGCCTCAACCATGGGTGGTGTATTGGGCAACATGACCGCAACCGTATCACCCTTTTTTACTCCAATGTGAGTAAGTGCACTGGCTAACTGCCTGCAACGTGTGTAAGTTGTTTGCCAATCCTGTTTAAGTGAACCATGAACAATAGCTGGGCGCTGAGGATAAATGCTTGCTGTGCGCTCAATAAAACTGAGTGGTGACATCGCTGTAAAGTTAGCCGGATTTTTGTCTAAATCCTTTTCAAAAATGGTATTCACTATTTTTCTACCTTTCCACGAATGACGGGTTCTAAAATCAAATTTCAGCGAGCTCTTTAATATGCGCCACCACACTTCTAGATAATGCCGACAAGTTATATCCACCTTCTAAACAACTCACAATTCTGCCCTGAGCATATTCTTTTGCAATCTGGACGATTTGTTTGGTGAGCCAAGCATAGTCTGACTCTATTAAGCCCATTTGACCCAATTCATCTTCACGATGGGCATCAAAACCTGCTGATATAAAAATAAACTCTGGCTGAAATAACCTTAATCTTGGCAACCAAATATCCTCTACCAGCTTTCGAATTTCTGTTCCATTAGTAAATGCTGGAACAGGGATATTAACCATATTATCAGCCTGATTAAATGTTCCAGAAAATGGGAATAGTGGGTGCTGAAAAAAACTACACATTAAAAAATGATCATTATTCATGAATGCACTTTCAGTACCATTACCATGATGGACGTCAAAATCAATAATTGCGACTCTTTGGATATCAAATTTTTCGACTGCGTACTGGGCAGCAATCGCTAAGTTGTTAAAAAAACAAAAACCCATGGCCTTATTCGGTTCAGCATGATGTCCAGGGGGTCTAATCGAACAAAATGCGTTTACTACTTCTTTATTCATAATAGCGTCTACAGCAACTAGTCCCGCCCCCGCGGCTCTAAGTGCAGCATTCCAAGTGTGGGGATTCATAACTGTATCGTTATCCACTTCTACATATCCACTTGCTGGACGAATACTTTTGACAAAATTAATATGTTCTTTAGAATGTACTAAGCTTAATTCTTCTTCTGTTGCGAGTGTTGCACTGAGCTTTACTAAATAATCATTGATCCGACTAAGTAGAAGTTGATCTTCTATGGCACTAAGTCGCTCTGGGCATTCCGGATGATAATTTCCCATTTCGTGCTTAGTACAATCGGGATGTGAAATAAATCCGGTAGGCATAATGGAAATTTGTAGTAAAGGGTTATTTGATCGTTCTATTATTACTGAAACTTTAATTATTAATGATAATTCAAAAAAAATTTAACATTATTTTGGTGGTTTTCTTGTTGATGTTTTCCCTTGCTGGAATTTTTAATAATTCTTATGCCCAAGGGTCTGAAGATTTAAAACAGAAAAACTCGAGTGAGCCTTTGGAGGCTTCAATCAAATTATCCCAATCCCAAATGTTGGATATGTTTCTAATTGAAGTCAGTTTAAGAAAAAATTTATCGCTACAGAAGTTAAGAGAGGCCTTTGTAGATGTAACACCCCAATTGACCGCCAAACAATACATTACGCCACCAGTTGGTTCTCGCGCGAAGAAAAACTGGCTTAAATATCGACAAAATGCACTCGATCCGATTCGTATTGAGGCAGGTCAAAAATTTTGGTTAGCCAACCAAGAAGAATTAATTCGCATAGAAAATACTACCGGTGTGCCAGCTGCATTAATTGTTGGTATTTTAGGTATTGAAACTAACTATGGCAAAAATATGGGACGATTCCCAGTGCGAGATGTTCTGGTCACTCTTGCATTTGATTACCCAGACACCCCTAACAGAATTGCACGTTCCCAAATGTTTAACGAACAACTCTCTGACTTGATCACTTTTTGTAGTCCCACGGGTCTAATCGACAACCCTATTCAATTTAAAACGTGCTTAACGCAACCTAGTTCGTTTGCTGGTGCAATTGGTATGCCACAGTTTATGCCAACTAGCTTACTAAAATTTGCTAAGGATGGCGACAAAGATGGTTTAATTGATCTGAGAAATAGTGCCTCTGATGCGATGGCAAGTATTGCCAATTTTCTCTTGCAGCATGGTTGGATGGTTAATCAACCGATTTTAATTCCGGTTAAAACAGGCACTGAAACTCTTGATACGATTCGCCGGATTGCAGACGGTGATCCCAATCCAAAATGGACTCTTTCTCAATTAAAAACGATGAAAATCATCGATAAGATACCCAGCTCTAATCAGGCTGAGGATTTAGCACTCATTGTTGACCTTCCCATCATCGACACAAAGGGCATTGAATCTGTTACATACTGGGTTGGCTTAAAGAACTTTGAAGTCATTACGCAATATAACCGTAGTTTTTTTTATGCAATGGCTGTGACTGAATTTGGTTATACCGTTGCAAGCAATTTAAATCCAGAGCAAAAAAATCCAGTCAATAGAGAGACACTTAATTCAGTTAAACAGGAAAAACCCCAGTCGACAAATAACGATCACCCCGGTCACAAACGACAAAAACGACAGTAGCATTCTCGATTCGTTCAGCGACCCGAAGAGCTGCTACCAAAGTTCCAGCAGCTGAAATCCCACAGAAAATACCTTCTTCTCTAGCTAATCTTCGACACATTTCTTCAGCTTCCATTTGATTGACACACTCCAAACTATCAACCCGGTTAGCCTCAAAAATTTTAGGTAAATAATCTGGTGCCCATTTCCGAATACCCGGAATCTGAGAACCCTCTGTCGGTTGTACACCAATAATTTGAATATGTGGATTTTGGGCTTTTAAAAATGTTGATACGCCAGTAATAGTCCCTGTGGTACCCATTGAAGAAACAAAGTGCGTAATCGTCCCCTTAGTATCTTCCCAAATTTCAGGACCAGTACCTTCGATATGAGCCAAAGGATTGTCACGATTGGAAAATTGATCTAAAACAATTCCGCGACCTTCTTTTTGTAACTGTTTAGCATAGTCACGCGCATATTCCATACCCCCAGAGGATGGCGTCAAAATCAATTCAGCACCATAAGCTGTCATACTTTGACGACGCTCTAAACTTTGATTATCTGGCATCACTAAGACCATTTTGTAGCCTAAAATCGCTGCAACCATTGCTAATGCGATTCCAGTATTGCCACTAGTAGCTTCAATGAGCGTATCTCCTGGAGCTATATCACCCCTCTCTTGAGCCTTTTTAATCATCGATAAGGCAGGACGGTCTTTTACGGATCCAGCGGGATTGTTTCCCTCTAGCTTACCTAAAATAATATTGTTTCTGATTTGATTGCCCTCACCCGGAATTCTTTGAAGACGAATCAGAGGCGTTTTACCGACAATCTCAGCAATCGTTGGGTAATAAATTGGATCATTATCTGCAGCACTACTTTGAGAATTCAATTCGGTCATGGCTTTAAGAACCTTCAGACATTTAGATGAATCAATTTTAACCTTGATTTGAAATGATCTTATCCAAACGCCTGAATGGTTTAATTAAATTTATTCTACTTTACGACTTCTACTGCGAATTTTCTTTTCAGAATTAGAAGTACCGGGTTCAGCTTCCTTAGTCACGCCAATTTGAGCCTCCTCAGTAAAGGTAATTCCAGCTTGACCCATCTTGTTCAAGGTTTTTTCACCTACCCCTTTGACTCGCTGCCTTAAGTCACTAGCACTTTGAAAATTACCGCCTTGCTGTCTTTCAGAAATAATTTTTTTTGCTTTACTAGCACCAACCCCTTTAATGTTTTGTAATACTTCTTGGGAGACAGTATTAATGCTTTCAGCGAAAACCTGAGGCACTATTGCGATGGCTAAGGCCAAACCAATGCTAATTAAAATGTTTTTAACACTTTGCTGACTATTAGCAATAAACAAATTTCGATTCGTAAATTTCATAACTACTCCTATCAAAAATTCATAGCAACATTACTATGAACTTGACCGAACGCTATAGGTAGTTATAGGTTGACGTATAGAAAAAATTTACTTACAAAATTTTTTTATTGAGTGGGAGTAGATAAAAAGTTAGCGTTTTTAAATAACCATTGGATATATTTAGTAACACCCTGTTCCACCGTATGGAAATTCTCTGAGTATCCGACAGACCTTAATAAATCAAGATTTGCCTGTGTAAAGGATTGGTATTT
Organism: uncultured beta proteobacterium; assembly: GCA_903889595.1. Classification (GTDB taxonomy): domain Bacteria; phylum Pseudomonadota; class Gammaproteobacteria; order Burkholderiales; family Burkholderiaceae; genus Polynucleobacter. The sequence continues at coordinate 32,715 of CAISYI010000089.1, forward strand.
TCCTTTTAGATCTTCTGGAAAATCAATGTACTCAATTCTTTTTTCTGCCACTAAATCAGTTAGATTTTTTTCTTTGTATGATGCTCCCAAAAGCTGGTAATCCATTTGATTCACAACAGAGCGTGCCACATCATTGAAAGGTTGTGCCCGACCTGAACCTAAATTAAAGATCCCGGTGAGTTGGGGATGATCCAAGAAAAATAAGTTAACCTTAACAACATCATCAATATAAACAAAATCTCTAGACTGTTCCCCTGCGTTATAGCCATCATAAGGGCCAAATAACTTAACGGTTTTACCATTTTGAAATTGATTAAAGTGATGAAAGGCAACAGAGGCCATTCTACCTTTATGTGATTCTCTAGGCCCGTACACATTAAAATATCGAAAGCCAACTACTTGTGAGGTCAGTTTTTTTTCCGCGATACGTTGCCTTAGAATCTGATCAAATAAAAATTTCGAATAGCCGTAAACATTGAGCGGTTTCTCGTATTGACGATCTTCAATAAAAACATCTGAACCACCATAAGTAGCAGCTGATGACGCATAAAGTAAGGCGATTTTTTGCTCAGTACAGATATCGAGCAAATCCAATGTATACCGATAATTATTTTCCATCATATAGTGGCCGTCAGACTCCATTGTGTCCGAGCAGGCACCCTCATGAAAAATCGCTTGAACTTTACCTAATGAGCCAGATTTCAATCGGTCCAAAAAATCATAACGATCAAAATAATCAGAGATTTCTAAATCGGCAATATTACGATATTTATAGGCTTGCGATAAATCATCCACCGCAATAATGTCTTTTACACCCCGAGCGTTTAGCCCTGCGATGATATTTGAGCCTACAAAACCAGCTGCTCCCGTGACAATAATTCTCACATTAACTCCTTCCATGAAACAGTTGCTGTTCCTAATTTACCAACGACTATTCCACCGGCACGATTTGCTAATGCCATCGCCATTTCCCAACTCCAACCTGCCGCCAAAGCAACTGCGAGCGTACTGATGACTGTATCCCCTGCACCAGATACATCAAATACTTCTCTTGCCTGAGCGGAAACATCAATAATACTATTCTCTCTAAAAAGGGTCATCCCTTCTTCCGATCGGGTCAATAGAATTGCTTCTAGACCTAAATCACTTCTTAAATTTTCAGCTTTTTGGGCGAGTTCAGACTCAGTTTGCCAACGGCCTATTACCTGTTTTAATTCACTTCGATTAGGCGTAATAACTGTAACGCCCGTATATTTCTGATAGTCACTGCCCTTTGGGTCAACTAAAATAATTTTACCTGCTGCTTTAGCAAGTTGAATCATTTGCGGAATATGTTTGAGAGCACCCTTACCATAATCAGAAAAAATGACCGCTTGAACGTTAGGTAGTAATTCCTCAAAAATGGCTAACTTTGAAAGTAATACATCATTCGCAGGATCTTCTTCAAAATCAAGACGAATAAGTTGTTGCTGACGAGCGACTACCCGCAACTTTACAATTGTTGGAACAGTTTCATCAATTTGTAAATGGCTCTGAATAGATTGCTCTGAAAGCATCTTCTCTACTTGACGCCCCGCCTCATCTTGTCCAATGAGTCCTAAAATTTCAATCTTAGCCCCTAAAGAAGCACCATTTCTTGCAACGTTCGCAGCCCCACCTAAGCGCTCTTCAATTTTTTTAATTTGAACAATTGGTACAGGAGCCTCAGGTGAAATTCGATCCGTATCACCAAACCAATAGCGATCCAGCATAACATCGCCGACTACTAACAAACGCGTTTTCTGAAACCCTTCGACTCCATCAGCATCAATGGCGACATTTTGTGTAATGAAATTCCTATTGCGCATCTTGTATCTTTATCTAGTTAGTTGTGACGACCGATACCCTGGTAATTAAAACCATGCTCTGATAAAACTGAGGGTTCAAATAAATTACGCCCATCAAAAATTATTGGCGTTTTCAATTGCTGCTTTAATAAATCAAAATCTGGGCTTCTAAAGGCTTTCCACTCAGTCACAATAATTAAGGCATCTGCATCCGGTATCGCTAACATTGGTTTTTCTACCATTGTTATCCGATTTAATAACTCTGGCTCATTCGCAAAATCAAGTCTTAATGCACGCATAGCTTCTTCACTGGCAACGGGATCATGCGCAACAATCATGGCACCTCTCCTTACTAACTCACTAATAATGACTCGACTCGGTGCTTCACGCATATCATCTGTATTTGGTTTAAACGCTAAACCCCACATCGCAAAAGTTCTACCATTTAAATCTTCTCCAAACTGTTTAATGATCTTATTTACTAAGATTCCTTTTTGGAGATTATTTACATCCTCTACCGCCCGCAAAATCCTCAAGTCTAGTTTATTCTCGTTTGCTGTGTTGGACAATGCTTGCACGTCCTTAGGAAAACAAGAACCACCATATCCAGTGCCCGCATATAAAAATCCATAACCAATTCTAGAATCAGATCCGATACCCTGACGAACTGCCTCAATATCTGCTCCAACGATATCCGCTAAATTTGCTAACTCGTTCATGAACGAAATCCGCGTAGCCAACATCGCATTAGCAGCATATTTTGTAAGTTCAGCACTTTTCACATCCATGTAATAAGTACGTTCATGGTGACGATTGAATGGAGCATATAATTTACGAACGAGTTCTTTTGCATACAAACCAGCTTCATCATTATCCGATCCAACAACAATACGATCGGGACGCATGAAATCTTCAACAGCAGCACCTTCTTTTAAAAACTCTGGATTAGAAATTACAGAGAAGTCTAGATCTACTAAACCCTTTACATCTAATTCTGAGCGAATTAGATGACTAACTCTTTGCGCTGTTCCAACAGGCACCGTAGATTTATCAATCACAACTTTAAAACTTGTCATATATTTGGCAATATTTTTAGCAGCAGCCAAAACATATTTTAGATCTGCCGAGCCGTCTTCATCTGGAGGTGTACCAACTGCAATGAACTGAACCTCACCATGTTCAACGCTAGCTTTGATATCGGTAGAAAATTGAATCCTGCCAGCTTCCACATTTCGAACGATCATCTCTTTTAAACCAGGTTCATAAATAGGAACTCCGCCACTATTTAAAATATCAATCTTCGCTTGATCTACATCCAAACAAAAAACATGATTACCCAATTCTGCTAAACAAGCTCCCGTTACCAACCCAACATAACCACTACCAATAATTGTGATGTTCACTTCTGTCCTCTAAAAATGGTTCTTTTAATACACACTGATTAATTTTTTTCCCAAATGACTATTAACTTAAAAGCAAATTATCAATTTGAAAAACTCATTCCTTCACCGCGTTTTGGGGAGTATACATCCCAGTGATTACAGCCAGGACACTGCCAATAAAAGCGTTTGGCTCTAAATCCACAGTTACTACAAGTATAGCGAACTAAGGTACTAGTTCTCAGCTTTAATAAATCAAGGGAAGCCTTAATATCTTGTTCAAGTATTTGATTATTTGCTTCTTTTGCTAATAACCATTGGGATTCAAGCCGTTTAGTCATGGCGACTAAACTCGGCGTTGTTAGCATAATGTCTGACATTAATTGCTCAGCAACTTCAGTACCCTCAATTTTCAAACAATTTCGATAAACAATATCTAATAGTTCGCCGCCAGCTTGCTCTGATAATTGATCTTTTAAATGCTGTAAGCCAATTTTTTCTTGACCAATTTCTGCATGGGCAGTCATCCATTTATCAGCAATTAAATGCATATATGAGGCATGATTTTTTTCGATTTCTGTCCACACCAAAATAGCTTCCTTGGGTCGACCGGCCAACATCTTCAACTCGCCTTTAAGAGTGATTGCTCGAATATGGTTTTCCACTGTACTTAAAGATTGTTGAACTGACTCTTCTGCATTATTGAAATCTTTTCTACGAATTGACTCCAGAGCTAGCTCACAGTAAAAATGAGCAATTTGATTTTGATAATTTTTACCTTCAATTGCCTGTAGTTCGTTAGCTGCAATAACTGCTTTTCGCCAGTCTTTCTCAATTTGGTACATTTCAAGCAGAGCAATTTTAGCGGGAATGTTGTAACCTCCATCGCTCACTTGATTCAAACTTGCCTCAGCACGGTCAAGCATACCGGCTCTCAAAAAGTCACGACCAAGTTCATAGGCCGCATGATTACGATCACGCACTTTTAAATCACCACGCCCAACCAAATGTTGATGGATTCTGATTGCCCTTTCGGTTTCACCTCTTCTACGAAATAAACTACCTAAAGCAAAATGTAATTCTGTCGTTTCCGGATCAAGCTTAACCACCTCAACTAAAGCATCAATCGCTTTATCGGGTTGCTCATTTAATAATAAATTGAGACCTTTGAAGGTGGATTTTTGTTTCTTAATTTGCTCTTCGTTATCAACCTCGTCTTGGAGGCGACGTTCCCAATTGGATGCAAGCCATCCTACTCCAAATAGAATCGGCAGGATTACGAGCCAATAATTGGCAACTGAAATCATTTAGACCTCTTCCCATTTAATCGATAAAATGCAAGCCCAGCTAAGATCATACCCATTAAAAATGCACCTAAAATAATAAACATTAAAGGGATTTTGACGGATTGGTTTACAAACCAATAAAAACTAACTTCTTGAGAATTCAATAAAGCCAAAAGGAAGAAGAATGCAAAGAACAGCCATCTACTTCCAATAACTAATTTTTTCCAAAAGAATTTAATGAATACGGTCATTCACTTGAAGTGGATGGGACAGTGGAAACGGCAGCCTTGTAATCTACCCTCTCACGAAGTTCTTTACCTGGCTTGAAATGAGGTATCTTTTTCTCTGGGATCATCACTTGTGCCCCAGATTTTGGATTACGGCCAATCCTAGACGGTCGATGGTGCAAAACAAAACTACCGACGCCACGAAGTTCAATTCGCTTACCCTCAACAAGGGCATTGGTCAAAGCATCGAGTAAGGTTTTTACAACCAACTCTACGTCTTTTGGTAATAATTGTGGAAATTTTGATGCTAATAATTCAATCAGCTCTGATCTAGTTATTGAGCTATCTAGGGTAACTTCTTCAGTATAAGTTTTATTTTGATTAGTCATAGTTCCTATCTCCCAAATAATGAAAGTGATGCTACTGGTCGCCCAGTAGCATCTACATTATCAGCCTTGATTATCTAACTTAGCCTTTAATAAAGCTCCAAGGTTAGTCGTACCAGCGCTTGAATCATTTTGCAACTTGCTCATCGCTTTTTGTTGATCAGCATTATCTTTCGCTTTAATCGAAAGATTGATACTACGTGATTTACGATCCACGTTAATAATCATTGCAGAAATGCTTTCGCCTTCTTTTAACAAGTTACGCGCATCTTCAACACGTTCTGTTGAAATTTCTGAGGCACGTAAATATGCTTCTACTTCGTCAGCTAAATGTACAACAGCACCTTTGGCATCAACTGTTTTAATGGTACCAGTTACTAAAGCACCCTTATCATTTGCAGAAGTATAGTTTGTAAATGGATCACCAGAAATCTGCTTAATACCTAAAGAAATACGCTCTTTCTCGACATCAATTGCAAGAACAACGGTGTCAATTTCATCACCCTTCTTGAATTTTTTAACAGCTTCTTCGCCAGTTTCTTGCCATGAAATATCAGACAAGTGAACTAAACCATCAATGCCGCCATCTAATCCAATGAATACGCCAAAATCTGTAATTGATTTAATTGCGCCAGAAATCTTGTCACCTTTATTATGGTTACGTGAGAACTCTTCCCATGGATTTGTTTTACATTGCTTCATACCTAAGCTAATACGACGCTTATCTTCATCAATGTCTAACACCATTACTTCTACATCTAAACCTAATTGAACCGCTTTTCCTGGTGCAATATTTTTGTTAGTCCAATCCATTTCAGAAACGTGTACTAAACCTTCAATACCAGTTTCAATTTCAACGAATGCACCGTAATCAGTAAGGTTAGTTACTTTACCGAACAAACGTGTGCTTGGTGGGTAACGTCTTGCAATACCAACCCATGGATCATCGCCTAATTGCTTGATACCGAGTGAAACACGGTTTTTGTCTTGATCGTAACGTAAGATTTTTGCAGTAACTTCTTGACCTACTGTTAATACTTCACTTGGGTGACGTACTCTTCTCCAGGCCAAATCGGTAATATGGAGCAATCCATCAATACCACCTAAATCAACGAATGCACCGTAGTCAGTAATATTTTTAATAATACCTTGAACAACTGTACCTTCTTTGAGGTTGTCCATTAACTTGAGACGCTCTTCACCTTGACTTGCTTCTACTACAGCACGACGTGATAGAACAACGTTATTTCTCTTACGGTCTAATTTAATGACCTTGAACTCCATTGTTTTACCTTCAAATGGAGAAGTATCTTTAACTGGTCTTGTATCAAGTAATGATCCTGGTAAGAAAGCGCGGATACCGTTAACCATTACAGTTAAACCACCTTTTACTTTACCAGTTACTGCACCAGTGACAATCTCACCTTGCTCGAGAGCTTTTTCTAAATTCATCCAAGAAGCGAGGCGTTTTGCTTTGTCACGGGATAAAATTGTATCTCCATAACCATTTTCTAAGGCATCGATCGCAACAGAAACGAAATCGCCTGGTTGCACATCAAGTTCACCTTGATCATTATGGAATTCTTCAACAGGAATAAAGGCTTCAGACTTTAATCCAGCGTTTACAACAACGAAATTATGGTCAATTCTGACAACTTCGGCAGAAATAACTTGCCCAGTTTTCATATTTGAACGGGCTAATGATTCTTCAAATAGGGCTGCAAATGATTCAGACATGGTTTTTACTCATCTAGTTGGCAGTGCCAACGGGGTTAGGTTTATAAACCCTGATTGAGACGCTTTAATGAACCTTTCTATTTAAAAAAAGGCGCGCCGGGATTCAATAAGGGGCTACTCTTTACTACAAATTACAACTTCAAATACCAACTTCTTTACTTACTTTTTGGTACCAAAAGATTACTTTTTGTACCGCTTTTTCAACATCCATCTCACTAGTATCTAGTAGATGGGCATCCATTGCTTGAAGTAGTGGAGCATCTTTACGCTGAGTGTCGCGTTCATCACGAGCCAATAAGTCACTTAATAGAATGTCAATATTAGCAGATATTCCTTTGTTTTTCAATTGTTTAAACCGTCTTTCTGCACGAATTTTGGCAGAAGCGGTTAAAAACACCTTTAAAACAGCATTTGGGAAGATCACTGTTGCCATATCTCTTCCATCAGCAACTAGGCCCGGAGCCCTTAAAAAACTCTTTTGCAAAGATAGTAAAGCAAGTCGAACCTCTGGCACAGCACCCACTGCTGAGGCACGCAAACCCATCTCTTCAGTTCGGATTAACTCTGTAATGTCCTGATTATCGAGATAGATATTATTTTCTTTAAACTCAATACGTAGTGACTTCGTCATTTCTGCAAGAGCTAAACCCTGATCTAAAGCTATTTTATTTTGTAAGCTAGCAAGACCCACAATACGGTACAAAGCACCACTATCTAAGTAATGAAAACCCAGATGATTTGCTACTAATTGAGCAACGGTCCCCTTGCCTGATGCAGTGGGACCATCAATAGCGATGACAGGAAAAGTAGGATTAGAAACCATGAAAGATAATCCCTGCAATTATTTCGACTCTGTGATGACGGAACGTAACTCATCAAAATAATGGGGGAAAGTTTTACTGACACATTCTGGATCATTAATTTCTAAGGGTACTGGACCAAATGCTGCCAATGAAAAACACATCGCCATCCGGTGATCGTCGTAAGTATCAACCCCACCTTTTGGGATGGTCCATTTTTGCGGAGGGCTAACCTCAATAAAATTGTCACCCGAAGAAACTGACGCACCAAATTTCTTTAGTTCACATTCCATCGCTGCAATTCGGTCTGTTTCTTTAACTCGCCAGCTAGCTATCCCAGTTAAACGAGTCGTACCTTTGGCAAATAGTCCCAAAACAGCCAAAGTCATAGCAGCATCAGGAATTGGCGTGCAATCGATATCAATTGCCTGTAGCCCAGCTTCGTCGACCCCTCTGACCTCTATCCAATTATGTCCTTGCGTAACATTTGCACCCATCATTGCCAGTGCATTGGCAAAGGCCACATCCCCTTGAATACTCTCTCTACCAACTCCTTTAATCATCAGTGGTCCACCACCCAAAGCGCCTGCAGCTAAAAAATAAGAGGCTGAGGATGCATCTCCCTCAACCCAAAAGTCTCCAGGTGATGAGTAAATTGACTCTTTAGCATTTTCAAAAGCTGGTATTACAAAAGATTTCCAATCATTATTTACAACTTTGACACCAAATTTTTCCATTAGACGAAGTGTAATTTCAATATAAGGCTTTGAAATCAATTCACCAATCACCTCAATACAAATGTCCCTAGGATGGGCAGTTAAAGGCAAGGCCATTAACAAGGCTGTTAAAAATTGGCTTGAAACATCTCCTCGTACCTTTACCGGCTGATCTAATAGCAGATGACCAAAGCCAATTTGAATAGGTGGGTAATTAGCCTGCCCTAAATAGTCAATTTTTGCACCAATTCCTCTGAGTCCATCAACCAAATCCCCAATCGGACGCTCATGCATTCTTGGTACACCATGAAGATGGTAATCCCCGCCAAGAATAGCAAGCGCGGCTGTTAATGGTCGTATAGCAGTTCCGGCATTACCCATAAATAAATCAGCACTACTATTGATAAACTTCCCTTTACAACCATGAACAAGAAGTACTGATTCTTGATCTTGTTTATGGTTTTCTAATTGCACACCAAGAGCTTTCAAAGCGGATTGCATCACCTGCGTATCATCCGCATCTAATAATCCATGTAAGGTTGTTATGCCACTAGCTAAGGCACTTAAAAGTAATACACGATTCGAAATACTTTTGGATCCCGGTAAAGTAATCTGGCCACGAGCGGATGCAATGGGCTCTAGATGCAGTGAAGAAATACTCACAAATTAACCTTTCCAGTTATTTCTTGATTGACTGGCAATCATTAGTAGTTTTTCTAATTGTTCACTATTTCCGTCTTGAATCAGCTTTTTAAAGTGTTGCAAGATGTTTATATACTCATCGAGTTGTGTGAGAATCGCATCTGAGTTGGCAAACGAAATATCCCGCCACATTTCTGGACTTGAACCAGCTATTCTTGTGAAGTCTCTAAAACCAGCTCCAGCGTGGGCAAATTTAGATTGGGCATCTTCTGAATTAGCCACTTGCAACATGAGCGCATAAGAAAGAAGATGTGGCAAATGAGAAACTGCGGCAAAAATATGATCATGCATGAGAGCCGACATCTGAAATACGATAGCGCCTAACTGTTGCCACATTTGCTCAATCATCAAGATTGCTTGGGGCGGATTTTCTAGTAAAGGGCAAATAATTAATTGACGCTGTTCAAATAAATCAAACTTCGCTGCCGAGGCACCGTGTTGCGCTCCCCCAGCGATGGGATGACAAGGAATAAACTGAGCAACTTGTTCACCCAGAACCTCCTTAGCAATGGCAATTACATCCGATTTTGTACTACCTACGTCAATGATAATAGTTTCTTTTCGAAGATAAGGTTGTATTTGAGTTAACACCAATTTCGTCTGCGCAACAGGCACACATAGAATAATTAAATCAGCTTGTTCACTAATCTCTTTTAGCGTAGAAATTTGGCTAATAGCACCAAGCTTCATGGCCTCTTCCATATTAGATTGTGATCTTCCGCACCCTAAGACACTACTAGAAATTTGTTGGTGCTTTAATGCTAGCCCTAGAGAGCCCCCAATCAAACCAACGCCTACAATACCAACCGTCGGGAATGAATTAGTCACTGTATGAAGAGCTGGTGTAGTCAAAGGCATGAATTCAAATCGTAGAAAATTATTTACTGAGAATTTTTTTAAGGGCAGCAATAAAAGCCATATTTTCTTCTGGCAAACCAATCGAGATTCTTAGCCATTTCGGTAATCCATAGTTGCCAACTGGACGGACGATAATACCTGCTTTTAATAGTTCAAGATTGACTCTGCTACCTGCCTGATCATCTTCACCAACTTGTACTAAAACGAAATTGCCAGCAGATGGTAAATAATGTAAACCCATTTGCTCAAAAGCTTGAGTAAGTTGTATATATCCAGCCCGATTAATAGCTGCGCCCTGCGCTAAAAACGGTGCATCATTGAAGGCGGCAATCGCTGCGGCCATTGCTAATGAGTTCACATTAAATGGTTGACGGATACGGTTCAGTAGATCAGTTAATTCGGACTGTGCAACACTAAATCCCAGGCGTAAGCCAGCTAAACCATACGCCTTAGAAAAACTTCGAGATACTAAAACATTCGGATATTGACGCACAAAGTCAATTGCATCATATTGTTGCTCAGGCAATAAGTATTCGTTATAAGCCTCATCAACTACCACTACGATATGGCTTGGAACTTTACTCAAAAATACTTCAATTTCTGCACCGGATAAAAAACTACCGGTAGGATTATTTGGATTGGCCACAAAAATTAATTTTGTATTTAGGTTGATTGCCGACAACATAGCATCGAGGTCATGGCCTAAATCAGCAGGTTTAGCATCTACTTCAATTGCCTTTGCACCCACGGCTTGAGTTGCTAAAGGATAAACAGCAAAAGCATGCTTTGAAAATATAATTTCATCACCACTTTGAGCTACTGATCGTGTAACCAATTCTAAAATATCATTACTACCGTTACCCAAAGTTAGCCAATGATCTGGTACTTGAAGTTTTTCAGAAATAACTTTCTTTAACTCATAGCCATTTGAATCAGGGTATCGACCCAAATCATTCATCACGGCTAACATTGCATTTTTAGCAGACTCTGGTAACCCAAGTGGGTTTTCGTTTGAGGCCAGCTTAATAATCTTGTTTTCATCAAGACCATATTCTCTAGCAACTTCGCTAATGGGTCTTCCACCGATATAAGGTGCAATGGCACGGACTTGGGGAAGACCTGGAGTGACTTTAGTGTTTTCTGACATGAGTAACGACTATCAATGTTGAGTTAGTAAATATTGTATCTTTAATACTTAATTAGCAAATCATGCATGCCATCATGTATTTTTTTGCGTAGGATTACTTTTTGGATAAGATCCAAGACATTTAAAAAAGGCGGTCGTATTTAAAAGTTCTTTCAGTGCCTCGGCCACTTTGGCATCATTTTGATGACCTTCAATATCCACATAGAAATGATATTCCCACGTACCTTTTCTTGCAGGTCTAGACTCAAACCGAGTCATCGATACATCATGTTTAGCAAGTGGGGCCAACATTTGATAAACAGCACCGGGTTTGTTGGCTACCGATAAGATCAATGAAGTTTGATCTGAACCGCTGGGTAAACAAGCTTGCTTACCAACAACGATGAATCTTGTCCGATTATGCGCATCATCTTGAATCCCCTGCTGTATAACCTTTAAGCCATACTGACTGGCAGCAGAAGAACTGGCAATTGCTGCTTGCGCAGGATTTAAGGCAGCCTCCTTGGCGGCCTGAGCATTGCTACTAACTGCTTGGCGCTGTAACTGTGGAGTGTTCACTGTCAACCACTGCTGACACTGGGCGAGCGCCTGTGCATGAGCACTGACTTGCGTCACCCCTTCAAGGGTACCTGAAAGACTCAGAAGTGAGTGCTTAATTGGGATAGCGATTTCACCACTAATAATTAAGTTTGATTCCAATAACAAATCTAATGTTCTTGAAATGGCTCCTTCAGAGGAGTTTTCTATGGGTAAAACACCGTATTGGACCGTTTCATTTTCTACTTGTGCAAAAACTTCATCTAAAGAAGAGCAAGGCACTAACTGAGTTGATTGGCCAAAAAATTGTAAGGTCGCTTCTTCCGAGAATGTACCAGCTGGCCCCAAATAGGCGACTGAGATAGAGCCTTCAATATCTCTGCAAGCCGACATTACCTCTTGCCAAATCGCTTGCAATCCTTTTGTTTTTAATGGGCCTGGGTTACGTAGAGCTAATTTTTCGAGAACCTGTTTTTCCCTTTCAGGGCGAAATACGGGTGAACCGTATTCATGCTTTACAGCACCAACGGCAAGCGCAATTTTGGCTCTATCTGATAAGAGTTTGATGATTTCTTGATCAACCGCATCAATTTGCTGACGAAGTGGCAATAGCCGCTTTTCTTCTTGATCTTTTAACTCATCACTCATCAGGCTTTTCTCTCAAATTCAAGCATGTAATGGACTAACTTCTCAACACCTGAAAGTGGCATTGCGTTATAAATACTAGCTCTTATACCACCAACGCTTTTATGGCCTTTTAAACCAATCATACCGTTATCTTCAGCACCTTTTAGGAAAATATCCATTAATGATTCATCTTTTAAATAAAAAGTAACGTTCATCTTTGAACGATAAACAGGATCTATCCTTGCATCAAATAAGGAACTCTTATCCAAGATTTGATAAAGTAATTCTGATTTTTTACGATTAATTGCTTCAATTGCACTCACTCCACCCTGTCGTTTTAGCCATTTAAAAACCTGGCCGGCAAGATATATTGCAAAGGTTGGAGGAGTATTAATCATGGAATCATTGGCAGCTTGAATTTTCCAATCCCAAACGGTTGGAGTAATCGGCATTGCATGGCCAATTAAATCTTTACGAACAATGACAATGGTCATACCAGCAGGTCCAATATTTTTCTGAATTCCACCAAATAGTACGCCATACTTTGATACGTCAATTACTTTAGAAAGAATATTGCTAGAGATATCAGCGACCAAAGGAATGCCTTTAGTAATTGGGACGTAACCATATTCAAGTCCACCCACGGTCTCATTGTCACAAATATGTAAGTAGGCTGAATCTTCGGAAATATCCCAAGTCGAATTGCTAGGAATTGTGTTAAAACCCTGTTCTTTGCTACTCGCTACAAGTCTAGCCAAGCCATATTTAGAAGCCTCGGAGATTGATTTTTGTGACCAAGTACCCGTGACCACAAAATCTGCTTGAGGACCATTTTTTCCAAGCGCCATCAAATTCATAGGAATAGCAGCATTTTCACCAATTCCACCGCCTTGGAGAAAAAGAATTTCATAATTATCTGGAATTTGCATCAAATCACGCAAATCAGTTATCGCTTCTTGATAGCAAGCCATAAAAGGCTTACCCCGATGACTTACTTCCATCACCCCGGTACCCAGTTGCTGCCAGTTTAGGATATCTTTTGAGGCAAGCTGCAACACTTCTTCAGGAAGTGTTGCAGGACCAGGTGCAAAATTGTAAATACGTTGGTCAAAAAGCATAGAGTTTAACTAGATTGGAAAGCAGCTTATTCGGTAGGATTCTCATCATTTGTATCTGACGGAGGAGTATTTTCATCATTCACTTCAGACTCTCCAACAATGGTATCGTCATCAGAATTTAAGTCATCCTCATCCATACTTTCAGAGATTCTTTGCAAACCAGAAAGTACAGTACCCTCGTCCACATTGATTAACTTCACGCCCTGAGTTGATCTACCCATTTCACGTATTTCTGAAACTCGGGTTCTCACTAAAATACCACCCGTAGTAATCAACATGATCTGGTCTTCTGTAGATACTAATGAAGCGGCAACTAATTTACCGTTGCGATCCGATGTTTGGATCGCAATCATACCCTTCGTATTTCTACCATGTCTTGTATATTCAGCTATTGGTGTTCTTTTACCAAAACCGTTTTCAGTTGCCGTTAAAACGCTAGATGGAACTTTCATGGATGTTTCAGATTGTGTATCTTCAGTTTCACTTGCAGACACAAGCATTGCAATCACCAAGTGACCACCATCTAAATTCATACCTTTAACACCACGAGCAGTTCGTCCCATAGGGCGCACATCATTCTCATCAAAACGTACGGCTTTACCTGCATCAGAGAACAACATCACATCATGTTTGCCATCAGTAATGGCAGCTCCAACCAAAACATCACCATCATCTAAATCAACTGCAATAATTCCACCTTTTCTAGGGTTAGAAAAATCACTTAAAGCTGTTTTCTTGACAATACCATTCTTGGTTGCCATAAATACATATTGATTATCAACATAACCCTTAATCGGCAAAATTGTAGTAATTTTTTCACCCTCAATTAAGGGGAACATGTTAACGATTGGCTTACCTCTGGAGTTACTACTTCCTTGCGGAACTTCCCACACTTTTAACCAATAAAGTCGTCCTCTGTCAGAAAAACAAAGGATTGTGTCATGTGTATTCGCGACAAATAGGGTTTGAATCCAATCTTCGTCTTTAGTAGTAGTCGCTTTTTTACCTCTACCACCTCTTTTTTGAGCACGGTACTCTGATAGTGGCTGACTCTTAAAATAACCGGTATAAGAAAGCGTAACAACTAAGTCTTGTGGAGTAATTAAATCCTCAGTAAACAACTCTGTAGCATTCATTTCAATTACAGAGCGACGACCATTATCACTACCCTCTTGACCAAATTCAGCCTTTGACTCGAGCAATTCTTGGTGAATTACAGTAGTAACGCGATCTGGTTTAGCTAATAGATCAAGGAGATCGGTAATTTGATCCATGACAACTTTATATTCTTGAACAATCTTATCTTGCTCTAACCCAGTTAAACGTTGCAATCGCATTTGCAAAATTTCTTGCGCTTGATCATCAGATAAGCGATACAAACCGTCTGGTTGTAAACCAAGTGTTGGCGGTAGACGGTCTGGACGATACGCTCCAATTCCACCTTGAACATTTTCTCCAGCTCTTACTAACATTTCACGTACCACTTCAGAGTCCCAAACACGTGCAAGTAACTCACGTTTTGCATCTGGTGGAGAAGCTGCAGCCTTAATCAGAGCAATAAACTCATCAATATTTGCAAGAGCAACAGCTAGACCTTCTAGGACATGACCACGGTCACGAGCCTTACGAAGTTCAAAAATAGTTCTACGCGTAACAACTTCCCTACGATGCCTTAAGAAGCATTCGAGTAATTGCTTCAAATTCAATAGTCTTGGCTGGTTGTCTACTAGAGCAACCATATTCATACCAAAATTATCTTGTAATTGGGTGTTCTTGTAGAGGTTATTTAGAACCACTTCGGGCACTTCGCCACGTTTTAGCTCAATCACTACTCTCATACCAGACTTATCAGACTCATCCCGAATATCAGAAATTCCCTCTATCTTCTTTTCTGTTACTAATTCAGCGATTCTTTCCAACAAATTCTTTTTATTTACTTGGTATGGCAATTCATCAACAATAATCGATTGTCTCTGACCCTTTTCCATATCTTCAAAGTGGGTCTTAGCCCGCATAATAACTCTGCCGCGACCAGTTCGATAACCATCCCTGACACCTTGAATACCATAAATAATACCTGCCGTTGGGAAATCTGGAGCAGGAATAAAGTCAATTAGCTCATCAATCGTACATTCAGGATTTGATAATAAGTGCAAAGCACCATTAATTACTTCATCAATGTTATGAGGAGGTATATTGGTGGCCATACCTACAGCAATACCTGAAGATCCGTTAATTAATAGATTAGGAATCTTAGCCGGTAAAATTAGTGGTTCATGTTCACTACCGTCATAGTTTGGACCGTAGTTAACAGTGTCTTTATCAATATCTGCTAATAACTCATGAGCTATTTTTGATAGACGAATTTCTGTATAACGCATTGCCGCGGCACTATCACCATCGACAGAACCGAAGTTTCCCTGACCATCCACAAGCATGTAGCGTAAGGAGAAGTTTTGAGCCATACGCACAATTGTGTCGTAAACAGCTGAATCTCCGTGAGGATGATATTTACCGATAACGTCACCGACGATACGGGCAGATTTTTTGTACGCACGATTCCAATCATTGTTGAGCTCGTGCATTGCAAAAAGAACCCTGCGGTGAACTGGCTTCAAACCATCACGTGCATCGGGCAGCGCTCGTCCTACGATTACGCTCATTGCGTAGTCCAAATAGGACCGCCGCATTTCGTCTTCTAGTGATACGGGTAGTGTTTCTTTAGCGGCATATTCCATTAAATTATTTTACCATGCGAAATAACAACACTTCAGAAATTTTGTTGTTAAATGTTTGATTTGTAATAAAGCCACAAACTACAATAAACATGTTGTTATAATTTAGAAGTAATTTTAATCAAAAGTTAACCAAAATACTTAATTCAATGAATTTAAGAGGAAGATAAAATATGAACCAAACTACTCGCACAGTTAGATTAGCTACAATTACAGCTGCATTATTGGCTGTCTCAGGCTTCGCGCAAGCTCAAAACATCGATAACTGGGCGTCCGGCTCAGGCACAACAAACGCTCGTTCTGGTGGTGATTCATCACTTTGCTGGAGAGACAGTTTCTGGACTCCTGCAACTGCTGCTGTAGATTGTGACGGCGCAATCAAGCCAGCTCCAAAAGCTGCACCTGCAGCACCTGCTGCTGCTGCACCAGCTCCTGCACCGGCTCCAGCTCCTGTAGTTTCAAGCACTAAAGTTACATTATTAGCTGATGCATTATTTGACTTTGATAAGTCTGTTATCAAGCCTGAAGGTGCTGCTAAATTAAACGATTTATCATCTAAGTTAAAAGCTGTTACTGTTGAAGTGATTATCGTAATCGGTCACACTGACAATATCGGTAGCCTTGCATACAACAAGAAATTATCTCTCAAGCGTGCTGAAGCTGTTAAAGCATATTTGGTTAAAAATGGCGTAGAAGCTAGCCGTGTTTACACTGAAGGTAAAGCTTTCTCAGAGCCAGTTGCTGACAACAAAACTGCTGCTGGCCGTGCATTAAACCGCCGCGCTATCGTAGAAGTTGTAGGTACAAAAAAGAACTAATCTAATTAGCTCTTTCCATAAAGCCCGGTTATCCGGGCTTTTTTTTACTCCAACTATTTGCAACAGAATAAAAAGATTATTTCAATATGTTGGATAATCGTTCTTACTGAACAATATAATCCTTTAAAAATGAATACCGAAAACAAAGATCAAGCAGAGTTAGATAAATTTAGTGAACTCGCCAGTCGTTGGTGGGACGAAACAAGTGAATTTAAGCCACTTCACGCAATCAATCCGCTTCGCTTAGATTGGATTCAGAGCAAAACAGTAGTTTCAAAGATGAAGATCATTGATATTGGTTGTGGCGGCGGGATTTTATCTGAGTCCTTAGCCAAGTGTGGTGCAGATACAACTGGTATTGATTTATCCAGTAAAGCCTTAAAAGTAGCCAAATTGCATGCCTTAGAAACACAAACATCAGTTCAATATGAATTGATCAGTGCAGAAGAAATGGCTGCAAAAAATCCAGAAGCATTTGATATCGTAACGTGTATGGAAATGCTTGAACATGTGCCAGATCCAAAATCTATTGTTCTAGCAGCGGCTAAAATGGCTAAACCAGGTGGTACTTTATTTTTTAGCACCTTAAATCGTAATTTAAAGTCCTATTTAATGGCGATTATCGGTGCAGAATATATTCTGAACCTTTTGCCCAAGGGAACCCATGATTATGCAAAATTCATCAAACCTTCGGAGTTAACTTCCTTTACTAGAGATGCTGGCTTAGAGCCACTAGATATGACAGGCCTTCACTTCAACCCTATTACAGATCATTATTACCTGGGTCCAGGCGTGGATGTCAACTACATGATTGCCGTCAGAAAACCTCTTTAATTTTTCTTCAAATACTGACCCAAACAGAAGGTAAACCTTTGACTACTCCTTTGAAATCTGTTCGAGCCCCCACCTATGAAAGTGTTTTGTTTGATTTAGATGGCACCCTAGCAGATACGGCCCCCGATCTTGCGGCTGCAGCAAATCAGTTATTAATATCCAGAGGGTTAAGTCCAAAACCTTTGGAGTTATTGAGACCGATGGCATCCATGGGGGCAAGAGGTTTAATCAAAGTCGCTTTAGGAATTGAGGCAGATGATCCTAGTTTTTTGTCAATTCGTGATGAGTTTTTAAATAATTATGAACAAGCAATCCATGTTCATACAGAGCTTTTTCAAGGGATTGAAGCCCTACTCGATCAATTAGACCATCACCGTATCCCTTGGGGGATCGTAACAAATAAACAAGAACGCTTTACGCATCCATTGGTTAAAAGTATGCGACTTGATCAAAGAACTCCAGCTATTGTGAGTGGCGATACGACCGCATACCCCAAACCCCACCCAGCCCCCATCCTTTTATGTGCCCAAATGCTAAAGATTGATCCAAGTAAATCGATCTATGTTGGCGATGATTTAAGGGATATTCAGGCAGGTCACGCTGCTGGAATGCATACTATTGCTGCTGCTTACGGCTATTGTGGTGAAGAATCACCAGCGCATAGCTGGGGTGCAACCTACCTCGTTCAAAACCCTTCTGAAATTGAGGATATCCTTTTTAAGTAAAAAGGACTAGAATAATCATCTATTCTGTGAAAGCATGAAAGAGCATCATTGGGACCGACTTGGTTTCGACGTGGATTGCGAAGCACGGAGGGCATACCGAGGACCCGTTATCTCGTAAATCAATGGGAATTGTAATAACTGCTAACGACGAACGTTACGCACTAGCAGCCTAAGGGCTGTGGCCCTCGTACCAGTTTGCCGATAGGTTGGGGTAGAAATACCATTCGAGGTCATTTATATCGGATCGTGCCATTAAAGGTCACTGTTAATGGAGCTAGAACTAAAGGGAATCGTTCCTGTAAAGCGTGTTAATCCGCGTTGCATGAATTAAATCAAATGATATAACTAAGTATGTAGAACTCTTTGTAGAGGATTTGCGGACGCGGGTTCGATTCCCGCCGGTTCCACCAAAACCTTAAAAGCCAACCCTAACCCGGTTGGCTTTTTTTTATCAATCTCTAGAAACCAATTCCATTTTAGTATGGCAACCTTCCGTAATTCCGTTGGATTTTGAAAACCGCCACATCCTAATAATCGGCTCTAACCTAGAACGAATCGTCTGAGTAATGTAGCAAATTAATTTTTATTTTGCTGGTTTAAATGCATTAATTTGATGTATTTGTAATACGAAGCTTGCCCATTTGAAATCGCAAGTGCAAAACCGTATTTGCCATCCAAAAATCCAAGACGCAAAATAAATGTCCGAAAGAATGCCCAAAATCCGTGGACAAGCGCAGAAAATAAAGAAGAAGATTTCCCCTTTTGAAAAGCTTGCTCAGCACCTAAAGTTGAGTAGCGATTTACCTTTTGAATGACTTGTTCAAAATTACGATAACTGTAATGTATTAAATGATTTTTAAGTTTTTTTGTTTTACCATTCGGTATTAAGCGTTCATGCACTAAATGGTCTGAGAACTGTGCATGACCTCTTTTAAACAAACGGTCCACATAATCTGGATACCATCCACTATGATGGATAAACGTACCGCAATATTGACTCAGTCTTGGTATAGAAAAACAAATAATATCTTGTGAATCAGATAAGGCAGATTTCATCTCATAAATTAATTCAGGAGTTAATCTTTCATCAGCATCGATTGATAAAACCCATTCGTGGGTTACATGACCGAGAGCGACATTTTTTTGAGGGCCAAATCCAGGCCATGAAGTAGTTTGAATAACTTTTGCTTGAAATTGTTCTGCTATCTTAACAGTGCCATCTGTACTTTCATTGTCGACTACAATAATTTCATCTACGAAATCAGATAGAGAGTTGAGACATTCTGCAATGTTTAGAATTTCATTTTTGGTGATGATAATTGCAGAAATTTTAGGAGTCATTTAATAAAAAGTTAAAAAAGCGATGAAAAAACATAGTGTCATTAAAATCTGATTAATTGGCCAATATACAGGATAACAATTATCATCGTCTCCTATCAATATAGTCACTTAGCTGCCTTCTGCATGGAGTCTATCCTCACACCAAGTAAATCCCCACACAGACATTTCTGGTTCGCCGGTTCAACCAAAGCCTTAAAAACTAACCTCACCCGGTTGGCTTTTTTTGACAACTACCGGGTAATTTCGGACTGCGTAGAGAGTCATTTATTCCAACAAATATAAAGAAAGCCTTGGTTTAGAGCCTCTTTAATTCAATGAAATACTTTCAGCTTTAACTTACCTAAATTATTAAATCAGCCTTTAGATAGATGTTAATTTTTTAAGTATTAACAACCTTTACGTCTTGCCCAGCTCTAAATAAGCCATGAGGCATTCGATGAAGTGATTCGAAACCATTTTTCGTAACTCTTACCAGTTCACCAAATTGCACACCAGCTTTTTGATCAGGAGTAATGACATTAGGTTGAACAACCATACACATATTTTCTTTTAATTCCATATCTACAGGATGTCCAGAGGGACGACTTTTGGAACCTAAAATTGGTGCAAAATATCCACCACCATAGCCATGAACCAAATCGTCATTAGTTGTAAAGCCATTACGTTCGATTATTCCCGAGGCTTCTATTAATTCTTTGGTATTTACCCCTGGGCGAATCACTTTCGTAATACTGTTAAAGGCGCTGTATGCAGTTTGATGCAAATCCTTGTAAAGAGAAGTTGGCTCAGCATCCACCGAAAACCCTCTTAAAACTTGACCAGAATAATCCCAAAATGAGGCGGATAGTTCACAAAAAACAAAATCTCCTTTTTGGATTTTTCTTCTGGAGGTGAATTGTCTTGGTACACATACATCTGGTGATTTCATCGGTGTTGAACCAATGTAATGAATCCAGTTATTTCCACCAAGACCAATATAAGTTCTTTCAATGAGATCAGCAAGTTCGTGTTCAGTCATGCCAGGGCGAGTTCCTTTAATTAGGGCGGTCATTCCTAAATCACTCATTGCCGCACCAATTCTTAGCCAAGAAATTTCTTCTTCTGATTTAATCATTCTTAACTTGATATATTCGTTATCTAGACTCACCACTTGATGTTTAGATTCCAGAATTTTCCAACGTGGTCCAACTAAGGGGCCAATGACACCAATTTTTTTAGCGTTTTGTTTTGCCAAAAACTCCATCAAAGGAGCCATTCCCTTATCTCCTCCCCAAATGACTTCAGTATCTCTAGCAAGCATCTTTGCTTGAGCTACGTGATTATGGTATTCCACGAACATTGTAGAGTTTTGATTGGGCCTAAAGACAGTAAGAGCTTGTTGAGTTCCAGGCCAATTGGTAAGCCATCGTGTGGCATTACCGAGTCCTCCAGCAGTCACCACAAGGACCGTATCGATTTCTTGTGCGTTCATTACATCCACAAGAGCTTGTTTTCTTCTCGAGTATTCTTGTTCCGTAAATTGGGGATAAGGTTGATCGAAGATAGATCGGAAATTAGATGGCAGTTTTAAGTAATCTGCAGGATTCATTCCCTCAAATGATTTAGCATGAGATGAACTGTTAGTGAGAAGTAAGCCTGCACCTACGCCGCCACTCACAAGAAGTTTTTCAAAGGATCTTCTATCCATGATGTGTCTCCATTTAGAATTTTATTATTTGTATTCTATATCTAAAGGCTTGAAATAACAAAAACCATTCAATTATTGAGCTTACTGCACAGTCAGCAGATTCGTACTGTTGCGATAGCTTTTTCACAACTAGCTCTTGAGATTTACACCTGAAATTTAAGGCGTTTTTTTATAAGTGATGACTTATTTAACCTATAGGTATATCGCCTACTTTAATTTATCTCCTATTAGGGTTAGAGTTTGGAGAGAAAATAAGGAGATTTCATGCAGAATATAATCAAATTTACGGAACAGAAAATATGATTCAATTATTAAAACCTAAAACAATTTCAGCACCTAACGGAACCTATTCTCACGGTGTTCTAGTTTCTGAAGCATCCAAATTCCTAGTTATCTCTGGTCAAGTTGCAATCAAATCTGACGGTACAGTTCCAGACTCATTGATTGACCAATGTGAGGTAGTATGGGGGAATATACTCGCCATACTTGAAGAGTCTGACATGTCAGTAAACAACCTAATTAAAATTAATTCTTATTTAACAAGTCCTCAACAAATCAAAGATTTTGTAGAAATCAGAGCAAAATATCTTCAAGGTCATTGTCCAGCTTCAACGCTAGTTGTAGTTTCAGCTTTAGCTGATCCAAGATTTTTAGTTGAAATTGAGGGCTATGCCTCTATTTAACTCCGGTCATATCTAAAACAGTTCATATATCCGTTGGCTAGCCTTAGGAATTAATTCCGAAGAATCTATTCGTGGGGTTTTGACTTCTCTAAGTAGTTAGAGTTTTATGTAGAAGATTTGCCATCGTGGGTTTGATTCCCGCGGGTTTCACCAATAGGTAAGTTAGTTATGGGCTTTAGGCCCTTTTTGTTTGACCTATAGTCCCTGCAATTCAATTAGGTATTGATCAAGCTTAGCAAAAGTACCGTCAAAACCTATTTGCATACCTGCACGAGCTGCGTCAAAAGTTGCAATACCCACTTCATCACTTTCATGTGGCTCCCACGAAATGGTGTAAATCGTACCGCCACTTGAACTATCTTGAAAAGTAGAAGTTACACACATATATGCTGGCCAGGTAGGCGCCATCGGATGATGACTTAATCCTCCATCTTTATTGGAAAAACTTTGTAAGTGAACTAATTTGAGCTCGGGATCGATTTCTTTATATTCTTGCAAGCCCCACATTTGCATTCCATGTGGCCCTTCAATGCCGTAAAAATAACGACCACCCACCCTAAAGTCAATCTCTACATGAATAGTATGAAACCCCTGAGGACTAAGCCAATTTTTAAGGTGCTCGGCTTGCGTTTGAACAGCCCAAAGTAAAGTTCTTGGCGCCTGAAATTCTCGGGTGATCTGAAATGGTGTGATGGAGTTCATGATATTTTCCAATAGTTATTTGATTTTATTCTTAGATAGCCATTTAGTTATCGATTCCTATGAAAAACTAAGAGAAACTCATTTAAAGCAGAGCTCGACTAAACTTTTCTGCAAATAATTTAACTTATCATAAGACTCAAATATTACCAACGAATCGATTCACAAGCCCCCCGCGTTCCACCAGTTAAATGCTTTGCCTATTTTTTTAACTATCGTATTTCTTCGCACTATTTAATAACAAAGAAAAAATTAATAAGTCATTAAATCCATTTAATAGGACATAATTAGATAATTTCACTTAATATGATTACTATAACGGACATTATGAAAATATATTTAAATATCTCATTAAGTATGCTATATTGGACATTATGAAAATAATGGAGCTAATATGTCCGCTATCGGTGACTTTTTAACAGACTTTGAAAATATGAGTGAGTTTGGTGCTAGGTTGCGCTCCAGAAGGCTTGAACGCAATATAACAACTGAAGCTCTCGCAGAGAAAACTGGGCTTAATCGTAAAACGATTATGGAGTTAGAGGCGGGTCGAGACGTGAGGTTAACCTCAGTGATCAAAGTATTACGAGCCCTCCAACTGTTGGGAGTTTTAAATACCGCACTTCCAGATACACTTCCTGGAGGAGAGGCGCTATCAACTCGCGGGCAACCAAGAGTTCGCGCCTACCGATCAACTTCTCCCAAAAAACCTCCTCTAATCAATGTCGGACACTAAAAAATCTTATTCACCTTCGCCAAAACCACGAACACGTAAAACTGGCCTTAAGGTTCTTGTAAAAGCCAATATTCGCTTGTGGGACGAAATGGTCGGAACAGTGATGGAGTTTGAGAACGGTCGCATTGGCTTTTCCTATGATAGCGAATACATCCAAAATGGAGGCTTAGCCATTTCCCCCAAGTTTTTACCAATTGAGTCTCGTACCTTCGAGTTTCCAGACTTACAACGTCAAGAAGCGTTTATGGGCCTACCTGGGGTACTGGCTGACTCTTTGCCAGATACTTTCGGCAACTTAATAATTAAAAAATATTTTGAAGAGCGCGGAGAGCTTGAGAAGTCAATGAGTCCCGTACAGTGTTTACTGTATGTTGGTAACCGAGCAATGGGAGCGCTTGAGTATGCACCACACCTTCAGCGTAAAAGCCTGGAAGAAGAACAAGCACTAGAAATTCAAATCTTAGTGGAATCTGCTAGGCGCTTAATTGAGGGGGAAACTGGAGAGGCAGTTCACGAAATTATGCGTGTCGGTGGATCGGCTGGCGGGGCAAGACCTAAAGCACTGATTTTGTGGGATCGTGAAAAAAATAAGGTTCGATCAGGTTTTGCAAAATACCGTTCTGGCGAAGAACATTGGATGATTAAATTTGATGGCGTTAATTCTGCTAGTGAGCGTGACAACAAAGCAAAACCATTCAACCGTATTGAATATACCTATGCATTGTTAGCAAAGCAACTCGGCCTCGACATGGAGGAAGTAAGCTATTTGGAAGATGGTGAGCTATTTCACTTTATGACGAGACGTTTTGACCGTCAACAAATGACTAAGCACCACATGCATAGCCTAGCAGGTATGACCCATGTAGACTATAACTTGCCAGGAGCATATAGCTATGAGGCATGGCTGAGGCAAATCCAAGAATTACTTCTAGGATACCCCACAATGGAGCAGGCTTATCGAAGAATGATCTTCAATGTAGTTGGTCGTAATCAAGATGACCATGTGAAAAATATTTCTTTCTTAATGAAAAATAAAACTTCTGGTTGGGAGTTAGCGCCAGCCTATGACTTAACCTACTCAGCAGGAACAGGATATACAAGACAGCATCAAATGACAGTAGCTAGTCGAGGAGATGATTTCACGCGAGATGAGTTAATAACAGTAGGCAAAAAGTTTGACATTCATCATCCAGCAATCATCATCGATGCGACCGTTGAGGCCTTCTCTAAATGGTCAATACTTGGTCAGCAATGGGGAGTTCAACTTGAGGATCGAAAGCGGGTTGCAGCAGGACAGCGTCTTTACTTAGCTGGGTAATTCTGAGTAACTTTACTTGGAATTAATATAAAAATCTAGATGGACTGAAAGTTACTTGCAAAGCCAAAGCTTTTTAAGAACACGATATTGATGAATAAAGCCATCCATTCTGATTTAAAAAAATGAAACTAACCTTATAGAGCTTGCTCGAAACTTAAGAGCTGTAGATCCTTATTTTTTAAGTTATTTAACCAGATATATCAAGAAATTCTTCATATCTTGACCTATGTCAATTACTAAAAATCTAACCGTGATTTAATCAAAAAAAGTAAAGCAACTTTTAGATTTATTACCGAGAAAGATTTTTAATGAGAAGCAATCACATCCCTCAGAAAATACTCGCCCTATTCGTTTTATTAGGCCAAGGGATAGTTGGTTGTGCGTCCATGACCCAGGGTACCTCCCAAATAATTACCTTCGACATCACACCACCAAGCTCACAATGTTTGGTGATAGGAAAAGGAGGAATAAATCTTGGCAAGGTTACACCATTTGAGAATCTGTTGACAGTTCCAAAAGGGAAATCAAATTTAACTGCTACCTGTAGTGCAGAGCACTATCAGAGCGATGACATTTTAATAAAGTCCTCAGCGCAACCGATTGCTATGGCCAGTATTCTACTGGACTTCGGAATTACTGACATGTTGACTGGAGCGATGTGGTCTTATCCAAACAAAGTAGAAATCGTTCTTAACCCCAACAAATCCATCATTCAAGAAACACAACCACAACCACCTTAAAGTTAAGGGAATCGTATGAAAAAGCTCATTTTTATTCTGACATCATTGGTTTTATCGAGCTGCAGCACAATTTCCTACCAGGTTGAGGATTGGCCAGAGTTAACCATCACAGTGCACGACAAAAGCATAGCGGAACTGAATGCGACCTGTTGGTCATCCCTGCCCGTAGTCAAAAAAATGTTAGGTGCAGTTGTTTTTGGATGTGCCATGTACGATCTAGATAAAAAAACTTGTGACATTTACATCATGCCGAATTCACCAAGGTTCATTCTTGATCACGAAATTGAACATTGTATGGGCGGTGATCATGCCGATGGTAGCGAAGAAAAAGTCCTGAGTAATTGGTTAGATCTTCATGACAAGACACGGAAAAATTTCAATAAGGATTCTCCCCCAAAAATGATAGAAGAACCAAAAGGTCATTTTTATTGGGATCACTCTTCTAAATTTGGTTTCATTCCCGAAGAGTTGGTATCGGATTCAAAGACCATTTGTCAAAAATTAGATACAAGTGAACGATCTTACAAAGCAATCGGTTATCATCCGACGGCTCAAGATTTAAAAGGTAAAACGTTTGTTTCAGGTGGGTACTTTTGCGTCCCTAATTGATGTTTTATAGTGATGAATCTCGTTGAAAACGAAGCTACCGGCTATGCTTTACTAAAGGCTTTGGGTATTAAATGTGCTAACGCTAAAATCATTAGTTCAAGTGAAGTAGATTTACCTGAACTTGGACACTTTCCTCGCATCCTTGCAGTTCAACGTTTTGATCGAGGAGAAAATGGTAAGCTAATTAATTCCGGCAACTTCTCTTCAATTACACGTATTATCAGCCGTTAAGTCATTATTCTTAATGAGGTTTTTACTTCAGACTATGCTATTCCTAGAAGTAAAATAAACCTAAACCAACAAAATTAAAGCGATTAAAATAGATCATCTAGCTATAATTCTAACTAATCTAGTCAGATTTTTTTCAGGAGGTTAATCCATGGGAACATGGCAAATGCAAGAAGCTAAAGCAAAACTTTCTGAACTAGTAAAAAGTGCTCAAAGTGAAGGGCCACAAAAAATTACACTGCATGGCCATTCTGTTGCTGTTGTTATTTCGCAGTCGATGTATGAACGTTTGACCAATAATCAACTGACCTTAACTGCATTTATGCAGAGCTCTCCATTCTTTGGAATTGAAGAAACTATATTCGAACGTGAACAAACATTGACTAGAGACTTTGAACTTTGAGTTATCTTTTGGACACTAATGCTCTATCGGAATTATTTAAAAAAAATCCTAATCCTGGATTGGTGGAGTGGCTTTCTCAAAGACCAGTTGAATCTTTGTATATTAGTGTTCTAACCTTAGGAGAGCTGCACAAGGGCTACAAGGAATTAAAGATAATGTGCATAGAACAAAGCTTCTTGATTGGCTTGAAACAGATCTTCCCATATTTTTTTCAGGGAGAACTTTGACGATTGATCATTTTGCAGCTGACCGCTGGGGGAAGTTAATGTTCACTGTAGGAAGACCGTTGCCGACTATAGACAGTCTTTTAGCCGCAACGGCGCTTCATTATGGACTTGATTTAGTAACACGTAATACTAAGGATTTTGATTACCTTAACTTGGATGTACTCAACCCTTGGTCATCGCCTAAAATACAATTGTTATTAGAACCATGTATCCGACTATTTATCTCATTCTTAAATTTAAAACTTTCCTAATATCTGTTTTGTATATTGTTTTAACAATGGCTTTTGTGCCAAGTTTTGCAATGGAGCTTTCTACAGATACTAGATGTTTTGAAGACTTGGAGCCAAAGTGTCAAAAGATGATTATTGCCGTTGGAGTGATTACCAAAGATACGCCAAAGCAATTTACTGAATATTCCCAAAACTTCCCTGCTGGAACTTATGTTTTATTCTCTAGTAAAGGAGGAATGCTGGATAGTGGACTAATGATTGGTAAACGAATTCGAGAAGCAAAGTTCAATACAATTATTGGTAATACTGAGTTTAGTTCGGCAGATTGTTTATCCTCATGTGCTTACGCTTTTTTTGGCGGAGTAAAAAGGAAAATTCCTACAACAGGACACTTGGGACTGCACCATTACTATAGTAAAACGCAAATAATCGATGTAGAGCAGCAACAAAGAATCAATCAAAGCTTATCTAGATATTTAGAAAGTATGGGAATAGATCCGAGGCTCTTAGAATATGCAAATAGTGCTAAATCAACGAACATGACTTACATTACTGAACGTCAAGCTAAAGAATATAAGATAGAGTAAAACCTAATACGCAATA
This sequence comes from uncultured beta proteobacterium, assembly GCA_903889595.1. GTDB lineage: Bacteria > Pseudomonadota > Gammaproteobacteria > Burkholderiales > Burkholderiaceae > Polynucleobacter. Next base: position 60,677 of record CAISYI010000089.1, read on the forward strand.
CTCTTATTCTGAAAATAGAATGATTAATTCATTTTTACTTTGAATTGCATAAACACTACTCCAGCGTCCATAATCTGATTCAATCTCGGAATGATAGTGATATTGGCTGCAACTGCATCGGTACCAAGACTGATGATGGGTAATGGGGCAACAAAAGGTGTGCCACCGTTATAACTTGGACTATTGAAAAATGCTAACTGAATACCCGTTTGGACATACCAATAATTTTTCCTGTAGAGATCATAAAGCCCTGCACCACCGGCATAGAATGCGTTCGTATTAAATGAATCATGAAACTGTCCAAGATTTACCATCCAACGCAGTGAATCAGAAGCTTTGTGAGGAAATTGATATTCAATACCTAATCCCCAGTTTTTTTCGTTCAAGGGAGCATTGTCGTATTTCGAATCCACATTAAAGTGTTTAGAAACTCCGTTTAATACTAAATACAGTTTTTGAGGATTTTCTATTTCACTCGATTGTGACCAGCCATTACCCGAATAAATGAGACATACTAATGCTAAATATTTAAGGAATACTTTCAATTTCATTTTTCTTTTTTTCTTGAGGGAGTAACAACATCTACTGCTGTTTCGACAGTTTTAGCCACTACTTTGACACCAGTGGCAACAACAGTTACTGCTGCATCGGCCACTGCTACAACTGCACACCCAGTACAAGTGGTAATTAAAGTCAGGATTAAAAAAAAATTGACGATTTTGCTACATCTCATGATTTATCTAAGACTTTGAAACATTTATAAACAAGCGATCGATAGTTTCAGTAGTCACTTGATCTAAACTGTAACGCCATTGGGGTTGATTATCCTTGTCAATGATTAAAGAACGGACGCCTTCCATAAAATCTCCGAGTAACATCCACTCCCCAAGTAACGCAAACTCCATTTGGAAACATTCTTGCATAGATTTATGACGCCCCTGTTGCAAAAGACGTTGGGTAGTAACCATAGAAAGTGGGGATTGCTTTTTCATTTTGCCAACTGTCTTTTCTACCCACTCTGACAATTTTGGATCATCCTCCGAGTTCAAAGAATCAAAAATTTCCTTAATATTTAGATGTCCAAAATGTTTTTCAATCATACCTTCGGTTTTTTCTAAATGAGATTGCATACTTATTTTTCGTGCATTCAAATGCTGTAAATACTCGATAAGGGTTTTTTGGGCTGTAGCTGTATCAACGTTGTCTGAAGTTTGAAACAAGGTCTCTAGGCCTAAAACAAAGTCGGCCACCTTCTCATCTTCTAGAACCCAATCGGCCAAATTAGCATAAACAGCATCTTCGCCAGAAGCAATCACGCCAGTTATCCCAAGGTAAAGCCCAATTGCATTGGGACAACGCGATAAAAAGTAACTTCCACCTACATCAGGAAAGTATCCAATACCCACCTCAGGCATTGAAATTTTCGATTTAGGAGTTACAACACGGAACGAGGCCCCTTGAGAAATCCCCATGCCACCGCCCATGACATATCCTGTCATGAGGGCAATATAAGGTTTAGGGTATTGATAAATGTATTGATTGAGCTCAAATTCTTCGGTAAAAAAAGTAATGTGATCACTTCGACCGTCTTTCAAACTTTCATAAACAGTACGAATATCACCACCAGCACAGAAAGCCTTCTCACCCGCCCCTTTGACTAAGACCGCTTTGATCGTATCATCGTTTTCCCACGTTTTTAATGTGGTAAACATGGTACGAACCATCTCTAAATTGATGGCATTGAGTGCTTGAGGTCTATTGAGAGTAATCAATCCTAGCCCATTGCGCTTTTCTATCAATATATCCGACATCTGTTACATCCTTTTAAGCTTTTAGAAATTTACTTAACTATTTATTTATTCTTAAATACAGGCTTACGTTTTTCAACGAATGCAGTCATTCCTTCAATTTGATCTTCGGTGCCAAAAGTTGAATGGAACATTCTTCTCTCGTAATGCATCCCCTCAGCTAAGGAAACTTCATAAGCACGATTGACCGATTCCTTGGCCATCATCACCATTGGTAATGAAAAAGAAGCTATCTTCTCAGCAATTTTAATAGCCTCAGCAATTAAATCTGCAACTGGCACAATCCGACTCACTAACCCTGAGCGCTCTGCCTCTACAGCATCCATCATGCGACCAGTTAAAACCATTTCCATTGCCTTCGATTTGCCAATAAAACGTGTCAAGCGTTGCGTGCCACCAGCGCCTGGGATTGTACCAATCGTTATTTCAGGCTGACCAAATTTTGCATTATCTGCCGCCAAAATCATGTCACACATCATAGCTAGTTCACAACCGCCACCTAAGGCATAGCCAGCAACTGCTGCGATGGTAGGCTTTCTAAAGTGCGCAACATTTTCCCAAGTCTTAGTGATAAAGTCAGCCTTAAAGACATCCATATAAGTCCAGTCTTTCATCGCCTTAATATCTGCCCCAGCCGCAAATGCTTTTTCGCTACCAGTTAAAACCACCACAGCTACTTCATCATCATTTTCTAATTGCTCTAAAGCATGGCCTAATTCCACCGTTAATTCGGGGGATAAGGCATTGAGTGCTTGCGGACGGTTCAGTGTTATCAACGCAACCTTATTGATCCGTTTTTCAACAATAATATTTTGATATTCCATGTTTTTTCTCCAGGTGAATTGTTTTATTGTAGTGACTAGTTTTTGAACATCTTATTATGACAATTTTCTGGGATTACTTTAAAGAATAATTAGCCTATTGAAATTTGTTTGAACAAAATACTGTCATCTGATCAAGAAAGAGAATATCGACTTTTCATTATTGTTAATGGTTTTAACCGCTGCCTCCTGAAAGCAATCAACTTTTAATCTACAAGCTAATGTTTTAGACATCAATCATTATTAAACTTTTAGTTAAACTTTGACCAACTTCACATTCATTATTTTTTACCAAAAAAGAGTATAATAATACTCATTATATTAATTTTGAGTATTATAATGATCAATTTGGTACAACAGTTGGTATTAGCACGTGAAGCAAAAAAATTTACCCAAACAACTCTTTCCCAAGAGTCTGGACTGAGTAGAATGACTATTGTGCGAACCGAACTTGAACAAATTGACCCACGACTTTCCACCATCTTACTCATGGCTCGCTCACTCGGCCTTGATTTAGTTCTTGTTCCCAAGGAACTGAAACAGTCCCTTGAACAATTCATTCAATCAGGTGGTAAATACGTTGGACAAGCACCCGGCATAGATGCCCCCCTCTCAATTGTGGATACTCTTTTGGCTAAAGATCGGAAATGAGCATGTCTGTTCGCTTATTACGCATTTATTTGCATAGTCCTGAATTGCAAAAAATCCCTATTGGGTATATCTCCTCTTTTGGAGACTTAGTAAGAGTTTCTTTTGATGAAAACTATGTTAATCAAACCAATAGACTAAGTTTATCCCTAGCATATCAAGGATTCAATAAAGGAGATAGTGAAGTCATTTTACGGTCTGAAAAGGATATTCGACTCGTAAGGAGTGATGGTAAGCTACCGGTCTTTTTTCAAAATCTACTTCCAGAAGGTCACAATTTAAAGCGCTTAGCCAGGGAGCGCCAGTGTGGTACTGAAGATCAGTTTGAATTATTAGCTGCTGCGGGTCATGACTTAATGGGTGCAATTGAGGTAGCTCCAATTTCTCCTCTGGAATCCATACTGGACAATATGCTTACATGGCACAGCAGCATGGGTAAAGAACCGATTGAACCAGGATTTGTAGAGCCGCCACTAGAGGATGCGGCATCTATTCCAGGAGTGGTGGTTAAGTTTTCAGCAATTCAAGAGGGACGCCGATATGTGATCCATCGACATGGTATCGCGGGCTCTTATATTTTAAAGTTACCTAGCCAAGCTCATCCTGATCTTGTTGAAAACGAAGCTACTGGCTATGCCTTGCTTCAAGCTCTCGATATTCAATGTGCAGAGGCTAAAATTGTTCCAGTAAGTGAAGTAGATTTTCCAGAAAAAGTATCATTTCCTTACCTCTTAGCAGTTAAGCGTTTTGATCGTGGAGAAAATGGACAGCGGGTTCATATGGAGGATTTTGCACAAATACTTCAATACGCTCCTCAGCATAAATATGGGAAAGACCTCCTACAGGATTACAGTGCGATACTGCTCATCTTGGATCAAATGTCAACTCACCCCACCAAAGATTGTGAAGAGTTTGTGAAACGTTTTATTGCCTACGTATTAATGGGAAATACAGACGCTCACTTAAAAAATTGGGCGGTGATTTATCCCGACGGGATTCATCTTCGATTATCCCCAGCTTATGATCCCGTTTGTGTTTCATCTTTTTTCAATCATGTCCCCAACAATTATTATGGTTTGAATAGAGCAATCGATGAGAGGCTGATTAGTTTCGGCTGGGATGATCTGAATCAACTCTTTGAATTAGCAAAAGTGAGAAGGAAAGATCGTTTACTCAAATTAGCAAAAAAAACTGTTAAAAACGCTGAGCAAGTTTGGCCAGAAATACTAAAAAATGCTCCCGTATCTGTGAGAGATTGCATACTAGCAAGATTACAAGGTGGTGTAAGGCTTACTCGCTAAATACTCAGCTATTTCTTTAGCAGATGTTTTACATTTAAATTTTATTTAATTTTTGAATAAAATTTTGGACTTTAACCTTGAAACCGCCCCTTTAAATCTCATCTTAAAATCGTCACTAAAGATAAGGTATTGATATTGCTTTTTTGAATTCTTTGTCTGATACCATTGCACTGTAAATCGAAGTAATTAAACAACAATTCAGTTTCTTATCGAGAAAGCCAGGAATCAAATATGGAATTTTTTGACAGCACAATCGGACTAGCCTTAATGGCTTTTGGCTTGATATTTTTTGTTTTATTGGCAGTCCACTGCGCTGAAGTTATTGCTCACAAAACTGGAGAGCCCTTTGGAACACTCATTTTAGCCGGTGCTGTTACCGTCATTGAAGTTGCTCTAATTGTATCGATGATGCTTTCCAAAGCAGCGAATTCAGAGTTTATTGCCAGAGATGCTGTGTTTAGTACGATTATGATCGTGGTAAACGGTATTGTTGGTATCAGTATCATTGCAGCGAGTTTGAAAAAAAATGTTTTAAGTTTTCAAAGTGATGGCGTAAAAGGTGCTTTTGGTGTTTTGATTGGTTTATCAATCTCTATTTTCATTTTTCCTTCCCTAACGCAGGGCGGTGGAGATCTCTCTTTTAGTTCTAAACAGCTTTCTTTCATGGGAATCACTTCTCTAGTTTTGTATGTTTCATTTTTACTCTTCCAAACGGTTAGTCATAAAACCTTTTTTATTGACAGTGAAGTAGAAGAAGAACATCACGATATACCAAGTAATAAGAAAGTCCTGATTAACGCTCTCATTTTGCCAGTTGCCTTGGTACTCGTCGTTGTTTTAGCCAAAAAACTCAGCCCGTTTATTGAGTCCGAAATTGCCAATGCAGGTTTACCAACCTCCGTAGTCGGCGTCATTATTGCTTTACTAGTCCTTTTGCCAGAGGGAATTACAGCAATCAAAGCAGCCTACAACAATAATCTTCAAAAGAGCTTAAATCTTGGTTTAGGGTCTGCACTAGCGAGTATAGGACTCACCATCCCGGTGCTTGCGGTATTCGTAATCATGCTAGATTTGCCATTAAGTCTTGGACTTGACCCTTTGAACCGCGTCATTTTATTGATGACGCTTCTCCTGGGTGGATTAACTTTATCGACGGGCCGTGTCACTAGGTTACAAGGAATTATTCACCTTATTATTTTCTTGGAGTTTTTATTCTTAACGATTGAACCTTGATTTTATAATTTTAGATTACATAGATCGCATTAATCAATGTAATCGAATCGATTTCTTGGTGAATGAGCTGACTTATTCAGCCCCCCTAAATCTCTTCTCACCCCAGAAATTGTCGAGTTAAGTTCCTAATTCATGACCTTAAGCATCACTGACATCCATCACAATCCGTTGATTTTTATTAATTTAATTTAAATCACCCTTTTCAAAATAAATGCTGAATGGGAACTAGCATCCAATTCACTCGAGATAGGTCAAAACTTAATTTGTCTAAAAATGTAAATCAGTAGTAATCTCTATGTTAGCTGCCGTTCTATGTGTTAATCTGCCTAAATAATAAATAAAAGTTATCTTTTAAAAAAATAAGAACCAATTAAGTTCTTAAAAGTGGAGACAAAAATGAGATTAATGAATCATTTTCGGGATGGTTTTTGGTGTTTTTTTCAAGTAGCAATAAAAAATATTTTTTCTGTTTTTTTATTGTTCATCACCTATTCTGCGGTAGCTCAAAACTCCGCCGATCTTATTCTTTATAACGGCAAGGTCATTACTGTCGACCAACAATTTCGAATAGTACAAGCCATTGCTATAAGTAAAGACAAAGTTATTGCAACTGGCTCAAGTCGAGAA
>CAISYI010000090.1 GCA_903889595.1 uncultured beta proteobacterium
CTTGAATAATCAAACCAGTGGCTAATAGATTTACCATCAATTGCAGATAGTTTCCAGTTCTTACTAGCATCTCGGTAACGATCTTCCAGGCGTTTTTTTTGCTCTTCTTGCCCAACTTCTAAATAATATTTAATCAAAAGAATGCCAGATTCAACCAAATATTTTTCAATCACAGGGGTCTGAGTTAAGAATTCTTCCGTTTCGTGCGGTTTACAAAAACCTAAAACTGTTTCAACACCTGCACGGTTATACCAACTTCGGTCAAAGAGAACCACTTCCCCTGCAGTAGGCATCAAGGATAAATAGCGTTGCATATAGATCTGCCCCTTTTCGCGATCATTGGGGACAGGTAATGCAAATACTCGAAAGGTCCTAGTACTAACTCGGTCAGTCACCGCCTTAATAATTCCGCCCTTACCTGCAGCGTCTCGACCTTCAAATAATATGCAAACTTTTAAGCGTTTGGCCGTCACCCAGCGTTCTAACTTAACTAACTCATCCTGAAGGGACCGCATTTCGTTATCGAAATGCGAATTCGTTAAGACATTCAAACCATAATGATTCTCTGAAAGATCAGACTTCTCTAGATTCTTGGTCTTAGCCATTATTTTTCCTAACAGGTTAGATGAAAAATTCCCTTAATTTCAATAGTGCATTAAGTTAATAATCTCATGTTATCTGTCACTTGGAAAGCGGGGAAGTTTTTTACTAGGATCACTAATTTGATGGTTAGCCATATTTAATTCCATTGCAAGCAAGGAGTAATACCCGACGATACCAGTCAAATCAATCGCGCCCTTTTTTCCCCAGCGCTTTTCAACCGCATAATAAGTTGGATCAGAAACCCGTTTATTTTGCAATAACTCGTACGCAAAGTTATATGCCATCGTCTCATCATCACTCATTTTTGTCGGACGTCTTCCGTCACGAATGGCGTCAATAATTTCTTCACTAATTTTTTCGCGCAGGGCAATAGGCGCGTGGATAAACCATTCATAGTCTTGGGTGAAGTGCCTTGCTGTGAGCAAAATAATCATTTCACTCAATTGATTACCAAGCGCCGAGCGATAGCGTAAATAAAGCCCCATATTACTGGCATTAGTTAACATTTCCGGACTATGAAGCAAGACTAAAAATGGACCGGTTAACGGCGCTTTACGACTTTGAAAAAATTCTTCAGCTGCTTTTTTTTGTTCTGCCGTTAGTTCACTAGGTTGGACAGGTTCAATCCTAGGTTGAGCCACACAAGATAAACTCAAAACCATCAAGGTCGAAGCAATTAGACTTCTTTTCACGAAGAACTTCATATTATTTTCCTTTTTAAAACGAACAAATATTAAATCGAATCCACTTTTAATTACATTTTGCTTAACGCGTTTTGGTAATGTTTCAGGTCCACTAAAGGAGTTGGATCTAATGGCTTAGCTTTTTCAAATGCTGCACGGATTTCTAATAAATTCTTAAATCCAGCTTCAGAAAATTTTGCATCTTTGTCTAAGCCAAAGCCAGTCGTTACAAGAGTTTGATATGAGGCTTCGATTATATCGGGTGGTTGTTTCATATTTTTTTGCAAAATATTGATCACTTCATTTTTATTCTTTGGATCAAGGCCGAAACGAACGGCTTTCACCCAAGCTGTAATATATTTTTCAACAGTTTGGCCATGGCTATCAATCCAAGGTCTTAACGCAAACATACCTTGACCTTGATAAGGCCCCACAAAATCAACCATACGACCTAGGCTACGTAAGCCTGCTTTTTTAGCTTCAAAAGAAAAAGGCGGATTTAGTGTAGAGGCGCCACTATCATCCGGATTTTTTACCATTTCTTCTAAGCGTAGTCCTGTGCGTCCAACTATTTTTAAACTAAATTCTGATTCTTTAACGCCTGCAAGACTTAAAGCACGAATCGCTTGTAGGGCATAGGCGGTATTGGGAGCGTCAACTAAAAGTTTCTTACCCCTCATATCCTGCATTGTTTTAATATTAGGTTGAACAAACAACTCATTCATGCTGCTGTCACCACCCATCAAAATAACGGAGGGGCTACCTGTCTGGACCACAATTGCTACAGAATTATCAACGGCTGAATGCGCAATTTGAAATTTTCCACTGATTAATCCATTTCGTAAATCATCGGAATTCATGGTTAAAGTGACATTAATGTCTAAGCCCTGCTCAAGAAAAAATCCTTTTTCCTGAGCAACCCATAAAGCCAAATTTTGTGCACCAGGGAACACAGTAATCTTAAGCGCTTCTAGGCTTTGATTTTGAGCATGTACGATTTGTCCAAAAAAAAGTGAAATAACTAATGAAATTCCACCGATAAAGCCTCTTGCAAATAAAGCTAATTGCATACTGTCTCCTGTATTAAATGATTCATCAAATGATACATCAGGAAACTTGGTTTCAATAGTGTCAAGTTGTATACTAGTATTATTCTAAGACTAATAATTTTCATTTAAACACTATGAGACAGACATCGGCAGGAAAAGCATTTAAAGAAGCTCTAAAAATAGAAACCCCACTTCAAATTATCGGCGCGATTAATGCAAATCACGCTCTATTGGCTCAAAAAGCCGGTTACAAAGCTATTTACCTTTCCGGTGGAGGTGTATCCGCTGGCTCTCTTGGTTTGCCTGATTTAGGGATTTCTCAGTTGGAAGATGTACTGATCGATGCAAGGCGCATTACTGATGTTTGTGACTTACCTTTATTAGTAGATATTGATACTGGTTTTGGTTCCTCGGCTTTTAATATTGCTCGTACCATTCGTTCGCTTGAAAAAGTGGGCGTTGCTGCCGTGCACATGGAAGATCAAGTTGGCGCTAAACGTTGTGGTCATCGTCCTAATAAAGAAATAGTTTCAACGGTAGAAATGGTTGATCGGATTAAAGCTGCAGTAGACGCCCGCACTGATCCCGATTTTATTGTAATGGCAAGAACAGATGCGATTGCTTCTGAGGGTTTAGATGCTGCGATTGAGAGGTCACAACGGTATGTTGAGGGTGGTGCTGATATGATATTTGCAGAGGCTGTAACGAACCTCGCTGACTTCGCAAAATTCAAAGCTGCTACAAAGGTACCAGTCTTAGCCAATATTACTGAATTTGGTAAAACTCCGATGTTTACCCTCGAAGAGTTAAGATCAGTTGGTGTCGATATTGCCTTATACCCATTA
>CAISYI010000091.1 GCA_903889595.1 uncultured beta proteobacterium
AAAAGTGATTGCTGAAGTCTTAATCCCAAGTTTAATATCATCGTCACGATCCACCATCGCATAGGCGGTGTCGTAAGCAATTGCCCACGCCACATTGCCTAAAAGCATCAACCAAGCCTGCCAAGGGACCTCATTCAATTCTGCCGCGTAAGCCATCGGAATACCGAAACCAAAAGCAATTCCTAAAACTGCCTGAGGCATTGCAAAAAAGCGCTTCGTAAATGGGTAAATAATAGCTACAGCAAGTGCAGCAAAAGACAACTGAACTGTTAATGAATTTAATTGTAGGACTAACAAGAATGAAATGATGGCTAAAAAAGATGCGACTAATAGTGTTTCCTTCCCACTAATTTTTCCTGAAGTCAAAGGACGCTTTTCAGTACGCTTCACATATTTATCAAAGTCTCGATCCGCGTAATCATTCACGGCACAACCAGCACTTCGCATGAGCAAAGTTCCAAGTGAGAAAACGAACACATGAAGTATGGGAGGGTTACCATCACCGGCTAAGTAAAGCGCCCACAATGTAGGCCATAACAACAGCAAGGTGCCAATCGGTTTATGCAAACGCACCAAGTATCCGTACTGCACTAGTTTTTCAATTATTTTTGCCATCTTTACTGTCTTAAGGAATTTGTTAAGATTTCAAAAAATCTGCTCTCGAACCCAACCATCTGCGAACATGTTCCTGTGCGATTTCAGGATCATTTTGCAATAAATCGTGTGCAAACTCTCTCGCTATTTCAACCAACCAAGCGTCTCGATTTAAATCCACAAAACGTAACATGGTTTCTCCTGATTGTTTGGCGCCCAGAAGTTCTCCAGGCCCCCTTAATTCTAAATCACGTTCCGCAATAACGAATCCATCATTACTTTCCCTTAAATTTTGTAGGCGTTCTTTAGCCGTCATTGAGAGCGGCTCAGCATACATTAAGAGGCAAACGGACTGTTCTGATCCTCGACCAACTCGCCCTCTTAACTGATGAATTTGAGCATATCCAAAACGTTCTGCATGTTCTATTACCATCAAGGTAGCATTCGGTACATCGACACCGACCTCAATCACTGTGGTACTCACCAACATTTGAATTTCACAATTTTTGAATGCCTGCATGATGCGGGACTTTTCTCCTGCCGGAAGTTTGCCATGAATAAGGCCTACTTGATATTGCGGTAATTCAGCGGTAAGTTGTTCAAATGTCTCTAAAGCCGTTTTTAATTGCAAAGCTTCTGACTCTTCGATAATCGGGCAAACCCAATAAGCTTGGCGCCCTTTCATTAACTCACGTTGAATGCCCTCTACCACCTCAAGTCTTCGAGTGTTTTTAATTAGCCTCGTAATAATTGGGCTTCTTCCTGGAGGTAATTCATCAATGACGGATACTTCCAAATCAGCATAATAGGTCATTGCTAAAGTTCTCGGAATTGGTGTTGCAGTCATCATTAATTGATGGGCATAGATAGATTGATCACCATTTTTTGAATAGAGTTGCAATCGTTGTAACACGCCAAAACGATGTTGCTCATCAATAATAGCTAAGCCTAATTTAGCAAAATGTACACCCTCTTGTATTAATGCGTGAGTACCTATCACTAGTTGCAGTGACCCATCCATAATTTGTTGTTGAACTTCGCGTTTTTGTTTTGCCTTGAGACTACCAGTTAACCAACCGACAGAAATATCCATTCCCTCGAACCAAGGAAGTAATTTTAGAAAGTGCTGTTCAGCTAAGATCTCAGTTGGGGCCATTAAAGCAACTTGATATCCGTTATCTAAAGCGCATGCGGCAGATAAGGCTGCAACAGCCGTCTTACCACTACCAACGTCCCCTTGCAAAAGGCGATTCATCGGAAAGTCTTGATGTAAATCGTTGGCAATTTCTTGCCATACCCTTTTTTGTGCTGCAGTTAAATCGAAGGGGAGCTTATCTAGTAGTTGTTGCACATAGCCATTTTTGGGATTGTTTAAAACAGGAGCTAATCGTTTTCTTCTCTCGAAATGTGCTCTTTGTAAGGATATTTGTTGAGAAAGTAATTCTTCAAATTGCACGCGACGCCATGCATGGTGGGTTCGATCTAACAGTGAATCTTTATCCTCTTTTGCTAGAGGTTGATGTAGGGTTCGTATTGCAATTTCTAAACTTGGGAGATTTTTTACAAACTCATACTTTGGATCTTGTAACCATTTTGATGGAATAATTTCCCGTAAAAAAGAATTCGCTCTACTATCAGATAACCCCTTATCAATCGCTTTTCGAATCACCGTTTGACTAACTCCAGCCACGGTCGAATAGACGGGGGTTAATTGATTAGGAAGTGGTGTATCGGGCAAACAAACCTTTACGTTTGGATGAACCATCTCAGGACCATTAAAGCCATTTCGAATTTCTCCACGAACTCTAACGAAAACTCCAACTGCCATTTGTTTTTGTTGACTTGGATAAAAATTAATAAACCGCAGAATTAACTCTTCTTCTTTATCAGCTATTTTGATAATTAATTGTCTTCTGGGACGAAAGGTAATTTGGGAGTCAATTACTTGCCCTTGAGTTTGAACCGAGAATTGACTTTGTTTGAAAATAGCCGTGTTGATATCAAATAATTCCGTTTCATCTTCATACCGGATCGGCAAATGTAAGGCCAAATCAGCAGGCGTGTTTAAGCCTAATTTTGATAAAGGGGACTTATTTTCTTCTTTCGCCATGCTATTCCACTAAAATGTCCTTTATTTACTTTCAATCATGCAACTATCCGAATTCGACTACGAACTACCCGAGGATCTCATTGCTCAGTTCCCTCTTGATTCAAGGACATCTAGTCGCTTATTAGATGTCAATGCAAGTAGTTCTTCCTCATTGCATTTGGATGACCTTATTTTCTCCGATATTGTTGGATTGTTAAAAAAAGGTGATTTAATTATTTTCAATGATACAAAAGTCATACCAGCGAGAGTTTTTGGACACAAAGACTCTGGGGGCAAAGTGGAACTACTAGTAGAACGTATTTTGAGTGAAAGAACTCTTCTTTCGCAAATTCGCGCATCAAAACCAGCACAACCAAACTCGATTATTTATATTGGTTCAGAAGACAATTCCATTCCAATTAAAGTAATCGAAAGAAAACATATTACCTCAGCTAATGATCAGCCATCAGCAATAAGTCCCTTTTATTTATTAGAATTTCCCGATAACTGTTTAGATATTCTCAACCAAGTAGGTGAACTACCCTTACCACCTTATATTTCTCATCAAGCGACTGAAGAAGATATCAAACGCTACCAAACGGTGGTGGCAAAAAACCCTGGCGCAGTTGCGGCTCCTACAGCAGGCCTGCACTTTGATGATGCATTAATTCAACAATTTAAAAATAATGGCGTTGAAATAGCTTACGTTACTTTGCACGTGGGAGCAGGTACTTTTACACCCGTTCGCGCGGAAAACATCACAGAGCATCAAATGCATTTTGAGCGTTATTCAATACCGACTAAAACTCGAGAAGCTATTCAGTTAGCAAAAGCAGAAGGTAGAAGAGTCATTTGTGTTGGCACCACTTCATTAAGGGCCGTAGAGTCTGCCGTAAAGATGGGCGATAGTGGTGATACCAATTTATTTATAACCCCAGGCTATTCTTTTGGCGTTGTAGATGCTTTGATTACCAATTTTCACTTACCCAAATCCACCCTACTCATGTTAGTCAGTGCATTCGCCGGAACAGATACAATCAGAAAAGCTTATCAACACGCCATAGAAAATAAGTATCGATTCTTTAGTTATGGCGATGCCATGTTTCTCAAAAAATTTAAATGATTGTCCGTATGTCAAATAACTCTATACCTAACTTGCAGTTTGAAGTATCACATGAAGACTCTCAGTCCTTCGCCAGAAGAGCTAGCTTTAAAGTACCTCACGGAATACTACAGACACCTATGTTCATGCCAGTGGGAACCTATGGAACCGTGAAAGCACTAACCCCTCGGGATTTGAAGGATGCTAAAGCTCAAATCATTTTAGGTAATACCTTTCATCTATGGTTACGACCAGGCATTGAAATCATTAAACAATTTGGAGGTCTTCACAACTTTATGGGTTGGGATCAACCTATTTTGACTGACTCCGGTGGATTTCAAGTATTTAGTTTAGGGGCGCTGCGTAAAATCAGTGAGGAAGGTGTCACATTCGCCTCACCAGTGAACGGCGATAAGTTATTTATGTCCCCTGAAGTCTCTATGGACATTCAAGCGGGATTAAATAGTGACATTGCTATGCAGTTTGATGAGTGCACACCCTTTGAAACGGGCGGTGTACCTACCCCAGAAAGTACTGTTAGAGAATCATTAGAAATGTCCCTTAGATGGGGTGCTAGAAGTCTGCGTCGATTTAGGGAATTAGAAACAGGTAATGCTTTATTTGGCATTGTGCAAGGTGGAATGCATGAACACCTGCGAGATGTTTCATTAGCGAGTGTTGCTGAACAGGGTTTTGACGGTATTGCGATTGGCGGTCTTTCAGTAGGTGAACCAAAGCCTGATTTTGAACGTGTTTTAAGCCATATTGGACCTAAGTTACCCAAAAATAAACCAAGATACTTAATGGGTGTTGGCACCCCCGAAGACTTGGTATTTGGTGTTTCAAGCGGTATTGACATGTTTGATTGTGTAATGCCGACACGTAATGCTAGAAATGGTTGGTTATTTACGCGTTTTGGGGACTTAAAGATTCGAAATGCCACTTATAAAACCGATAATCGTCCTCTTGACCCAACTTGTAGTTGCTATGCCTGTAAAAATTTTAGTCGGGCATACTTACATCATTTGCAAAAAGTTGGAGAAATTCTAGGGGCACAGCTGAACTCAATTCACAACATTCATTACTATTTAAACTTAATGTCTGAAATTAGAGAATCACTTGAAAAAAATAGCTTTTCTGAGTTTGTCAAACAATTCCATCACAATAGATCAATCGGTACGATGGAAATAACCTAGTAAGTTAGGATAGACATCTTGATTCCGTTAAAATCATAGCAATTAGTTTTGAAATCATTTATTTAAATTTTATAAGGAAACATTATGTGGATTAACAATGCGTTTGCTCAATTTGGTGGCGGTGGTGCAGATAGTGGTATTTCATCCATCGTAATGATGGTTGGTATGTTCGCAGTCATGTACTTCATCATGATTCGTCCCCAAATGAAACGTCAAAAAGAATTAAAAGCTATGTTGGAAGCAGTTGGTAAAGGTGATGAAGTGACAACAACTAGTGGCTTGATGGGAAAAATCGTTGAAATGAATGAGCCCTATGTTACGGTTGAATTAGCGCCTAACTTGCAAGTAAAAATGCAAAAAAATGCTATTGCAGCTGTTTTACCAAAAGACACTCTGAAATCCCTTTGATCGAGTCAAAATGAACCGTTATCCACTTTGGAAATATTTAATTATTGTTGTTGCTCTATTCATTGGAGTGATTTACTCCATCCCTAATTTATTTGGTGAAGCCCCAGCAATCCAAATAGCGGGCGCTAGAGCAGGTTCTAAAGTGGATTTAAACGTTCAGAAACTAGTTGAGTCTAAATTAACTTCAGCAAATATCGTTAGCAACGGAAGTTTTCTTGAGTCAGTTGGATCAGCAAGCAACCTAAAAATTCGATTTAAAGATACCGATACACAACTTAAAGCAAAAGATTTAATTGAGCATGAACTTAATAGGGATATAGCTAATCCAGATTACATTGTGGCGCTCAATTTGCTATCAAACACACCTGATTGGCTCACCAGTATTAATGCCTTATCCATGCCCTTAGGTTTGGACTTAAGGGGTGGGGTTTACTTTTTGTTAAAAGTAGATATGAAAGGAGCTGTAGAGAAAAAAATCACGGCTCTAATGAATGATGCTAGAAGTCGTTTGCGCGAAAAGTCTATTCGTTATCAAGGTATCGAAAAAACGGGCGAAACAATTTCTGTAGGTTTTAGCAATGAAGCAGATGCGAACAAAGCAATTGATGTTTTAAAAGAACCTCTCAATGAATTAACTTTAAAAATTGAAAAAAATGTTGATAGCTTCAAAGTAGTTGGTGCTTTGAAAGTTGAGGCAAGTAAAGCTATACAAGATAATGCCCTTAAACAAAATATCTTGACACTTAATAAGCGTGTGAACGAATTAGCGGTAAAAGAACCGGTGATCCAAAAACAAGGGGATGATCGAATCGTTGTGCAGTTGCCTGGTGTCCAAGATACCGCTCGTGCAAAAGACATTATTGGTAGAACGGCTACCCTTGAAGCTCGTCTTGCCGATCCAGTTCAGCCTTATATTGGTTTAAATGAGCCAGCTCCTTTGGGATTGGATGCATTCCCATTTGGCGATCGCCAAGGTGTCTTTAAGAAAAATGCGGTGATTACAGGTGAGCGAATTATTGATGCTAGTGCAGGCTTCGATCAAAATCAAAGACCTTCAGTCAATTTGACTTTGGACGCAGCTGGTGGTCGAGCTATGCTAGAAATGACTCGGGAAAACTTACAAAAGCCAATGGGCATGATTTTATTTGAAAAAGGTAGAGGTGAAGTTCTTACCATTGCGACAATTCAAGGTGAGTTTGGTTCAAAATTCCAAATTACTGGCCAACCCTCTGCACAAAGTGCTAATGACTTAGCCTTATTACTTCGCGCTGGATCCTTAGCTGCGCCAATGGAAATTATTGAGGAAAGAACAATCGGACCAAGTCTTGGTGCTGAAAATATCGAAAAAGGTTTTTCGTCTTTAATCTATGGATTTGCAGCAATCGCTATCTTTATGTTGGTGTATTACGTTATTTTTGGTATGTTCTCTGTGGTGGCTTTAGCGGTAAATTTATTACTTTTAATTGCTGTTCTTTCCATGTTACAAGCCACTTTAAGTTTGCCAGGCATTGCTGCGATGGCACTAGCGCTCGGTATGGCGATTGACTCGAACGTGTTAATTAACGAACGGATTAGAGAAGAGTTACGCAATGGTGCAGCTCCACAATTAGCCATTGCAACTGGCTTTGAAAAAGCCTGGGCAACTATTTTTGACTCCAATGTGACTACACTCATTGCTGGTGTAGCACTTTTAGCTTTTGGCTCTGGCCCAATCAAGGGCTTCGCAATTGTGCATTGCTTAGGCATCTTAACGTCCATGTTTTCAGCGGTATTTTTCTCTAGAGGTCTCGTGAATCTTTGGTACGGTCGTAAGAGAAAACTTCAATCAATTTCAATAGGTTAAAAAATGGAATTTTTTCGCATCCGTAAAGACATTCCTTTTATGCGCTATGCGCTATTTTTGAATGCAATTTCCTTTATCACTTTCCTTGCTGCCATCTTCTTTTTGTGGTCAAAAGGTCTTAACTTATCAATTGAGTTTACTGGCGGTACTGTCTTAGAAGTGAAGTACTCCCAGGCAGCAGACCTTGAAAAGATTCGCTCCGCAATTGGAGATTTGGGATACAGCGATGTCAATGTTCAAAACTTTGGTAGCTCCAAAGATGTCATGATTCGACTTCCTTTGATCAAAAATACTGATGGCTCGATCATGAGCTCTTCCGACCAAAGTCAATCGCTCATGACCGCACTGACTAAACTCGATGATTCGGTAAAGTTACAACGCGTTGAATTCGTTGGCCCTCAAGTTGGTGAAGAGTTATTGTACGGTGGTATTAAAGCACTGATCTTTGTGATTTTAGGTATTGTGGTGTACTTGTCGGTTCGATTTGAATGGAAATTTGCTATTTCAGGGATCGTTGCGAACTTACATGACGTGATTATTATTTTAGGATTTTTTGCGTTCTTTCAATGGGAATTTTCGCTCTCAGTTTTAGCTGCAACACTCGCTGTCCTTGGCTACTCAGTGAATGAATCTGTGGTTATTTTCGATAGAATTCGAGAGAACTTTAGACGCTTCAGAAAGTTAGAAACACCTCAAATTATTGATAGTGCTATTACTGGAACGATCAGTAGAACGATCATTACCCACGGTAGTACGCAAATGATGGTTTTAGCTATGCTAATATTTGGTGGCGCATCTCTACACTACTTTGCAGTCGCTTTAACGATTGGCATCTTGTTTGGTATTTACTCTTCAGTATTCGTAGCAGCTGCCATTGCAATGTGGCTAGGAGTTAAAAGAGATGACTTACTTAAAATTGATGTGAAAAAGGATAACGATAACTTACGGGATGATGATCCAAACTTTGGCGCAAAAGTTTAATCACGAATATTTTTTGAAGGTCCTCAGCTGGTTTAAATCAGTTGAGGATTTTTTATTTAAAAGCTAATTTCCATTCAATCACTATTTCATCATTTACGCTGAGTAATCCCCCCAATGCAGAAAATGGCTCAACTGCAAAATCAAGCAGTTTAAGTCGCGTTTCTCCCGTAAGATTAGTAATCTTATTGCTTGCAGACTTAGTAACTCTAACTAAGAGATCACGTTCAATCATTTGATCTTTTACTATAATTTTTGCATGAATCATGCTTTTCTTTATGTCATAAGAGGTAACCAATACCCGTACATTAGGAAAATTTTTAGCATCTATCATTTTCATCATGTTTTGCTTCGTTGCTTCTTTTTCAGAGGTATTTAATTCATCAGGTAACATTTTGCTCTTTAATAGAGCAGGCTCATCCACCGTCATTTTCGCAATATCAAAGCTAAAATACCCTTGATTTTTCACTTCATCAACCCATCCATCTAAATCACGACTTGCAACAATATGCTGATGACCTATAAAGCTCAGTAGTCCAGCCTTGTTGACATGCACCGTCAATAAACTTTTCTCAGGATTAATTAAACTAGCGCCACTTGGCACCATTAATTTACCTGAGTACAAGTTTTGCTTCATTGGATTAAAAGTCGTCGGAGAAATAGTCTTCTCAGCTGGTAAATAAATATTTGCGACCAAGTTATTAGAGTCCCAAGTTCCACTTGCGGGAGGGATAGTATCTGGCACTTGAGTTGCAGTACAAGCTGCGATAGCTGTAATAATTGGAATCAAAGTCCATTGGAAAATTTTCTTCAATTAGTCCGCCTTAATTCCTTGTTCATTAATGGTCTTAGCCCACATAGTCGCATCTTTTTTCATTAGTTCAGAAAAGGCAGCAGGGGAACTAGTCACAGGATCCAACCCTTGCAATAAAAAAGTTTTACGAACTTCTTGATCGGCTAAGGCCGTTCTAATGGCAGCACCTAATTTATTAATAACTTCCGTAGAAACTCCTTTAGGAGCCATAAATCCAAACCACATTTGAGCATCCACTTCGCCAACTTTTAATTCTGTGAATGTCGGAATATTTGGGGCATTTGGATTTCTATTCTTAGCACCAATACCCAAGGCTCTTAGCTTATTCGCCTTGATATAAGACATACCCACATGAATTGGCAAGAACATTGCGTCTACTTGCGCTCCTAATAAATCCGTTACAGCTGGTGCTGTACCACGATAAGGGACATGCAAAATAAACGTTTTGGTTTGATTCTTCAACATCTCCATAGCCAAATGATGAGGAGTACCTACACCTGGTGAAGCATATGATAATTTCCCAGGATTGGCTTTAGCTGCAGCAATAAATTCACCAGCGGTTTTATAAGGGGAAGATTCTGGCACAACCAGAAGTAAATCGCCATAAGCTGCTAGTGTAATTGGTGATAAATCATTTAATGGGTCAAAGCTAGCTTTAGGGTATAAGGTCCGGTTCATAACAAGGGTATTAACAGTCACTAATAAAGTTGTTCCGTCAGGCTTTGCTCTGACGACTGCCTCGGTTCCAATATTCCCAGATGCTCCAGCACGGTTATCAACAATTACAGGTTGCCCTAATATTTCAGATAGCTTTGGCCCAACTGCTCGCGCAATCGTATCAATTCCCGTACCTGGAGTAAATGGTACGATTAATTTAATGGGGCTACCCCCTTGAATAGGTTCAGCAGTTTGACTAAAGGCCTGCGTTGAAACTAACCCTACTAATAAAACAAATAAGAAATTTTTAATATTTTTCATACTCTTTCCAATTAAGCAGCAACTGTTTTTTTATCGTACCCAGCAACATTCTTATAACGCTGAGTGATTGCTTCCAACTCGGCTTGACTAATAACGTCATCAATATGATTAAATGGTTGATCGTTCGTACGCTCCCAGACTTCACGCAATATCGCATCTGGTGGGTTCGTACGATTCATTTTGACTACATTGCCTGTAGCCTCCAAACGAACGTCTTCATATAGTTTCAATGCCCGTTCAACATCGGACTCACTACTTAAAAACTTCGCTAAACTTTGTGCATCTAGGATAGATTGGCCAGCTCCATTAGAACCTCTAGGGTACATTGGATGAGCAGCGTCACCTAATAAGGTGACCTTACCTCTAGACCAAAAGGGCAATGGATCTTGATCAATCATCGGAAACTCAAGAATACTATCCGCCGATCTAATCATTGCGGGTACGTCCAACCAATCAAATTGCCAATCTTCAAAGGCGCCAATAAAATCTTCGATTTTGCCCTGCTTGTTCCAATCACGCTCTAAATGATTTGGAGTTTCCACTTCGGCAACCCAGTTAATAAGCTGCGTGCCCTGGCCATCAATATTATTTCGGATTGGATAAATAACCATCTTTCCTTGAGTCAACCAACCAGCACGGACCATGCTCGCCTCAGACAAAAATGATTTACCGCGAGTTACGCCCCGCCACATATTTACACCTGAATAAAGTGGCTTTCCTTCAGAAGGATGAAGTTGTTTACGAATGACAGAATGGACTCCATCACATGCAATGACGGCGTCCCCTGTTACAACAATTTCAGTTGTATCGTCAGATTTCGCTTTTTTAAAATAGGCTTTACCAGTGGTTTCATCCACTCTGATACATTCAAGACCAAGATGCAAATGTTCTGAGCCAATTTTCTTTAAAAAATCAGCTAGCAACGCCATCTGCAAATCGCCGCGATGAATTGAGAACTGTGGCCAGTCATAACCCGCCAAACGTCCAGATGGTTCGGAGTAAATTTTTTGACCAAAGCGATTAAAGAAAATCGCTTCTTTAGTGAGGACTGCTAATTTACTTAATTCTTCTTCAAGCCCTAAGGATTCGCATAAAAATCTACTGGCGTGGGGGAGGATATTAATTCCGACACCGACTGGTTTAATTTCAGGGACGGACTCGTATACGTCACATGTGATGCCAACATGATGCGCTGCTAAAGCCATCGTTAAACCGCCAATACCACCGCCAACAATAATTAAATGCATTTTTATATCCTAAAAGCTTCGAGTTATTTGATATGTTCTAGTGTTTGAAAATCTAGCTTGTCCAATATTCATCTATGATGGTTAAGAATTATTCAATATGATAAATATCCGGAGTAACCATGTCCTACCATTCTAAAGCATTAGATCATTTTTTTGAGTACCCTGCCACGCACGGTCCAATAAAAATTGCTTATCGTAAAGAGGGTTCTGGGCCACCTTTATTGCTATTACATGGATTCCCTCAAACCAAATCAATTTGGAACCGTCTTATTCCTTTGTTGAAGGATCACTTTACCTTGATTCTTCCAGATTTAAGAGGCTATGGATCATCCTCAAAACCAGCAGGTTTACCTGATCACTCTAATTACTCAAAGCGTGAAATGGCAAATGATATGGTGGCGCTCATGCATCACTTAGGCTTTTATGAGTTTCAATTAGTAGGTCATGATCGTGGTGGCAGAGTAGCTCACCGCTTGGTAACTGATCATCCTGGCGCGGTAAATAAATTAATGGTATTAGATATTTCTCCAACCTACGCCATGTATGCAAACACCACTCAAAAATTTGCAACTGGCTATTGGCACTGGTTCTTTTTGATTCAACCCTATCCTATCCCTGAAACATTAATTGGGAATAACGTAGAATTTTTACTCCCTAGAATGATGGGTGCAAAAGCAGGCTCGACCAATACCTTTGATCCAGAGTCCTTCAAAGAATATGTTCACTTTATGAAGGAGCCAGCTGGCTTGCATGCAATGTGCGAGGACTACCGGGCAGCAAGCACGATTGATTTAGTCCATGATCAAGAATTTAGAGACGCAGGACTGAAATTAAAAATCCCTTTTAAAGTGTTATGGGGAGACAAAGGTATTGTGCATCAATGTTTCAACCCACTAGAAGATTGGAAAGTAATTTTTGATGACGTAACCGGTCAAACGGTTCCTTCAGGCCACTATATTCCAGAAGAAATTCCAGAAATACTTGCGTTAGAAATTAAGAACTTTTTTAATTAACTTTTAAAAAATTAATTGTTTTTCTAGTTGCGCCTTGATGGTGATGAGTAAATTGGATGCCTTGCTTTCCCATTTCTTTTACTTTTTCTGGTTGAGCTAATAATTGTTCTAAAACGCTTATCAAGCGCAGGGTCATTTCGTTTTGACTTAAACTTTCATTTTGTTCACAAATTGAAATCGCAGCTCCGCATGTAATTGCATCTTGAGATACTTGCTTAAAGTTAAAGGTAGATGGTCCTAAAAGAACAGGTTTACCTAGTGCACATGGTTCTATGAGGTTTTGCCCCCCCGTTCCCAAGAGCGTTCCTCCCATGACAACGATATCTGAAGACGCATAGTAAGCCGCCATTTCGCCAAAACTGTCACCAATCAAAACATCTATTTCAATAGGAATTAATTCTGAATCTACGAAATCTGAACGCTTGACCATCTTTAAATTCTGTTCCTTAACGTACTCTTCGATTTCTGAAAGTCGTTTTAAATGTCTTGGCACAATCAAAAGAAGGGGTTTAGGCTCAAAATTGATAGCTTTTATGGCATTTATCAAGATACTTTCTTCACCCTCTCTCGTGCTAGCCGCCATAATAACGAGCCGATTGGGCCATCGGTTATTTTTCCAATCCTTGCCATTGGAAATCAGTTCATTTGACAAATTCACATCAAATTTTAAATTGCCGGTAATTTGAATATTTTCTATACCTAGAGCTCTGTAATGCTTTGCGTCTAACTCTGTCTGCGCAGCGACACCACTTAACATCTGACACATTGTTTGACTGATAGATCCCCACTTCATGAATTTTTTGAAGCTTTTTTCTGATAATCGACCATTGATGAGATACATGGGCACCTTGTTTTTTTGGGCATAAAACAATAAGCCCGGCCATAGCTCTGTTTCGATCAGTAAGCCCTCAGGGGGCGAAAAGTGCCGTAAAAATCGCCATACTGGCCAGCAAAAATCGTAGGGAACGTAAACCTGACGCAGTCTCCCATGAACGATTGCATTTGCAAAAATCTGCTCGGAAGTACTTCTACCACTTGCCGTCATGTGGCTTAGTAATACCTTTTTACCACTATCTAATAATTGCTCAATTAAAGGCACTGCAGCCCGAGTTTCTCCCATGGAAACTGCATGTATCCAAACATCAGATTTAAAATCTGAGAAGGGGGCATAAAACCCAAATCGCTCTAAGATGTGTTGACGATATCCTGGTTCTAACCTACCCCGCAGCCATAGTCTAAAAATCACGAACGGAATAGCAAAATGCCAAAGAAATTGGTAAATGACAAAGACAATTAGAAATAATCCTTTACCATCTCCCCGAACCGGTTTTGGATGCAGGGAGTCAATCATTATTAATCTTAGAGGGACTCTATCCGCAGGGCTAATTCAGCCGCCTTACCGATATAGTTAGCTGGTGTCATAGCTAGTAATAATTCTTTTGCCGCAGGCGGAATCGCTAATTGACTAATAAAGATTTGCATCGCTTCTTTAGTAATCGCCTTGCCACGTGTTAGTTCTTTGAGTTGCTCATAAGGATTAGGGATTGCATATCGTCTCATTACTGTTTGGATTGGCTCTGCTAAAACCTCCCAACATTCATTGAGATCTTGCTCTAATCTAGCAGGATTCACTTCCAACTTTAATAAGCCCTTTAGAGCACTGTCATAGGCTAATAGACTATGACCAAAAGCAGTACCTAAATTACGTAAAACTGTGGAATCCGTTAAGTCTCTTTGCCATCTTGAAACTGGAAGCTTTTCAGATAAATGTTTAAGTAATGCGTTGGCAATACCAAGATTACCTTCTGAATTCTCAAAATCAATGGGATTGACTTTATGAGGCATGGTGGAAGAACCAATTTCACCCTCTTTTGTTTTTTGTTTAAAGTATCCCCAAGCAATATAACCCCAAATATCGCGGTTCATGTCTAACAATATGGTATTTGCGCGTGCAAAAGCATCGAATAACTCCGCCATGGCGTCATGGGGCTCAATTTGGATTGTGTAAGGATTAAACTCCAAATGTAATCTATTTTCCACCACATCTTTACTGAATTTTTCCCAGTCAAAATCTGGGTATGCGCTTAAATGTGCATTGTAGTTTCCAACTGCACCATTCATTTTTCCCATCATTTTGACTACTTCAATCTTACGAATAGCTTTTTCAAGACGGGCAGCAATATTTGCCATTTCCTTCCCAAGCGTAGTTGGGGAAGCGGGTTGGCCATGGGTGCGGGAAAGCATTGGTAAATTGGCATGCATGATAGCAAGTGCCTTCAAAGCTTCCAATACAACTCTTAATTTTGGCAACATCACCTCATGCACAGCACCCGTCAACATCAAGCCGTGAGATGTATTGTTAATATCTTCAGAAGTACATGCAAAGTGAATAAACTCGCTTGCATTTTCAAGTTCTACTTGACCTTTAACTTGTTCTTTTAACCAATACTCAACTGCTTTCACATCATGGTTAGTTACCGCTTCGATTTCTTTAATTCGAGCAGCATCGTCCACAGAAAAATTTTCAACTAGGTTTAGTAAATAATTTTCAGCGGCCTCTGAAAAGCTTGGCATGTCAGGTAAACCTGCTTTAGTTAGGGCGATTAACCAATGAACCTCCACTTTGACGCGCATATGCATAAAAGCAGACTCTGAGAGCCAAGGTCTTAAATCATTTGTTTTTGTTGCATATCTGCCATCAATTGGCGAAAGAGCGGTGAGATTTGTATGGAGATTTGAAGGCATTTGATAAGATCTATAATTAATTTGTTATATTCTATTCTTTATCCTTGTTGTAAGGATATTTTTAAGGGATTCTCATGAAATTAGTTGGTTCACTTACAAGTCCGTATGTTCGTAAAGTACGGGTTACATTTTTAGAAAAAAAGATTGATTTAGAACTTGTTGTTGACGGAGTTTGGACTCCAGACACTATTTTAAACTCCATCAACCCTCTTGGAAAGGTTCCGACCCTTCTACTTGATGATGGCACCTCTTTGTATGATTCTAGAGTAATTGTCGAGTATGCAGATGCAATTAGCCCTGTTGGTAAGTTAATTCCGAATACGGGCCGGGAAAAAGCGACTGTCAAAACATGGGAAGCCTTATCAGATGGTATTTTAGACGCCTTGATTCTTACTCGCTTAGAAAAGACTTGGGGTCCAAGAAATGGCCAAGTTTGTGAGGCATGGGTAGAACGTCAGATGGGCAAAGCACATGCTGGACTTTTACAGATGTCAGTTGGACTGGGTCAGAACACTTGGTGTTTTGACAATCATTTTTCTTTGGCTGATATTGCAGTAGGCGTCACTCTTGCATATACCAGTTTTAGATTCCCTGAAATTGACTGGGCTACTAAGTACCCTAACTTGAACGAGTTCTACAATAAAATCTCCCAAAGAAGCTCTTTTATTGAAACTGCGTTCCCGAAATAATCTTTTATTTCAGGAAACTAGGTGGTGGTCATACAATAATGCCACCACCCAAACATACTTCATTAAGGTATAAAACCGCGGATTGACCCGGTGTGACAGCCCACTGTTGGGATTTAAAGTCCAAACCAAAGTTTTTTAAGCCAGTCTGATCCATTTTTAAGTTCAGAACACACGAAGCATCTTCTTGTCGATATCTAGTTTTCGCCCCATATGTTTTTGATATATCTGGAACGTCTCCACTTATCCAATTAATATCTTGCGTTTGTAAGGTTTGCGAATACAGCAAAGGATGCTGATGTCCCTGAACAACGATTAATGTGTTATTTGTCAAATCTTTAGCAGCCACAAACCATGGATCTCCTGATCCATCTTGACTCCCGCCCAGGCCAATGCCTTTTCGTTGCCCCAGGGTATAAAAGGCAAGGCCAATATGTTCTCCAACCGTTTTACCATCAAGTGTCTTCATGGGTCCTGGTTGACTAGGTAAGTACTTACTCAAGAACTCTCTAAAAGGTCGCTCACCAATAAAACAAATTCCTGTGGAATCTTTTTTCTTAGCATTGGGTAAGCCAATTTTTTCAGCAATTTCACGCACAGCTGTTTTATTTAGATTTCCCAAGGGGAACATCACTCTACTTAATTGTTGCTGATTGAGCCGATGTAAGAAATAACTTTGATCTTTTGTCAGGTCTGTGGCTTTTAATAGTTCAACTTTTTCATCGTTTTTCCTGACCCTGGCATAGTGCCCTGTGGCAATGGCATCTGCCCCAAGTCGCATAGCGTGATCTAAAAAGGCTTTAAATTTGATTTCAGCGTTGCATAAAACGTCAGGATTGGGGGTCCTACCGGCTGAATACTCTCTTAAGAAGTCTGAAAACACCCGATCTTTATATTCAGCCGCAAAATTGACTGCTTCCACGTCAATCCCAATTAAATCAGCTACGCTGACTACGTCGATCCAATCTTGGCGAGTTGAGCAATATTCGGAATCGTCGTCATCTTCCCAATTCTTCATAAATAATCCGACAACATCATACCCTTGCTGTTTTAAAAGCCAAGCTGCGACGGATGAATCAACCCCGCCAGACATCCCCACCACAACTTTTGATGGGGGCTCAACAACATGGTAGTTGTTTTCTAAATCATTTGATAAATAAACGTTTTTCACCTTAATATTGTATTATTAAAGGTTTAATAGCGTGTTAATTCATGTTTTTACATTGAATACGCTTAGTTTTAAATTTAATTCAACAATAAATTTAGGGGAATTGCATGCGCATTGGTGTTCCACTTGAGACCAGAGACGGGGAATTTAGAGTAGCAGCTACTCCCGAAACGGTTAAAAAATTAGTAAGTTCAGGACATAGTGTATTAATTGAAGCTGGTGCAGGATCTTCAGCTAGTGTACTGGACTCTGCCTATGAAGCAGTTGGTGCAAAAATATCTTCGAAAGAGGAAGTTTATGCAGCCGAACTCGTTTTAAAAGTCAGAGCTCCAATTGGGAATGAATTGTCCTTAATGACTAAAGGTTCTGTATTGATAGGGATGCTTGATCCATTTGATAATGCAATGATTTCCGCTATGGCGACTCATGGTATTACTGGTTTCGCTCTAGAAGCAGCGCCAAGAACAACCCGTGCTCAAAGTATGGATGTGCTGTCTTCACAGGCTAACATCGCAGGCTACAAAGCGGTGATGATGGCGACCAATTCTTATCAACGTTTTATGCCAATGCTAATGACAGCCGCTGGAACAGTGAAAGCAGCTCGTGTCTTAATTTTAGGTGCTGGAGTTGCAGGTTTACAGGCAATTGCTACAGCAAAACGTTTAGGCGCTGTAATCGAAGCTTCAGATGTTCGCCCTGCTGCCAAAGAACAAATCGAGTCCTTAGGAGCGAAATTTGTTGATGTGCCTTTTGAGACAGAAGAAGAGAAAGAAATTGCAAAAGGTGTTGGTGGCTATGCAAGGCCAATGCCAGCTTCATGGATGCAAAGACAGTCTGTATTAGTTGCTGAACGCGCTAAACAGGCTGATATCGTGATTACTACCGCATTAATTCCTGGACGCAAAGCCCCAATGCTTTTGTCTAGTGAAACTGTCGCCCAAATG
>CAISYI010000092.1 GCA_903889595.1 uncultured beta proteobacterium
CCAAAAACAAACACGATATATCTTGAGTAATATCCAAAGCGTCTTTGACGCCGCTGGCTGTGACTTTAAAGATGTGGTTAAAGCCCAAATCTTTTTAACTGACCTCAATGACTTCTATTATTTCGACCAAGTCTGGCAAGAGTTCTTTCAACAGCCTGTGCCGAGGACCATTGTTGAAGTTCAGAAACTATTAGTGCCGGGATGCCGTATCGAAATTGATTTATGGGGCGTTTTACCGAATACGCCTAAAAGAGAAATTACGCTGGACGGCGATAATCAGCAACAATCCTTTTGCAACGGAGTCATTGTGAATGACACCCTATACGCCAGTGGCCAAATTGCCTCAGATCATAAGACACCGTTAATTCAGGTAGCACATCAGGATCCAGCTTTTCCTTACTATGGCTCTGAAATTCAGAAACAGACGCGCTATGTTTTGAATAATTTACAAAAGCTTTATCACGAAGGTGGCTTTGATTTGGCAGACACAGTCAAAGCGCAAGTCTTTTTATCCGACCTGAATGACTTTTATTACTTTGATCAGATTTGGAAAGAGTATTTCCCATCTCCACCACCAAGAACAACTTTAGAAGTTGGTAAATTCTTGGTTCCTGGTTGCAAAGTTCAGGTGGATTTAACTGCCGCAAAACCTTGACATATTCTCCCTTATTTATTCCCTCGTCTTTAGGCGAGGGAATTGAAAAGTCAAAATGAATGAGGCCTCTTTTAAGGAAGAACTAAGACTTCCTTAAAAAGCAGGATGGCCGTGAGAGTGCGTAATTTTGATAGACTGCTTGATTGCAAAGTAACCAAGCAAACTTGCTATTGCTGACAGACCAAAGACATGCTCGGCACCCAGTACATCCCAAACCCAGCCTGCCGCAAAGCCACCAATAGTGCCACCTAAGCCATAAGAAATCGAGGTGTATAAAGCTTGCCCTCTAGCTTGTGTTGGGC
Source organism: uncultured beta proteobacterium (assembly GCA_903889595.1). Taxonomy (GTDB): domain Bacteria; phylum Pseudomonadota; class Gammaproteobacteria; order Burkholderiales; family Burkholderiaceae; genus Polynucleobacter. The sequence continues at coordinate 958 of CAISYI010000092.1, forward strand.
CGTTAAACCACTGCTGCAAGAAACGAAGACTAGAAGTGTGATGCGCGCCAAAGGTCATCGCATGGAAAATTTGCATGAAGAGTAAAAGAGCGAAAATCGGCAAATAAGCAATCGTTGCAAAACGCATTGCTGCCACCAAAAAGCAAGCAACCAGAATCTGTTGAGCGCCAAATTTTTCCAAGAAAAAGCGTTGATAGTAAAAGAACAGCACTTCTGCTAGTACGCCGAGCATCCAAAATATCCCGATAGTTTGAGTACCGTATCCTAGCTTACTGAGATATAAAGAATAAAAAACGTAATAACTAGCATGCGCAAAAATCATGCAAAAGGTCGAGCTAAAAAACCAAATCACTTCTGGTTTTTTCAGAATTGTCAGAATCTCGCCTTTTTGCTTCTCGTGCGGCTCATGCGGAGGTTCCCATAACATCCAAGTGCTCACCAGTACTCCGCACATAATAAACAAGGCAACATAAGGCAAGGTAGCGATACCGAATTTTTCGAACCAAAAACCGCCTCCTGAAACTGCCAGAATAAAACCAATCGAGCCCCACAAACGAATTCTGCCGTACTTACTTTCAAAGGCGTTTACTTTTTGTAAGGCCCGAATTGTTACTGCTTCACTCAGCGGTGTAAGGCTACTACTGAAGGTGTTCAAAACAAACATCCAAGCAAGTAAAAAATAAAACTGATTAGAAACGAAAATGCCTAAAAAGATAATCACACAAAGAACAACCGTGACGCGCATCAAACCGATCCGGTCCTGTCGATAGTCCGCAAACCATCCCCAAGCAAAGGGACCAATAATTCGGGTGACTTGCAGCATCGACATCAGAACAGAAATCTGAATGGCAGTAAAGCCAATATCATTAAAGTACAAGCTCATGTAAGGACTAACAATCCCTAAATAACCAAAGTAGAAAAAGAAAAATGTCGAAAAGATATGGTGCTTAGCCAGACCGGACTTAGTTTCTTGCATTACAAGACTTGAGGCCTTTGGGCAGCAATGATGGGTGTGATCGACTCGACATCCGCACACTGAGCACGGTGCAGTAAGACATGATCCATCACGACTAGGGCTAGCATCGCTTCAGCAATCGGAGTAGCCCGAATCCCCACACAAGGATCGTGACGACCTTTGGTTTGTACTTTAACGGGATTACCTGCTGCGTCAATCGAATCCTTCATCGTTAAGATACTTGAAGTCGGTTTAATGGCAATCGATACGATTAAGTCTTGACCAGTACTAATACCACCTAAGACACCACCCGCATGATTGGTCGTAAATCCGTCGGGAGTTAAGTTATCTCCATGAAAACTGCCGCGCTGCGATACGCTTTCAAAACCACTGCCGATTTCGACACCTTTAACGGCATTAATCCCCATCATGGCATAAGCAATATCTGCGTCCAATTTGTCAAAGAGAGGAGCACCCAGTCCAACTGGCATACCGGTAGCTTTAACCGTAATTTTGGCACCGCAAGAATCACCCTCTTTACGCAGTTGATCCATATAGCTCTCGAGCTCTGGAATCATTGTTTGGTTGGGAGCAAAAAAAGGATTATTTGGAATATGGGAAACGTCTTCAAAAGGTATCGAAAGATCGCCTAGCTGCGACATATAACCAACAAACTCAATCCCGTAACGCTCTTTTAACCATTTTTTGGCTATGCCAGCAGCTGCCACAACCGGCGCAGTCAGACGTGCAGAGGAACGGCCACCACCGCGTGGATCACGAATTCCGTATTTTTGTTGGTAAGTGTAATCGGCATGACCTGGACGAAAAGTATCTAAGATATTGCCGTAATCTTGACTTCGCTGATCTGTATTGCGAATCAATAAAGCAATCGGTGTACCCGTTGTTTTACCTTGATAAATACCAGAGAGAATTTCGACTTGATCGGCTTCTTGACGCTGCGTCACATGCCTTGAAGTGCCTGGCCGGCGGCGGTCTAAATCAATTTGCAGGTCTTGGGCAGAAAGTTCTAAACCTGGAGGACAACCATCCACCACGGCGCCAATTGCGGGTCCGTGGGATTCACCAAACGTTGTGGTGCAAAATAGATGTCCAAAAGTGCTTCCTGCCATAGCCTATATTATGGCATTTTATTTGTAAGGCTTTTGAATTTATTTAGCGGCTTCTTTCGTAGCTTCTTCTGGCCAATCACGAATATAGGCCTTGAGCATAGTGTTTTCAAAGTCCTGTGCTTCAACGACTGTTCTTGCAACATCATAAAAAGAAATGACACCCATTAACATTTTATTTTCCATGACCGGTAAATAACGGGCATGACGGTTGAGCATCATGCGACGGACTTCATCTAACTCTGTATCAGGCGTACAAATAAGTGGGCTTTCATCCATCACTGCACCCACTTTAATTGCCCCCAAAGTGCCGTGCGAATGCGCTAAAGTGCCAATGAGTTCACGAAATGTCAGAATACCGGTTAGTTCGCCATATTGGATGACAACGAGGGATCCAATATCGTGCTCAGCCATAATATGCACTGCTGTCAACACCGATGTATCAGGAGAAACGGTGTAAAGGGTATTGCCTTTAACGCGTAAAATATCACTAACTTTCATCTGAATCTCCTTAACTATTATTTATATTTAAGTCTATGCCGACTTTTTGTATCTGTAAAGTCTAATTCTTCAATTTGAATTCCAAAATAAAGAGTTGTTCAAGTATGTCGAATAACTACAAGAATCTTAACCTTAAAAAAGATTAATCTGTAGATGAGAAAAAGTGTGCTCGAATTTGCGGCAAACTAGCCGTCAGAACAGCACCAGCTAAAGTAACCCACCACGTCAGATAAATCCAAACCAAAAATAATGGTCCAATTGCAAAGGCGCCGTACAAGGTTTTATAAATCGGCACTTGAGAGATAAAAATAGTAAAGCCGTATTTAGTCAATTCAAACATCAGCGCTGCGAACACTCCACCCATCAAGGCATCTTTACTTTTTACTTGGACATTAGGACCAAAACGATAAAGCATCACAAAAGGCATACAAGTGAGAAGGAAGGGGTAAATCACATCTAGGAAATTTAAATGTTGCGACAAACCATAACCTAAACTTTGAGTTGCTGTCATGATCAGTGAAGTTAGGAAAATGCTCACTCCTAAAAAGATCGGCCCAAAAGCAGTAACCACCGAATAAAAAATCACTTTTTTCAAAAAAGAACGTTTTTCCTTCACTTGCCATACTTGATTAAACGATTTTTCAATCGTCATCAGGGTTAAAAAAGCAGAAATAAATAATCCCAGTAAACCAAAGAGGGTTAAGCCTTTACTATGGTCAGAAAACTGCATAATGTAAGTAGTCACTTTCTGGCTCATCACACCAGGAATGAGCGTAGCTGCTAGCCACCCTTGAATGGCTTCCCGCAAATTAATAAACTGCGGTAATTGACCAATTAAAATAGTCGCAATCGAAAGCATCGGCACTATTGCCAAAACAGTCGTATAAGCAAGGCTAGCTGCCACTTGATTGATTTGTGCTGAGGCAAAACGCTTGCGCCAAAAGAAGAAGACGGTTTTTAAGTATTGAATTTTTTTAAATTGTTGGCTGTTTACTAGCATTATTGTTTTAATTTTAGATCGCGAATTTCAATTATCATACAAGTATGCAAACTGTTAAATTATTAGTTTTATATTACTCACGTCATGGTGCCACCCACCAACTCGCAGAATTGATTGCCGAGGGTATCGAATCCGTTAATGGCGCAAATGCTATTTTACGCACGGTCCCAAGTGTCTCCGCTACGACGCAGGCCGTCGAGTCCGAGATACCCAAAAGTGGCCCGCCTTATGCAGAACATAGCGACTTAGCCAACTGTGATGGTTTAGCTCTAGGCTCACCGACTCGTTTTGGCAATATGGCTGCTGCTATGAAATATTTTTTAGATGGTAGTTCGGGGCAATGGTTGCAAGGCTCATTGACGGGTAAGCCGGCGTGCGTCTTTACGAGTAGTAGTAGCATGCATGGTGGTCAAGAAAGTACTTTACTGACTATGATGATTCCACTTTTCCATCATGGCATGTTATTAATGGGCCTACCCTACACACTCCCAGAATTGCATCACACCACCTCAGGTGGCACCCCTTATGGTATTAGTCATGTAGCGGGCAGTGATAACCAATTTGCTATTTCGAAAGAAGAAAGAATCTTAGCCTTGGCACAGGGTCAACAATTAGCAAAATATGCCCAGTTACTTAAACAAGAAAAGCAAAGTTAATCATGCCCCTATTGAAGCACCCTTTAAATCTTTACCAAAAGACCGCATTGATTGCCTCGATACTGCTTTGTATCTTGTGTATTGCTTGGGAATGGTTTTTAGCTCCCTTAAGACCTAACGGCTCTTTTATGGTTCTGAAGTGTCTGCCGATTGTGTTCTTACTCCCAGGACTGTACCGAGGGGCTAACTACCAATTACAAGCGCTATCCATGGTCATCTTATTGTATTTCTTGGAGGGCGTCTCGCGCCTTTTCGAAAAAGGACTTAATCCTTGGCTGGCAGGACTTGAATTAATTTTGTCGAGCGTGATCTTTTTTGCGGTTTTAATGTATTTAGGCCCCCTTAAAAAAGCAGCCAAAGCAAAAAAAGAAGAGCTTAAGTCCCAAGACAGCGCCTCGAATATCTAAAAGTTACACCACTCCAAAGCACAAACTTCGATTGAAAAAATCAATCGATTTGTCATGCAAGAAACTGCTCGAGCTTTAACGCGAATTAACGATAATTAGTTAATCATAGTTGTTACTCTATCAGTGTGTCTTCTGTTGTAAGTTGGTTGATCTGAGATCACATTTTTCTCAATAGATTGCATCAATAAATTAGATAAATGTGAAAAATAGCCCATGGCAAGCATGGTTGGCTTCAGAATTTTCTTACGACCGTCGATGTCTTGATGAAAATCCACATAGCCTTTAGTGCGCAGATTTTTAATTCTGGCATGTAAGGTCGCACGTGAACCAATTTTCTCAAGAGAAATCGCTTCATTGACGAGCAGAGAGTTGTTATCCTTCCAGCGTAGAGCAATAGAGTTCAATAGCTCTACTTCAATGCTATCTAATTCCGGAAACTGTGAAAGGTTCTTTATGGAGCTAGACGCCTCTATAAACTGCAAATATACTTCGTA
>CAISYI010000093.1 GCA_903889595.1 uncultured beta proteobacterium
GCATCTTACTTTGCCATTCCTGAACACTTTGTACGGTTCGTAACCCACTACCCGATGTTGTAATAATTAAGGTTGGACAAAGAACTTTTAGAACCTCTTCTCGCAAATCCAACTTTGGTACCCACTTTAAATATCCTAGCAAGGTGGATTCTGGCGTAAGTCCTTGGACATGGTCAACCCACCAATCAATTTCTTGAGGGCTTGCTTTAGTACCAAGTCGTCCAGGCATCGTTGCTCTCGCCCATGGCTTAACGCCTTCTTCATTGATTTGTTTTAGCCAATCAGGCACTGCCTTCGCTCCCACTACTGGCGGCGTCACTGAAACCACGGAAATAACTTTCTCCGGATTTTTTGCGGCATATTGCAGTACTAGCGAACCACCACTTTTTGCGCCAATGATATGAAATTGGTCTAATGAATAACTATTGGCAACTGCAGTTATATCATCCAACAAACAGTCCATCGTCCAAGAGAAATCACTTGGCATAGGAGTCGATTTCCCATAACCCCTCATATCGAATAGAACGACACGATACTGCCTGGCCAAAAATGGAATCCAAGCATACCAAGATGCAGAACTTTCAGCAAAGCCGTGGACCATCACAATCGTAGGTGCCTGTGTCCAAGGATCTGTGAAATCTTGAACTTGGCAATATAAATTAACCCCTGGGCTTACTTCTAAATATTTACTTTGCATGCCTACTGACCTTTCACATCTGCGCGCTTCACAACTTCTGACCATTTGATCAGATCATTATTAATTCGGTCTGAGAAATCCTTGGGCGAACCCACTTTAACTTCTGCGCCATCAGACCTAATTTGATCAATGACCTCTTTTTCTTTCAAAATCTGTGTAATTTGGCTATTAAGTTGTTTAACAATTTCGGGAGACATACCTGCTGGACCTAGTAATCCGTACCAACCCGAAATCTGCAAACCTTTGTATCCAAGCTCCTTAAATGTTGGCACCTTTGGCAACACACTCAATCTCTCCGTTGATGTAACGGCTAAGGCTTTCAAACGACCATCCTTGATATAGGGCAAAGCTGACTGCATATTGTTGACCATAAAAGAGACATGGCCAGCTAATAGATCGACAGAGGCTGGAGAGGCTCCTTTATAAGGAATGTGATTAGCGTCAATGCCAGCTTCAAGCTTTAATAATTCACCAGCTAAATGGGGTAAGCCACCAACCCCTGCAGATGCGTAATTTAATGGCGTAGAGTTACTCTTTGCCAACACAAGCAAATCCGTTAACGAATTTACTTTTAAATCTTTTGGCACCACGAGAACAAATGCATTCTCAGCAACAAAAGTGATTGCCGTAAAGTCTTTGGCAGTATCAAATGCAATATTTTTATATAGGCTCGGGTTGATTGCATGGGTGGACGCTACCATTAATAAGGTATAACCATCTGGCTCAGCATTTGCAACAAATTGTGCAGCAATCATGCTACTGGCGCCAGGTTTGTTATCCACAATAAATGATTGACCTAATTTTTCACTCAATCGTTTCGAAAGAATTCTGGAGATATTGTCAACAGGTCCTCCAGCTGAAAAGCCGACCACGATTCTTACTGGCTTAGATGGATATTTTGTAGTTGCATATGTCTGCGTATGGGCAATTAAAAGTAAAAGGATACCGCTTGATATTCCCCAAACTTTAAGTAATTCCATAAAATTTCTCAATTTTTCTCTAGTCACTGATAAGTTTTTCTAATATTTTGGATTTAAAAAAATCAAAGTTTTGGCATACATTTTGATTAGCTTATAGTTAATTTTTTATGTTCATTGTATAGATTTAACTTATTAACTATTTTTATCACCGTAATTTCCTCATTATTCATCTGGCAAAAAAATGCTTTGCTTGAAGTTAACATTTCTATGAATGAGCTTCAACCCGATGAATCCCTAAGATTAGATTTTGAATGAGGCTTTTAAACAACTCCATTCATTTGTCAAAATGTTTTCAAGGAGAGTTTTTAATAATGTTATAAGATGAAATGATTGCAACCAAGGAGACAAAATCATGAAATTTATCCGAGTATTTTTTAGAGTTAGTGTTTTAAGTTTTCTAATATTACCTTTAGCCTATTCAACTGCAGCTGAGTACATGGATAAAACTCCATTCCAGTTATCACGTGCATTTTCTCCTGGAGTAATTACTAAAGGAGGAAAGATTGTCTGGGTCGCTGGCCAAACAGCCACAAAGGACAACAATGGGAATGACATCTCTAATAACTTCGAAGCACAGGTGAAACAGGTATTTTCTCAAGTCGATGCGGTTATGAAAGATGCTGGTGGCTCAGTTGGCAATATTGTGCAAATGACCGTTTTCATCAAAGAGTCACGTTATGGAGACCGCTTTGTTGAAATGCGAAAGGGGTTTTTCCAAAACGGTAACTATCCAGGTAGTGCATTAATTACCGTCACAAATTTTGCCAGGCCCGGCATTGAGATTGAAATTCAAGCAATAGGCGTTATTGGTGACGAATGCTCAGCTGAAAATAGGTGCTCTGTTAGAAAATAGAGCGTAGCTTTTAGGATTCTTTATTTATGATAAGTAGTCTACCTTCTTGATAGGCTACTTATCATGATCCTGAACGATACTTTCTAAGGTTTCATCATACTCCCCATCAATCAGGATAAAGGCAACTACACATGGTGCATTGGATCGATTAGTCCAAGCATGATCAGTGCCGCACTGAACTAGGATGTCACCAGCTTTGAGTAATACCTCAGAGTCCTCCAAAAGCATGGTTATTTCACCTGACAAAATAATCGCATAGTCAATGGTTTCTGTCCTATGCATTAATGGGTGACGTCCATTTTTTTCAAATGAACTACCAGCAGCGTTACCTAAAGACTCAAA
>CAISYI010000094.1 GCA_903889595.1 uncultured beta proteobacterium
ATGATGGGTCGTTATAACAACGGCATTGGTAAGTCTTGGGACGATCCAAATGCCATGAAGTTTTATAACGACGGTATGGTTAACTACCCCTATTTGTCTGACGGCATGTGGTTCTTAACGCAGCATAAGCGTTGGGGTTTATTGAAAGATCATCCTGACTATCTTGGCGTCGCCAAAAAAGTAACTAATATTTCTATTTACAAAGATGCTGCCACAGCAACTAAGACACCTCTGCCAAAAAGTGAAATGCGCTCCAGTAAGTTCTTTGATGGGGTTACTTGGAATGGTACCAACCCTGCTGCCTATGCCGATAGCTTCAAGGTTAAGGCATGAGAAAGCAAAAACTTGTCTTAATTGGTAATGGGATGGCGGGTGTACGAACGATTGAAGAATTATTAAAATTTGATTCTGAACTTTACGACATTACGATTTTCGGTGCTGAGCCCCATCCTAATTACAACCGCATCTTGCTTTCACCGGTCTTAGCTGGTGAGCAGACTCTTGAGCAAATCGTCCTGAATGATTTGGATTGGTATCATTCCAATGGTATACATCTTCACCTCAATAAAAAGGTTGTGAAGATAGATCGCAAAGAGCGAACAATTACAACAGACGACGGTATTGTCGAAAGTTACGACAAATTACTCCTAGCAACTGGTTCGCTACCTTTTATTTTGCCTGTACCTGGTAATAACTTACCTGGTGTGATTGCTTACCGAGATATTAAAGATACGAACGAGATGATCGATGTAGCTACTCGTTATAAAAATGCCGTCGTGATTGGTGGTGGATTATTAGGTTTAGAAGCAGCAAACGGGTTAGCGCTCAGAGGAATGAGTGTCACCGTAATCCACCTAGCGCCATGGTTAATGGAGCGTCAATTAGATCAAGTGGCAGCTGATTTATTACAAAGTTCTTTAGAAGAAAAAGGGTTGAGATTTTTACTTAGCACATCGACCGAAGCGATTTTACCGAATGCAGCGGGTGACCGAGTGGGCTCCATTCGCTTTAAGGGTGGCTTAGAAATACCTGCTGACCTCGTAGTAATGGCTGCAGGAATTAAACCCAATACAGCCTTAGCAGAATCTGCAGGCCTTTACTGCAACCGTGGCATTGTCGTCAATGACACCATGCAAACTTTTGATCCTAGAGTCTATGCAGTGGGTGAATGCGCTAATCATCGAGGGATTGCTTACGGTTTAGTTGCACCATTATTTGAGCAAGCCAAGGTCTGTGCAAATCACTTAGCAGAAATTGGGATTAATGTTTACAACGGTTCGGTTACTTCCACAAAACTCAAAGTTACAGGTGTCGATCTTTTTTCCACTGGTAAATTTATGGGAGGCGAAGGTACTGAAGAAATCACCTTAGCCGACCCCATTGGTGGTGTTTACAAGAAACTTGTAATTCAAGATGATCGTTTAGTCGGTGCTTGTATGTTTGGTGATACGAGTGATAGTACTTGGTACTTTAAACTGATGCGGGATGCAAAAAACATCTCTGAAATTCGTGACTCCTTAATGTTTGGTGAGTCAAACATTGGTGACGTTGGACATCAGGGTCACAACAAGATAGCTGGCATGAATGATGCCGATGAAGTTTGTGGTTGTAATGGCATTTCTAAAGGTGCTATTGTTAAAGCAATTCGTGAACAAGGCTTATTCACACTCGATGAAGTTAAAAAATGTACTAAAGCAAGTAGCTCTTGTGGATCCTGCACGGGATTAGTTGAACAAGTACTCATGAATGTTTTAGGAACTGATTATTCGGCTACCCCACGTAAAAAATCAATTTGTGGATGTTCAGAGCACTCCCATGAAGAAATTAGAGAGGCAATCCGCTCTAAACATCTTATTTCGCAAGATCAAGTTCGATCTGAGCTTTCTTGGAGAACCCCTAACGGTTGCGCCACTTGTAGACCAGCACTTAATTATTACTTGATTTCTACTTGGCCTCACGAAGCTCAAGATGATCCACAGTCACGCTTTATTAATGAACGAGCACATGCCAATATTCAAAAAGACGGCACCTACTCAGTAATACCTAGGATGTATGGTGGCTTAACAACACCTGCTGAGTTGCGTCGAATTGCTGATGTTGCCGAAAAATATAAAGTGCCAACGGTCAAGGTTACTGGCGGGCAGCGAATTGATTTACTTGGTATCAAAAAAGATGATTTACCAGCCGTTTGGAAAGAATTAGATATGCCCTCAGGTCACGCCTATGGTAAATCGATTCGAACTGTAAAGACCTGTGTTGGTGATGAACATTGTCGTTTTGGCACTCAATCCTCAATGAAAATGGGTGTCAACCTAGAGCGGATGTTATTTGGAATGTACGCTCCACACAAAGTCAAACTAGCAGTCTCGGGTTGCCCGAGAAATTGTGCGGAAGCAGGTATTAAAGACGTTGGTATTATCGGCGTCGATTCTGGATGGGAGCTTTACATCGGAGGCAACGGCGGTATTAAAACTGAAGTTGCTGAATTTCTATGCAAGGTAAAAACCGATGAGGAAGTCCGGGAATACTCAGGCGCTTTTTTACAACTTTACCGCGAAGAAGCTTGGTATCTTGATCGCACTGTGCACTATTTAGCCCGTGTAGGCATGGAATATATTAAACAAAAAATTGTTGAGGATACGCAAAGTCGTAAAGCGCTTTATGAACGATTATTGTTTGATCTAAAAGATGCTCCGGATCCATGGAAAGATTTTGAACGCGCTCGTGTAGATATTCGTCAATTTAAATCCATACCGATTATTGAGGAAAACCATGCCGAATAATTTGGAACATACTGTTTGGAAAAAAATTCTCCCCGTAGAAGAAATTCCGGTGATGGGTGCTAGAGTTTTACAAGCTGGAGTGGGACCAATCGCCATTTTTAGAAATGCGCAGGACGAAGTTTTTGCAGTTTTAGATGAATGTCCTCATAAAGGTGGTCCTTTATCGCAAGGGATTGTTCACGGGAAATCGGTAACCTGTCCTTTGCATGCCTGGAATATTGATTTATCAACTGGTTGCGCATTAGAACCAGATGTGGGTTGTGCAAAGTCGTTCATGCTAAAAGTAGATGCGGGCAACGTTTATCTAAATTTAGAAGAAATAAAAGCACCTCATGCCTGAAGTTAAAAGTACCTGCTGCTATTGTGGAGTAGGTTGTGGTGTCATTATCGAAACCACTGAAAATCAAACCGGAAAACTAGAAGTCACTGGCGTGCGGGGAGACCCTAATCATCCAGCAAACTTCGGTAAATTATGTAGTAAAGGTTCAACCCTTCATCTCACGGCAAATCCAGCTCTTCAAAATCAAGCGCGCCTTGGTTTTCCGGCTATTCGAAAAAATCGAGCGAGTGAACCCATACCTGTCAATTGGTCAGAAGCAATTCAAACAGTTGCCGCGCGCTTTGCGCAAATCATTGAGGAGTTCGGACCAGACTCGGTTGGTATTTACGTTTCTGGCCAATTATTGACTGAAGATTACTATATCTTTAACAAACTCATGAAAGGTTTGATTGGTTCAAATAATATTGACACCAACTCTAGACTTTGCATGTCTAGTGCTGTAGCAGGCTACAAACAAACTCTGGGGATGGATGCTCCACCCTGTTCTTATGAAGACATCGAACTCGCCTCGACCCTTTTTATTACAGGTTCCAATACTGCTTTTGCACATCCAATTCTCTACCGCAGATTAGAAGTTGCTCGTCAAGCTCGCCCTGAGATGAAAGTGATAGTCGTTGATCCGAGAAGAACGGATACCGCTAAAGATGCTGATCTCCACTTGCAAATTCAACCAGGTACTGACGTGGCTTTATATCACGGCATGCTTTACATCATGCTTTGGGAAAAGTGGCTTAATGAATCTTATATTGCCTCTTTCACTACTGGCTTTGATGAACTAAAAAATATTGTTCGGGACTTTACACCAAAAGCGGTTGCAGGTATTTGTGGAATTTCTGAAAAAGACTTATATCAAGCGACAGAGTGGTTTGCAAAATCCCCAGCTAGCTTGTCACTTTACTGTCAAGGTCTAAATCAGTCTTCTTCAGGAACAGCTAAAAATGCTGCGCTCATTAATCTTCATTTGGCAACAGGTCAAATTGGTAAGCCTGGTGCCGGACCATTTTCATTAACTGGTCAGCCCAATGCAATGGGTGGTCGTGAAGTAGGTGGTCTTGCGAATTTACTATCAGCACATAGAGATTTAAGTAATCCCGTTCACCGCTCTGAAGTCGCTGAATTATGGGGAGTTCAGCAAGTACCTGAAAAGCCTGGACTCTCTGCTATTCCGATGTTTGAGGCACTACGTACTAAAGAGTTAAAGGCAATTTGGATAGTCTGTACCAATCCGGCTCAATCCATGCCTGATCTCAATGCAGTGCATCAAGGTCTAGAGAATGCAGAGTTTGTAGTGGTTCAAGAAGCCTATGCCAATACTGCGACAACTCTTTATGCTGATGTGCTTTTGCCGGCAAGCACCTGGGCAGAAAAAATTGGGACTGTAACAAATTCGGAACGGATGATTTCTAAAGTCAATCCTGCAATTGAACCTTTTGAATTAGCGAAGCATGATTGGCAGATTGCTTTAGAGATTGCCCTTGCGCTTGAAAAATTATTACCAAATAATAAAAAAGACGGAGTATCTAGTTTATTTCCTTACACTACTGCGGAAGATATTTGGAACGAACACCGCAGTACGACAGAGGGGCGCGACTTGGATATTACGAGTCTTAGTTATCAGATTTTAGAGAATCACGGACCGCAACAATGGCCAATGCCAAAGGGTGCTACGCATGGGAAAAAACGCTTATATGAAGACGGTATTTTTCCGACAAAAGACCAAAAGGCACACTTTGTGGCAACTCCTTATAAAGCCACTGCTGAAAAAGTAGATGCCCGCTATCCATTTGCATTAAACACAGGTCGACTCAGGGATCAATGGCACGGCATGAGTAGAACAGGAACCTTAGGCACCCTTTTTGCTCATGCACCAGAACCTAGTATTGAAATTTCGCCGAAAGATGCTAGCAGAATGTTGCTAACAAACGGTGATCTTGTCCACGTCACGAGTCGGCGCGGTAGCGAAATATTTCCAGTCAAAATTTCTGAAGATATAGCGAACTCACAAGCCTTTATTGCAATGCATTGGGGCTCAGAATTTATTTCAGGCTCGGCGAGTAAAAATCCTGGACGTGGTGTCAATGGACTGACCAATAATCAAATTGATCCCATCTCTGGTCAACCCGAATTAAAACATGCTGCTATAAAAATTTTGCCAGCGAACTTACCTTGGCAACTAGTCGCTTTTGGTTTATTTCCGAAAGATGTGGCTTTTACGATTCAAAACTCCTTACGTAAACTGTTACCGCAGTTTGGCTCCGCCCATTGCGTCCTATTTGGTAGAGAGCAGGATAGTCATCAAATTGGCGTTTCTTTCAAAGCGGCGCATGATGAAGATCCCTCGAATGCCAAAGATTCTGATGCCTCTCACGCAGTTAAAGAGGTCATGCAACTCTTTAAATTAGATGAAGCTGCCATCGATCCAGTATTACGTTATTCTGATAATCGTAGGGGAGTAGTGCGTCTAGTCCGAGCTAAAGAAAAGGTGCTCTCTGCAATGCTAACAGGACCGATTGACAGTCTAGCGAGTACCATTTGGCTCAGGCAGTATGTTGAACAGGGTTTTGATGCAAAACTACTAGGACGTTCCTTGTTAGTCCCCTTTAGTAAGCCTCCTCTTGAATTACAAACCAATAGTAAAGCAATCTGTAATTGTTTCAATGTTAAAGAAGATACGATGAAGGATTTATTAAGCGCTTGTCATCCGCCACTGGTTTCAGTTGCAGAAGGCATGGCCATGCTGCAAGAAAAAACACTGTGCGGTACCAATTGTGGGTCTTGCAAACCGGAGGTCAAACAATTAATCTTAAAACATTTCCAAGCGCAACCGGTGGCATAATCCACTCATGAGTATTTCATCTTATTTAAAAATTATTGGTAGAGGTAGCAAAGGCTCCGGTGATTTAAGTCGTGACCAAGCGCATGAAGTTTTTTCTAAAATTCTCGCAAGCGAAGTCAGCGATCTTGAACTCGGTGCATTTTGTATTGCCATGCGTATCAAGGGCGAAACCGTATCTGAATTATTAGGTTTCATGGACGCGGTAGAACCGCACCTTATCTCCTTAGATAATGCCTCCAAACCCACCATCATTTTGCCTAGTTATAACGGCGCTCGTAAGCAACTAAATTTGACTCCCTTATTAGCAGGGCTTTTAGTAGCCAAGGGTTTTCAAGTCATCGTTCAAGGTGTTATTGAGGATCCTACCCGAGTCACTAGCCATGCCATTTTTCAATGTTTAAATTGGCCAATTTTAGAAAAGGCAGATCAGTTTAATCAACTTACTACTCTTAATTTACCCATTTTTTGTCCTTTACAGGTACTCTCGCCGAACTTACAACACATATTAGATTTACGTCAGCAAATTGGTTTACGTAACTCTGCCCATGTCTTGGCAAAGTTAATTAATCCATTTAAAAAAACAGCTTGGCAGGTATCCAACTATACGCATCCTGAGTATCCAGAAAAGCTAAAAGAGTTTTTTTTAGCGCGTTCATCCAGTGTTATTTTAATGAGAGGAAATGAAGGAGAACCGACAGCTTCATTCCATCGACTGCCTGAAATGCGATTTTTGCATGCGAATCAACACACGAGCGCAACGTTAGAAGAACGTTTTGAATATCTTCCACCATTTGAAGAAATCAACGCTGAAGTAACTGCTAATTGGACATTACAAATCTTAAAGGATCCGACTTCTGGCCCGGTGTCTTTGATCCGACAAACACAGCTCATTGCAGAACATGTCGGCGATATAGCTACATCGTAAACCCAGTATTTTTAACCGGCCTCAGAAACTAAGAGAAAAATCGATCCTGAATCGCTTTTTCAATTCCTTGAGAATCTAACCCAAGCTGAGACATTAATTTAGCAACATCACCATGATCAATAAATTGGTCCGGCAAGCCAAGTTGCAACATATTGACTTGGACATTTTGAGCATTAAAAAACTCTTGAACGGCACTACCGGCACCACCAGCAATCACACCATCCTCAATCGTCACAAAGCCACGATGCGTAAGGGCTAATTGTTTGAGTAATTCCTCATCTAGTGGTTTCACAAAACGCATATCCACTAAAGTTAAATCCAATGATTCACAAACAGGAATACATTGTTGTAATAGCGTACCAAAAGCTAAAACTGCCAGCTTTTGACCACTCTCTTGATTAGATGTTCTTCGCATCACGGCTTTACCAATTGGCAGTGGCTCAAGACTATCTGTGATGTGAACGCCTGTGCCAGTTCCTCGTGGATAACGAACTGCGCTAGGATGTTGGGTTGCGAAAGCTGTATTGAGAAGAAGCCTTGTTTCATTTTCATCACTCGGCGTCATCAGGACCATATTTGGCACACATCTCAAATACGCAATATCAAATGAACCAGCATGCGTGGCGCCATCGGCACCGACTAATCCAGCGCGGTCAATCGCAAATACCACTGGCAAGTCTTGCAAAGCTATGTCATGAATCAGCTGATCATAGCCTCTTTGTAAAAATGTTGAATAAATCGCTACTACGGGTTTCAGAGCTTCACAAGCGAGTCCACCAGCAAAGGTCACCGCATGCTGTTCAGCAATCCCAACATCGTGATACCGAGTAGGAAATTGTTTTTGAAAATTGCCCATCCCAGAACCTTCACACATCGCAGGGGTAATACCAATTAATCGTTCATCGGCCTGCGCCATATCACATAGCCACTGACCAAATACTTGAGTAAAGCTTGGTTTGGGCGCTGGCGAACCAACTGACGAAACTTTAACAATCCCCGTTAATGGATCAAATTTACTGGGCCCATGATATAGGATTGGATTCGCCTCAGCGAATGGATAGCCTTTACCTTTTTTAGTAACTACATGTAAAAATTGAGGGCCATCTCCTTCGAGGGACATCCGTTTGATATTTTCAAGAGTGGGTACGAGTGAGTCCAAATCGTGACCATCAATTGGGCCAATGTAATTAAATCCAAACTCTTCAAAAATATTCGCTGGCACAAGCATGCCCTTCGCTTGTGCTTCTAAGCGTTTCGCAAATTCTTTAAGGGGTGGCACGATTGACAATACATTACCGACCCCATTTTTTGTAGCCTCATAAAAAGGACTACTGATTAAACGAGCTAAATATCGATTCAGTGCACCTACCGCAGGTGAAATCGACATATCGTTATCATTAAGCACCACAACTAAAGGTAGGGTTCGATTGGTGCCGGCATGATTCATCGCCTCAAAAGCCATACCGCCCGTCATGGCACTATCACCAATAATTGCTACAGCAACGCGCTGTTCATGTTTTAGTTGGGCAGCGTAAGCCATCCCTGCTGCGGCGGAAATACTCGTTGAGGAATGTGCCGTTCCAAAAGCATCATATTCACTTTCAGAACGTTTAGGAAAGCCAGAAATTCCACCAAATTGACGTAAATGTGCCATTTGCTCACGGCGTCCCGTCAAAATTTTATGGGCATAGCTTTGATGTCCAACATCCCAAATCAGACGATCATCCGGCGTATTAAAAACATAATGCAAGGCTACGGCAAGTTCAACCGTACCCAAATTAGAAGATAAATGCCCACCAGTTGAGGCTACCGACTCAAGAATATATTGCCTTAACTCATGAGCCAAGGATGGTAATTCGGATCGGGTAAGTTTACGAAGTTCGTGGGGGAATTGAATCAATTTAGAAGGAATTGTCATGAAGAAAGAATACTTAAATTTTAGTGCTTACGCTGATTTGCCATGAAGATTTGTGTCAACATCTTTTGATACTCTTCCACGGACTGCTCATCGGACTGATGCAATGAATGTAAAGAACCATGCATAAACTTATTAGCAAGGCCTCGGGCAAGTTCTGTCATGACCTTCAAAGGATCTTCACCACGAATGAGTCGTCTTTTTGCTTTTTCAATCTCAATTTGTTGGAGTGCTTCACTTTTTTCAATCAAGCTATTGATGAATGGCACATTGGAACGTTGTTGTAGCCAATGCATAAAGTGTGTAACTTGGGTATCAATGATTTCTTCTGCACCTTTTACTGCATTGGAACGAAATTGCATTCCCTCTTTGACAACCTCACCTAAATCATCAACGGTATATAAATAAATATCCTGAAGATGGTTAATCTCTGGCTCAAAATCACGCGGAACTGCTAAATCAACCAATACCATCGGTTGGCGTTTACGAAGATTTAGAGCCGTGGTAACCATTCCTAGCCCGATAATCGGCAAAGTACTAGAGGTGCAAGACACAATGATGTCGAACTCATGTAAACGCTTAGGAACTTCTGCAAGAGGTAAAAATACTCCTTGATGACCTTGATTATTGAGCGTTTGCACGAGTGCTTGAGCTCTTTGTGGGGTTCGATTTGAGATCGTAATGGACTTTGGTAACTTCGCCGAAAAGTGCGCCGCGCACAAATTAATCATCTCGCCCGCACCAATAAACAAAACACGTTGATTTTCAATCGGTCCCAGCACGCGGGAACTCAACTTCACAGCTGCACTGGCTAAAGAAATAGCATGGGTACTAATTTCAGTAGTAGCCCTGACTTCTTTAGCAACAGAAAATGTTTTATTAAATAGTTGGTTCAGATAAGTGCTAATTGATCCAGCTTTTTGGGCATCAGCGGCGGCCTGCTTCATTTGACCCAAAATCTGGGTTTCGCCGAGCACCATTGAATCTAAACCACAACCAACTCGAAACACATGCCTTACCGCTTCAGAGGCAACGGTCGTCTGCACATAAGGCATTAAATCTTTAACTGACAATTTTTTCTGAGAAGCCAACCAATCTAATGTCTTAACCTGAATCTGATTCTCTGAGATTTGTTGATCATTTGCAGCACAGTAAACTTCCATGCGGTTACAGGTCGATAAAATAGCTACCTCTGATGATTCATCTGAGGTGTGGTTCAAATAATTTTTAAGATCAGCCAGAGCGTCTTGCATGGTGTCGGGTGAAAGGGCAACTTTTTCCCGAACATCTACCGGTGCAATCTGATGATTAATACCAATGGTAAGAAGGTTCACACCATCCTCCAAATACTGCGCGGCAAATTGTATCTATTAACAATCATATAAAAAATAAGGGAAATGCCTCTGTTAAACAATCCAAATCGTTACAAATTTGTTGCATCTCTAACAAGAGAATTATCAAGATACTGAATTTTATCCCATTTTTAGGCTTTTAATCGTATTAAGGACTCGTTCTTACTGGAAAGTGAACTTGAATTCTCTTTTGCAAATTAGCAGGTAGGTAGTGGTTTGGGGCAGATTTCAGAAATGGTGAATTCAATCACAACACTGATAATCCTAGAAGGTTATACTTAGTAGTATGCTTGAAAGCCTTTTAAACACTCCCAATATAAGACTATTTCGCAATTTATTTAGTCAACCACATGTCTAACACTAATTTATTTCAAATTCCCAAAGATTGGCCAAATCGAAGCTTGAGTACCAGTATCTTGGTGAATCAAATCCAATGGCATGTACAAATCCATAGACATCCTGATCCAAATGCTAAAACAATCCTACTAATTCATGGGGCTGG
>CAISYI010000095.1 GCA_903889595.1 uncultured beta proteobacterium
ACCAGCAGCACGCAATTGTTCCAGTAAATTGTCGGTCGAACGTTTTAGCTCTTCAGCCAATGTCTTTACAGTTGTGGTCGCCATGCGATCCCTTCATTTTTAATTAAACCAATGAGCACGAGCCTTCATAATGAGTTGCTTTGCGCTTTCCTCATCCATTTGGGTCATCTCAATTAGTTCATCTACGGCCAACTCGGCCAAATCTTCTCTTGTGCCAACCTGATTTGCGATAAGTTTTTCAATCACTTCTTGACTGATTAACTCTACGGAACTCAACTCTTGGGACACAGGCTCTTTACCTTCTTCTGCTGCAATTTCCATTGTGAGAAGTGATGCTCTTGCTCGTTCCCTTAATTCATTAACTGTATCTTCATCAAAGGCTTCAATTTCGAGCATCTCTGACAATGGTACATAGGCAACTTCCTCTAGGGTATTGAAACCTTCTTCAATCAAAATATCCGCGACTTCACTGTCTACATCTAACTTATCCATAAAGACTAGGCGAATTTTTCCGACTTCATCTTCTGTCTTTTTCGCGGACTCTTCTGGAGTCATAATATTAATTTGCCAGCCAGTCAGCTCACTAGCTAAACGGACATTTTGACCACTGCGACCAATCGCAATGGCTAAGTTCTCTTCATCCACGACGACATCCATGCTGTGCTTTTCATCATCAACAACAATTGTTGTAACGAGGGCAGGAGCAAGTGCCCCAATCACGAATTGAGCTGGATCTTCTGACCATAAAACAATATCGACAGCTTCGCCAGCTACTTCATTTCGGACAGCAGTAACACGGGTACCACGAACTCCAACACATGTCCCGATTGGGTCGACCCGCTTGTCATGAGTAACTACGGCGATTTTAGCTCTGATACCAGGATCACGTGCAGCACCTTTAAGTTCTAAAAGGCCTTGTTCAATCTCAGGTACTTCATTTTCAAAAAGCTTTAATAAGAACTCCGGGCAAGTACGTGAAAGCTCAATTTGTGGCCCACGTGCCTCACGATCAACCTTTAAGATGTATGCGCGAACACGGTCACCGCTTCTCAAGTTTTCCTTTGGAATCATTTGATCACGACGAAGAATCGCTTCAACTCTGCCAGATTCAATGATTAAGCCATTTTTGTCGTTGCGCTTGACGGTTCCATTCATAATCTTCTCGCCACGCTCCAAGAAGTCATTGAGGATTTGCTCACGTTCTGCGTCACGAATTCTTTGTAAGATAACTTGTTTGGCTGCTTGTGCACCAATTCGTCCGAAAGCCAAAGATTCAATTTGCTCTTCAAGATGTTCACCAACTTCAATGTCAGGAATATCTTCTTTTGCTTCAAATAGCAAAGTCTCTTTATCAGGTTCTTGCAATCCTGCCTCATCAGGCACGACTAACCAACGTCGAAATGTTTCGTATTCACCGGTTTGCGTATTAATCGCAACGCGAATATCAACATCCTTACCTTCATTGGCAAATAATTTTTTAGTAGCTGAAGATAACGCCATTTCTAACGCTTCGAAAACTACTGTACGGTCTACGTTTTTCTCGTGTGCTAAAGCATCAGCTAATATGAGAACGTCACGATTCATGATTTTTTTCCTTTGAAATCTAGAACAGGAACTAGCCTTGCTTTTTCAACTTCAGCTAGTGTGAACTCAAGCATTGCCGATTCACCTGGTTTTGGCTCTATCAACAACCCCCAAACAGCATCCCTAGACTGTGCATCGCCTTTAATAAGACCCTGCAACACCCCAGAAAAATTCTTACGATTACCCATTGCTACTCTCAGCTTTAAGGTAATTTCCAAGCCAGTAAAACGTTCAAAATCCTGAGGGGTTTTAACAATGCGATCCACTCCAGGAGACGAAACCTCTAAGCGCTCAAATGCAACATTTTCAACGGCTAAAGTGTAAGTCAATTGATGACTCACCTTTTCGCAATCCCCAACGTTAATCAACTGATTAAAATCTTGATTTTCAATCGTTATCCGAAGCAAGCCTCTGCCCTCTCGCTCAATATCCACGAGAAAATATCCTAAACTTTCTACAACTTCGGTAATAACTAAATTTTGATCCAAAATTTTTACTTAACTCACAGGGTTTAACATTAATCTAAAGAGCGCACTTAATTAGAAATGAGTGCTTATTTAGTTTAGTAAAAAAAAATGGGCAAATTGCCCATTTTTTGTTGAACTTTACTCGCAAAGATCAATAAAAGAAGATTGTACCCTAAATTATGTATTTCCGCTAGGCTTTCTTCCTCTTCCGCCTGAAAACCCTGTTTTTGGTTTACCACTAAAGCCGGCTCCACCAGGTTTTTTAGGTCCCTTGGGTGATCTTCTCATGCTGGCGTTACGCAACTCACCCGGAGATGGTGCAAATCCATGCTCATGAGAAACCTTCATTGAGGCACCTGGCTTCCCATTTCGCCCTGTTTTCTTTCCAGCTGAATTCTTCGTTTGACCATTTCCGGAGCCATTAGAAGAGTTTGTTTTGTATTGTGAAATGCCAGTATGGTTATCAGCCATTCTTAAAGCTTCTCTTGATCCCCAATAAGATACTGAAGTTTGCATCGGATCAGGTTGATCCTGAGTAGATGATCCCCGGTTCGGTCTAGATTGAGTGGATGAACTATTACCTTGAAAATTTTGCGGGACTTTTAGGCCTGCAGCTTTCATCAGTTGTGCAACCTGATCAACTGGCACCTCCTCGAATTTGCCTCGTCTTAACCTAGGAGGTAATACGAAAATACCATAACGTGTTCTGATTAACCTGGAAACAATATGACCAACTGCTTCAAACATACGTCGAACTTCACGATTTCGACCCTCAGTCAAGGCTACGTGGTACCAACGATTAGCACCCTCACCACCGCCGTCACTAATTCTCAAAAATTTAGCCATGCCGTCATCTAAACTAATACCATTTTTCAAATGACTTAATTGCTCATGCTCCAATTCACCAAGAATTCGTACAGCATAATCTCTTTCAATACCGTAACGCGGGTGCATCAATCGATTTGCGAGCTCACCCGATGTGGTGAACAAAAGTAAACCCTCGGTATTAAAGTCCAATCGACCTACAGCAATCCAACGCCCGCCCTTTGGCTTTGGTAAACGATCAAAAACTGTAGGACGCCCCTCTGGATCTGCCTGACTCACAATTTCACCGGCAGGCTTATGATACATAAGCACTCTTGGTGGTTTTGTAACTAACTTACGATGCACTGCCTTGCCATTTATTCTGACTTGATCGGTAGGTCCAATTCTCTGACCAATATGAGCCGGCATGCTGTTAACGGAAACTCGTCCCTGAATAATGAGGTCTTCCATTTCACGCCTTGAACCCATTCCTGCATCAGCAAGAACCTTGTGCAATTTGACAGTATCTTCATCATCCGCATCATCATCTAAACCATCAACATCTGACCAAACCTCATCACGTAAGGACATTGGCAAATCGTCGAGATTAGAAAATTGGTACTGATTATTGCCGACACCTTCTGGAAATTCTTGAGATGAATCATCGTTTCCATCTTGGTCGTCCTGATGACGGTTATT
Organism: uncultured beta proteobacterium; assembly: GCA_903889595.1. GTDB lineage: Bacteria > Pseudomonadota > Gammaproteobacteria > Burkholderiales > Burkholderiaceae > Polynucleobacter. The sequence goes on from CAISYI010000095.1 coordinate 3,555, forward strand.
TTTCTCAGCATTTTCAAGCGCCTGCAAACTTCTATCCACAATTGCGTGGTGTGATAACTCTCCATCTTGGGATATTTCATTACCAGTTTCTTGAGAGGTGATCTCGGGAGTATCTAACAGTGCATCAAACTCGCCGGACACAACTTTTGCAAATAATTCCTGACTTTGCGTATTTAATGGATTTCCTGAGGAGGACTGTTTTGGCCTAGACTCATTATTGACTCTCGGGCCGCCCTTACCTCCCTGGCCGCCTTTGATGCCTCTTGAGTTTCGATCCCGGGTTTGATTAGACCTTGGTTGATTACGATTTCTATGAGTGGGATTTCCTCCACCACCTTGACTTAAATCTGCCTGTCCCTCTGGTACTTGACCTGGATTGTCATTAGGAGTTACTTCAGCGTGGTTTGCACCATTTTCATGGTGACTGGAATTTTCTGCCGATAGGTCCGGGCTATCAGATGAACCATTGTTACTTGAGTTACGATTTGATTTCAATCTAAATTTTGGATTTCTAGAGCGCCTTTGTTTTGGCTTCATTTCAGCATTTATATCACTCGATTCAGATGCCTTGAAATCATTTTTAGGAGAGGACTCTTTTCCCTCGGTACTATCTTGATTAATTACTTTTTCCACTTTATCTGCTGTTCCTACCAGATCATTCTTTTCATGTTCATTCATTATTTTTTATTTCAGTTATGCTGCTTAAGTTTTCTTCCACAACGGTTGCATCGGAAGAAGTTATCTCATCCACTGGAGTATCGCTTTCCAGTGATTCTGGGTTAATCAATTCTTGAAAATCAATGGGCGTATTTTCTGCATCTGAATTGGTGCCCGTTGCTAACTCTTCAAAATTAATTACTTGTTGGGCAATATCTGCCACTGGTGTTCCATCATCTAAGGCTGGTAAATATTTCAAACCTGTAATTGCCATGTCGTCTAAAAATTGTTTCGTCGTAGCAAACAACGACGGCCTGCCCACTGTATCCTTATGTCCAATGACCTCAATCCAATTCCTATCCTCAAGTTGACGAATGATCTGAGAACTCACTGCAACCCCACGGATTTCTTCAATTTCGCCGCGAGTAACGGGTTGACGATAGGCAATGATGGCTAAGGTTTCCATCACTGCTCTAGAATATTTTGGAGGTTTTTCAAAATTCAAGCGGTCTAAATACTCACGCATTGCTAATCTGCTTTGAAAGCGCCAACCTGTTCCAGCTTGAACTAATTCTAGCCCTTTATCTGCCCAATCATTTTGCAATTGATTGATCCAAACAATAATATTTTCAGGAGTAACTTCATCCCCGTATAAACGACCTAATTCATTCAAAGATAGCGGTTCTGTTGAACACAATAGAGCCGTCTCAAGGACTAACTTGTAATGGTTTTCAATCATGATATGACGCAATAATAATTGCTCTTAATATACTTTCAATGGTGGTTAGCAAGGAATTTCAATTAGCGAACAATGCTAAATTTTTACTTTTAATTCTGCTTTTTTAAGTGTCATCAGAAGAACAATCTTGGAGATGCAAAAGATGTTTTAATCTAAGAATAAAGCCATTATATATCTAATTTGGTCTAAACAAAGCAAAATCCACTTATCGAAAATATTAAAGGCAATGTAAGAGTTCAATTAAAAATAAATAAAGTACCAGTTAAGAAAAATGCAGCCGCTATCTTTGTGAGTTTATTAATACCTTTTTGGTAGAGACGCATAAAGATTCGAATCTAGCTTATAAAAAATTAAGCGTTTGCAATGTGCTAATTTGTGATTAATTGCGATAATGTCGAGTTAACATGTAAATTAAGAATTCAAAAAATGAAGTGCCTAAAACCAAAGCTTTTTAACAGCTCTCAATTACTCAAGTTTTTCAGTATTACAGCTTTGATAGTCAATTTATGTGCTTGTCAAACCCCGCACCCGCCCCCAGTTTCATCAATTCCAGTGCGTAAACCTCCTGTAATAGGTATTGCCTTAGGTGGTGGAGCAGCAAGGGGATTTGCGCATATTGGCGTCTTAAAGGTACTAGAAGCAAATCAAATCAAACCTGATTTGATTGTGGGTACTAGTGCGGGGAGTGTCATTGCCTCAGTTTACGCTACGGGAATATCCGCGAGCGAACTTCACCGTATTGCGATTAACCTCGATGAAGCTAGTATTACTGATTGGGCTAACCCATTTTCGAATAAATTTGGCGGTGTCATTAAAGGAGATGCGCTTCAAAATCATGTCAATAAATTAGTAAAAAATAAACTTATTGACCAAATGGATATTCCTCTCGGAATTGTTGCAACTGATTTACAAACAGGTAATGCCATCCTATTTCGCAGGGGAGATACCGGCCAAGCAGTAAGAGCTTCAAGCTCAGTGCCTGGAGTTTTTTCTCCGACACGCATATTAAATAGAGAATATGTTGATGGTGGACTTTCATCGCCAGTCCCCATTCGCTTTACAAAACAAATGGGAGCGGATATTGTGATTGCAGTAAATATTTCTTCAGAACCAGCCGATCAAGATGTTAGTGGCACTTTAGGCGTACTTCTTCAAACAACAACCATTATGGGAAGAAATATCAGTCAATTCGAAATACCACTCGCCGATGTAATCATCATTCCAAAACTAAGCTCTATGAAAGGGACAGATTTCAAATCCCGCAATACGGCAATCATTGCTGGAGAAGAAGCAATGCAACAACAAATGGACTTACTGAAGAAAAAAATAGATGAGTACTACCGTAATTTCAAGTAATTACTGAGAGAGTAATGCTTCTTTAGGGAACTTTGATTCATTAACTCTTCTCGCACCGTCGAAGCGCATATCCCAATAAACGGAAGTCATATCATCGACCCGAACTCCGGAACCTCTAGCTGGCGAATGAATAAATTTATTTTCACCAACATAAATACCAACATGAGAGTATTCGCGTTTTAACGTATTGAAAAATACTAAATCACCAGGTTTTAAACTCTCTCTTGATACTTGTAAACCAACTTTACTCATATCATCAGTTGTTTTCATAGGGAATAAAAATCCCAAGTTATCTTTTAAAACATACTTCACGAAAGCACTAGCATCAAATCCTGTTTGAACTTTATCACCCCAACGATAACGCACTCCAATGAGGTTCATAGCGTTATTAATGAGTGAGGAGGAACTCTCTGAAAGTTGAGTTGTCACCTTTCCGTAGAAATTAGACTTTACGGGAGACGATACTGAACTATTTAAAGTTGTACTGGTTGTCGCGTTATTCAGATTCAAAGAAGTACTGCTTCCAGTTGAATTTTGACCTGATAATTGGTTGTCATCAATATTTTGACCAAAGCTTACCGAGGCTACCAATGAAGTAGCAATCAATGCAACATGTAGTGATTTTTTCGTAAGTGTTTGAAAATTCATGATAACTTTATTAAATATTACTAAGATTTATGTCTTTTAACATTTTAGACACCTTTACACAAAAATTCAAGCGCTTATTTGCCCTTAAGTTTGGTGAGGCTTATTAAAATGCTGCATTTATTAAGTTTCTAGTATAGGTGTGTTGAGGATGCTGAATAACTTCCTGTGTATCACCTTGCTCAACAACTGCACCATTTTGAAGCACCATTAACCTATGCGACATCGCTTGGACGACTGCAAGATCGTGGGTAATAAAAACATAAGCTAAGTTATATTTAAGCTGTAAATCAGTTAACAAACTCAACACTTGCTTTTGAATGGTGACGTCTAAGGCTGAAGTTGGTTCATCTAGAATTAAAATTTCGGGTTTTAATATAAGGGCTCTAGCAATGGCTATTCGCTGCCGTTGTCCGCCAGAAAATTCGTGCGGATAACGCTCGGCAGAACTCTTATCTAAACCGACTTCTAAAAGGACATCGGTAACCATTTGGTCAATTTGACTTGGACTCAGATTTTTTGCATGTACTGAAAGACCCTCACCGATAATCTCTCTTACAGACATCCTAGGAGATAAAGAACCAAAAGGATCTTGAAATATTACCTGTACTTTTGCCCGTAAAGGTCTTCGGTGGGAATCGGTGAGACTTAACCAAGGTTTTCCGAAAACATCGACCGAACCCTCGACTTTGGCAAAAATGCCCGGAGACAAACCCAGTAAAGCCATACCTAAGGTGGTTTTACCAGAACCAGATTCACCAATTACACCAATCGTCTCACCCTGTCTTAAATTAAAAGATACCCCGTTTAATACGTACTTCAAGTTAGGTGGACTAAAAACCTTTTTAAACTGGTCCCAACCAGCTCTAGGGATTGGATACGTAACCGAAATTTGATCTACTTTTAAAATCTCAGTTGCCAAAGGCAGAATCGGCAAGAGTTTGTTTTCGGGACGACTATTGATCAAAGTTTGGGTATAAGGCAACTGCGGATTCTGAAAAATCTCCTGCACAGTCCCTTGCTCGACGATTTTCCCTTGATACATTACAGCTACGTCTTGAGCAAATTTTTTAACTAAATGTAAGTCATGGGTAATTAACAAGACGGACATACCCTGTCCATCTGGATCATTTTGCAGTTCTAAAATCAAATTAAGAATCTGTTGACGTAAATTAACATCCAATGCAGTAGTTGGTTCATCGGCAATGAGTAACTTAGGCTTCGTCGATAAGGCCATAGCAATCATGACCCTTTGTCTTTGACCTCCAGACAGCTGATGCGGATAAACCTTTAATTTATTTTTGGCATCCGGCAATCCAACTTTCTCAAGCATTTGTAAAGCTCGGTCGAGACATTGAGATTTAGACCAAGAAACTTCATGGATGGCTACTGTCTCAGCAATCTGATTACCCACTGTAAATAACGGGTTAAGAGCAGTCATTGGCTCTTGAAATATCATGGCGATCTCACGTCCACGAATACGACGAATCTCTTGATTGCTTAAACTTAAAAGGTTTTTCCCATTCCAAAGAATTTCACCTTGAATTTGAGCTGTCTCTGGCAATAACCCTAAAATTGATAGTGCCGTAATTGATTTGCCAGAGCCTGACTCACCAACAATTGCAAGTCGACGGCCTTGTTGAAGATCAAAAGCAATATTGTTGACAACATTTTTTTCTTTACGACCATCTCCGAAACCAATACTCAGACCTTGAATGCTTAAGTCATAACTCATGTTTGACTCCCTCTTCTTGGGTCAAAAGCATTCCGAAGTCCCTCACCAATAAACGTTAACAACAAAAGTGTACCCACTAACACTATAAAAGTTGCTAAAGAGATCCACCATGCGTCCAAGTTGGACTTACCTTGAGACAATAGTTCACCAAGACTAGGCGTATCAGGCGGGACACCTAAACCCAAAAAATCAAGGCTCGTTAAAGACAGTATTGCAGCACTCATTTGGAATGGTAAAAAAGTGATTACTGGAATTAAACTATTAGGAAGGATATGCTTGCGCATAATCTGAAAATTAGAAACCCCAAGCGCTCTTGCGGCACGGACATACTCTAAACTCCGATTTCGGTAGAATTCGACTCGTACATAATCGGACAAATTAATCCAACTAAACAAAGATAACAAAACTACCAGTAACCAAACACTTGGACTAAAAATCGAAGCAAAAATAATCAATAAATATAACTCAGGAAGAGATCGCCATATATCAACAATTCGTTGAGTAATAAGGTCAAACTTGCCACCTAAATACCCCATTAATCCACCGAGCATCACACCAATGACTACGCCAACTAAAGTAAGGGCTAAACCGAATAAAACAGAGAGTCTAAATCCATAAATTAACCTTGCTAATACGTCACGACCGCGGTCATCCGTACCCAGCCAGTTATCTCCACTAGGCGCTGCAGGATTCGGTTCTTTTGCAAAATAATTTAAGCTTAAATAATTAAACTCAACCAAGGGGTATATTGCCCAATTACCTTTTTCAGAAAGGTTTTTACGAATAATCGGATCATGAAAATCAGTATTGGACTCAAAGTCACCCCCAAAGGCAGTTTCAGGGTAATCTTTGATGATGGGTAAAAATACGTTTCCCTGATATACAGCAACAATTGGTCTGTCATTTGCCACTAATTCAGCGCATAAACTTACGGCAAAAATTACCAAAAAAATCCAAAAGCTGGTGTAGCCTAGTCGATTTTTTTTAAATCGTTTCCATGCCGTATTTCTTTTTGAAGCATTTGTAATAGACGCCATAACTTAATTACCTCCAGCATCAAATTGAATGCGTGGATCAACTAAAACATAAGCAACATCAGAAATTAACTTGGTAACTAGGCCTATTAAAGTAAAAATATATAAAGTCCCCAAAACAACTGGATAATCTCTTCTTAGAACTGCTTCGAAGGACATCAGCCCAAGTCCGTCTAGTGAAAATAAGGTTTCGATTAATAAAGAACCAGCAAAAAAAGCACCAATAAAAGCTGCTGGAAAACCAGTCACCAGTGGAATCATGGCATTGCGAAAAATATGCTTCCAGAGTACCTGATTTTCTGATAGGCCTTTGGCTCTAGCAGTAATTACATACTGTTTACGAATTTCTTCGATAAACGAATTTTTTGTAAGCATTGTAATGACAGCAAAACTTCCTAAAACTGATGCCGTTATTGGAAGTACCAGATGCCAAATGTAATCAACAATTTTTGCACTCCAGGAAAAAGTTTCCCATTGATCTGAAACTAAACCTCGAAGTGGAAAAAGTTGTAAAAAACTACCGCCACCAAACAAAACTAGCAAGACGACTCCCATTACAAAACCAGGGATAGCGTAACCAATTAATATAAAAATACTCGAGGTGGTATCGAAGCGAGTCCCATCTCGTATTGCCTTCATAATCCCTAAAGGTACGGAAATGAGATACGTTATAAAGAATGTCCAAAGTCCGATACTAATTGAAACGGGGAGCTTCGAAATCACTAAGCTCCAAACGCTCTGATGTTGATAATAACTATCACCTAAATCAAAGGTTGCAAGACGCTTTAACATATCAAAATATCTCTCAATCGGTGGCTTGTCGAAGCCATACAGGGCCTTTATTTCTGCGAGATTTTTTTCATCAATGCCTTGACGTCCACGATAGTTACTCCCTGAGCCAGTAGCCTCTCCAGCGCCAACTCCAGCTCCGCCTCGACCTTTTAATTCAAGCACCATTTGTTCAACGGGTCCTCCTGGAACAAACTGCACGACAGCAAAGGTGAGAGTCATGACACCGATTAAGGTCGGTATCATTAATAAAAGACGTTTAAAAATATAGGGTAATAATCCGTGTTGCATTATTTAGCTTCCTGAGTATCTGATTTTCTCCACCAATTGGTGAGAATCCACCACTCAGCAGTGTAATAAAGTGGTGGCGGAGGAAAGCCTAACTCTGTACTATAAGCAACGCGGTGAGTTGGGTTATACCAATGGGGTATCACAAAATACTGATGAATCAATACACGATCTAAAGCCCTTGACGCCGAATATAGTTTTTCGGGTGTTGCAGCATTAGTAATTTCGGCAATTAATTGATCGACTGCTTTTGATCGAATACCGATATGATTGTCTGATCCATTTTGATCTGCTGCCATACTACCGAACCGATCCAACAATTCATTACCGGGACTTTGACTATCCATATATCTTATGGTGGTCATATCAAAGTCATGCTGATCAAGACGTTTTTGATAAAGAGCAAAGTCGGTAGTTCTAACATTTGCTTTTATCCCTAACTTTTCTAAATTCCTTACGTATGCAGACAAAATACGAAGTAAAAATGGACTATCTTCTAACATTTCAAATTCAAAGATCTCGCCCTTTGCATTACGCAATGCCCCATCCTTATAATGCCACCCAGCTTGAGCCAATAAATCTCTAGCTTTGAGTAAATTACCACGTAATGAATTCGGTGATACTGTGCTGTTAGCTGATGGCATTGGACCAAAAACAGTCGCAGGAATTTCATTCGGGAAACGATCTTTAATACTTTGTAATAAAGCAAGCTCTTCACCCTTCGGAAGACTATTAGGCTGGTAACTTGCCCCGAGCAGTGAGTTGGAGAAATAACTATCCAAACGACGGTATTGGTTATAAAAAATCTGTCGATTTAACCACTCAAAATCTAGGGCTAAGCCTAGTGCTTGACGAACCCTAGGATCTTTAAATATCTCACGACGGGTATTCATGGCAAAACCTTGCATACCAGCACCATTATGATGTTGGAAATCTTCTTTTTTAAGCTTACCATTTTTAAATTGAGAACCCACGTAGCTTTTTGCCCACAATTTGGCCCGATACTCAACAATGGCATCAAACTCACCTGCTTTAAAAGCTTCTAACCTAACCGTATCGTCACTGAACAACTTATATACAATCCGCTCAAAATTATTACTACCAATGCGAACGTTTAAATTATTACCCCAGTAATTGGGGTTCTTTTTAAAAACGATGTTACGTCCCATTTGATATGAATCAATTAAATAAGGGCCACTACCAATCGGCATTTCAAATGCCAAATCATCAAAACTTACTTTTTTCCCGTCTGCTTTTTGACCCCACTTAGGTGAAAAAATAGGCATAGTACCAACCAGTAGAGGTGCTTGACCGTTTCTTGTATGAAAGTCAAAGCGAATTTGATGGTCATTTATAACTACTGCTTGCTTCACATCGGCGTAAACGGTACGAAATTGCGGATGCGCTTTTTTACTCATCAAGGTATCAAAGCTATATTTCACATCACTGGCTAAAATTGGACTGCCGTCACTAAATTTAGCTTCAGGACGCAAATGAAAAGTCATAGATAAATGATCCGCTGCGACCACCATGTCATCAGCAATCAAGCCATAAATACTTGAGGTTTCATCTGAGCTACCAATTGCTAAAGATTCAAACATTAAACCAGCAACTCCAGGTGCGGCAACGCCTCTTAGTGTGAACGGATTAAATTTATCAAAGCTTGTTCGACGATCAGGATTAGCTAAAGTTAAAGTTCCGCCTTGAGGTGCGTTCGGATTGACAAAGTCAAAGTACTTAAAATCTTTTTGATATTTAGGACTGCCATACTGTGCGAACGCATGAGAGCCCCAACTATTAAGGGGCTGACAGAAAAAAAGGCATAAAATCAGGAGAATTCTCATTCGATAGATAACGTTCAATTCGCAATTTCAAGATATTGATATGTAACAATTGTAATGAGGACAAAAAAGTTTTGTCTTTTTTGTTGATTTAACACCTTATTTGAGGAAATATACATGGGTTTTCTTACTGGAAAAAAAATAGTTTTGACTGGGTTATTGTCAAATAGGTCAATTGCTTACGGCATTGCAAAAGCTTGTCATCGCGAAGGTGCAGAATTAGCCTTTACGTATGTAGGTGATCGTTTTAAAGGTCGCATTACAGATTTTGCTAGTGAATTTAATAGTACTTTAATTTTTGACTGCGATGTTAGTAGTGATGAGCAAATTGAGAAATTATTTAAGGACTTAGCTCCTACATGGCCCACTTTCGATGGATTGGTCCATTCAATCGGCTTTGCCCCAAAAGAAGCTATTGCCGGTGACTTTTTAGATGGTTTGTCACGTGAATCGTTTCGTATTGCCCATGATATTTCAGCCTATAGTTTTCCAGCAATGGCTAAAGCTGCGTTACCGATGTTAAATCCCAACTCTGCTCTACTCACACTCACTTATTTGGGTTCTATGAGAAATGTACCAAACTACAATACGATGGGCTTGGCAAAGGCATCTCTAGAAGCGAGTGTTCGTTATTTAGCTGGCTCTTTGGGTCCAAAGAGTATTCGGGTGAACGGTATTTCTGCCGGCCCGATTAAAACCTTGGCTGCTTCAGGAATTAAAGGCTTTGGAAAGATTCTAGATTTTGTTGAAAAAAACGCTCCACTTCGTAGAAATGTCAGTATTGATGATGTTGGGAATGCGGCTGCGTTCTTCATGTCTGATCTGGCAAATGGTATTACCGGAGAAATTACCTACGTAGATGCCGGCTTTAGTCACGTTGTTGGTGGCATGGACGAAGTCTAATCAAAAACCTATCTCAATTCAATAAAATGGGCCAAAATCCAACGTCGGTTCAATTTAAGGAAGCGCTGAAATTTTGGTTCAAACTAGGTTTCATTAGTTTTGGTGGGCCGGCCGGTCAAATTGCGACAGTGCATCAAGAGTTAGTTGAAAAGCAACACTGGATCTCCGAAAAAAGATTTTTACATGCTCTAAATTACTGCATGCTTTTACCAGGCCCGGAAGCTTTACAATTAGTCATTTACATGGGGTGGTTACTTCACCGCACTATTGGCGGAGTGATGGCAGGCTTGCTTTTTATATTGCCAGCCTTGCTCCTTTTAATCGTACTATCGATTATCTACATGACTTTCGGTAGTACTTTGCTCGTCAGTGGTATTTTTTTAGGGATCAAGCCAGCAGTAACTGCAATTGTCATCCATGCGGGTTATAAGATTGGCAAGCGTATCCTAAAAACACCATTTCAATTTGTAATTGCATTGTGTGCCTTATTTAGTATTTTCATTGGCCTGCCCTATCCGATGATTATCTTTGCTGCAGGATTGCTTGGTTGGTTGGCTAGTCGTTATGCTACTAGTTGGCTGCTTGTCAGCTCAACACAACATGGTAGTAAAAATCAATCTGATGATTTCGATGCGATTATTAACGATAGTTCTTCTCAATTGCCACATACCCAATTTAATCAGTTAAGATTTTTAAAGATCTTAATCGTTTCATTAATTTTGTGGGCCCTACCGTTAGCCATACTGATCCAAATATGGGGTTTCAATGGAATTTATCCTCAATTAGCCATCTTTTTCTCTAAGGCCGCCTTACTTACTTTCGGCGGTGCCTATGCAGTATTACCTTATGTATTTCAGTCAGCTGTTGAGCAATTCCAATGGCTTAGCGCAACACAAATGATGGATGGTCTAGCACTTGGTGAAACGACACCAGGTCCTTTAATTATTGTTGTAGCATTTGTTGGTTATATTGCCGCTTTTCTTAATACCGTATTTGTTGAGTCGCCGATTTTATCTGGTACTCTAGGTGCTGTCATTGTCAGTTGGTTTATCTTTTTACCATCATTTTGTTTTATTTTTTTAGGTGGCCCATTCATAGAGTCATCTAGACATGAGTTTAAATTAGCTCCCGTCTTGACAGGTATCTCCTGTGCAGTAACAGGGGTGATTACGAGTCTCTCGCTATTCTTTATGTATCACACTATCTTTCCGAAAGGTATGGGAGCAAATTTCTCTCTCCTACAGAGCGGATTTTCTGTGACTCTCATTGTGTTATCAACGATAGCCTTACTTCGTTGGCAATTAAGTATTATTCAATTACTTTTAGCCAGTGCAGTGATTGGACTACTCTGGCAGTGGTGCATATTGGGCATTTAGTATTATTTTTTGTCTACACTAAATCTTACAGTCTCTGTGATCCCAGATGGTCCAGGAAAATTACTCAGTGCAGCTCGAGTCATATATGGCAAAAGACCCTTCATATTTGGCTCATCATAGCTGATGGATTCAGATCGTCCCTGCCAAATCCTTTGATTTGTTTTTGCATCACTAATGAAAAGGCTGAGTTCATTTGTGAAGAAGTTATATTTAACTGGATAGTAATTCGTTTGATAAGCAGTCATTGGCAGGCAATTAGGATTGCCATAAACATCCCTAAAGCAATTCACACGACTGTAGGGAATCGAATAAGGTTGCATTCTTTCTCCGACTGAAGCTGGAGAACTGAGTCTAAAATCAATTAAAAAGTCACTTGACTCACTCTCTTTTAAACCCAAATTAGTCAACTCGTTCGCAATCACCCTAACATACTGTTGAAATTCTATATCCTCTACCTTCTGAATGTCCTTTACCATCGCAAAGTGTTGACCATTAAAAATCTGCGTTGGTAACTTGGATTTGGAATCACCCTTTGGCATTGGACTAGAAACACTCGTTGAAGATGAGTTGGGAACCATTGCAGGGTTCGGTAACACGTGATACCGAGTCACCTTCACATCTACGAAGTTAGCACAACCTGATAGTAAGCCGAAGCTGAAAATCAAGCCAATTAAAGGTAGAGTTGTTTTTTTAATGTTCATGAATCTATATTACCTAAAAAATATGAAAGTTGCATTAACAGACAAAAATGTTAATGCAACTTAGATAACAATTATTCAGATTAAATTTGATAAAACATCAAACTTCAGCACGAATCGGATTGCGAATAATACCAATCCCAGTTACCTCGGACTCCATAATGTCCCCTGGCTTTAAAAACTCTGGTGGCTTTCTACTAAAACCAACTCCCGGAGGCGTACCTGTGGCAATAATGTCTCCCGCTTCTAAGGTCAAACCACGTGATAGCTCAGCAATAATTCGTGGAATTTTGAAATACATTTGTGCATAGGTACCATTTTGTTTTTCCACACCATTCACGCGGCAAATGAGGCGAGTTTGATTGAGGTCAACCGCATCGGCAGTCATAATCCATGGCCCCATTGGGCCATAGCCATCTAGACTCTTCCCTTTAAACCATTGGCCTCCATGACGCTTTTGCTGAACTTCACGTAGAGTAGTATCGTTGTATACAGAATAGCCATAAACATATTCCATGGCCTTTTCTTCAGGAATGTTTCTACCAGTTTTGCCAATGATCAAAGCTAACTCAACTTCCCAATCGACTTGTATTGAATTCGTGGCATCAAAAGGAATTGGGTCAAACGGTCCGTTCATTGTGTAAACACCTTTAGTGAAGAACACTGGATTTTTTGGGAATTCCTGAATCGCTTTATCAGACCTCGCTTCACGTCCCTCTTCAAAATGATCTAAGTAATTCCAACCTACCGCATAAATATTGCTTTGAGGTCTCTGAATCGGGGAAAAGAGTCTAACTTGGTTTACTGTCGGACGCATAATACGAAGACGCATTGCTCGAGATTGTATCTCTTGAATTTGATTTAGTCCTTCATTGCCTCGGTGAATCAAGGAAAGCATAGAATAAGGATCAAAACTGGTTATCATTTTGGAATTTTGCAATTCCATAGCGACATCTACTACTTGACCATCATTGAGGACAATACCGATACGAGGTTTTTGATCGGCAGAAGGGGAAAAAGTAACTAATCTTAAGCCTTTAGCAATTTTTGGCACGGAAATATTACTGTTCATTTCATCTTTTTTAACTACCCCTTGTGCTTGAGGTGCTTGATTCACGGCGCCTAATAAAACACCGGTAGCCAATGATCGTTTCAATAATCTTCTGCGCTGGGTATTGGGTAATGCGTTTAATGACTCTTCAGACTCTGAGGCAATCGAAGAATCCAAGTTCTTGTTATTGTCCATCGGGGTCTCCTTTATCACTAGTTTGTATTTAAATATTAGTTAATCTTACAAGCGTTTTCATCAATGGTGCCGTCATTATCACTTATCAATAATGCATTTTTAGCAATTGCCACTTCCATTTCTCTTGGTAACTTGACATTATTTTTCACAGCCAAAATTTCCGCCATAATACTGACAGCAATCTCTGAAGGCGTCTTACTACCAATAAAAATACCAATTGGGCCACGCAGCTTTTCCAAGCTTGCCTCAGTATGATCAAAATATTCAATCATACGTTGTTTGCGGGCTGTGTTATTCCTTCTTGAGCCAATAGCACCAACGTAAAACGCCGAAGTTTCTAATGCCTCTAGTAATGCTAGATCATCTAATTTAGGGTCGTGAGTCAAAGCCACGACACAAGTTCTTGCGTCAGGCTTAAATTCGACAACGACATCATCGGGCGACTTCGTCACTACCGTGACGTTTGGAACCGCCCAATGACCAACATACTCTTCTCTTGGATCACAAACAGTAACGGCAAAGCCATTAAACAGCGCCATCGTAGCTAAATATTCGCTTAATTGACCAGCACCAATAATTAACATCCGATACTCTGGACCAAAAGTATTGATGAGAGACGTACCAAAGATTTCAAGTTCTGCAGGATTGTTAGTGATTTCTAAAAGGACTTGAGCATTTTGTGTATCAACTGACCTTTTCACTAGTTTGCCATGATCCAAGTGCGAGATTAAGTCTTTCAAAGCTTGAATATCAGGGTTGTATTCAACAAATAATTCAATGGTTCCACCGCAAGGCAGTCCAAAACGATGGGCCTCATCCGCTGAAATCCCATACTTTAAAAATTCAGGGCTAGACTCTGATGTGATTGGGTGTTGAGTATTTTTTCTAATCAAATCATCTTCAATACAGCCACCTGAGACACTGCCCATGACCTTACCACTCTCACAAATAGCCATGATTGAACCAATCGGCCGAGGCGATGATCCCCAAGTTCTGACAACCGTTACCAGCTTAGCTGCCTTATTATTTAAACGCCAAGAGAGCAGTTCACGTAATACGGTAATTTCAATATTTTCCATTATTGCGACTTATTTCTAATCCATGTAAGCAATGTTTATCTTCTTATGATGCACTATTTAAAAACAAATTCAATTAGTGTTTACTTGGAAGTTCAACTTTAGAACCCGTTTTTTTAATAAAAGTTTCAATATTTTCCTTGGTATCAAAATCAAAGATGAAATGTTGATTTTCAGTTTGCCAGGCCTCTACTTCATTAGGATGTTGATCCATCCATGTTCGAACAGTCAAATTTTGTGACGCAACGATCTCTTTTAGAACTTTTTCAGAAATGATGACGGGATTACCACGTTGTGAATTGACTAATGGCATTACGACCTCACCCCGCGTTCGAATCTTAAACTGCTCAATTAATTGTCGCAAGTCTGCAGCATTAACGTGTGGCAAATCACCCAGCAACATAATGATGGCATCAACATCCTCTATTTCTTCATGGACAGTCTTTAAAGCCAGTTGAACTGAACTAGCTTGTCCAGTTGATGCCAGGTCATTATGGGCGTATAGCACCTTACTGGAGAGATTAATGTCTTTATAAGCATCCTGATAATAGCCCGTGACAAGGACCACATCTTCAATCTCAAGCTCTTGCAATGCATTAAATTGCCGCTCTAAAATCGTTTGACCATCAATCTTAATTAAAGATTTCGGCAAACCGCCAAGTCGAGAACCTTCACCCGCAACCAAAATTACTGCAACAATTTTTAGTGGCTTTTCCCGTTTTTTTTTCTCGATTTCTTTATGCGCTGAACTGCTATAAACAGGCATAATGTGAATCCCTTTGGGATCTAAGTAAAGGAAAACTTGATCATTAACTTCAATATTTAATTCATTCACTATCCGAGTACTTAGTTCAAAATGCATCATAGGACTAAAGGCAAGTTCTACTTCAAAATCTACTGAGGAAATTTCGCCCAACCTTCTCACACGAAGCACTTTAGCACTGACGGTGTTAATTCTTTCAAAAGAATCCTTACTGATTTCAACAAATTCTTTGGCAATCACCCACTTGACTTCAGTTTGATCAGGTAAGCGTCCTTTATCAAAGATAGTCAGAGGAAATGCTTCTACCCCCTGACCCCATAAAAGGGTCGCTTGCTTTTGCAAAACCTGATCAGGATGCTGAGCTTTTAAAAATGTCGCAGAAAAAATATCCGTAAGACCAACAAGTTCTGCAACACGTCCGTTTCTTGGACTGGAAACAATATGTTCAGGATGACCAATTTGTAGAGAGTTACCTTGATCTAAGATACATAAGCGATCGCTTAAAAGTCTTGCTTCCCTTAAATCATGCGTCACAATCACAATCGGGATAGAAATTTTTTCTCTCAACTTAATCAATTCTTCATAAAGCGTTTTACGGGTAGGATGATCAACTGCTGAAAATGGCTCATCCAATAATAAAACTTGCGGTTTTCTTGCAAAGGCTCGCGCTAAAGCCACGCGTTGCCGTTGCCCGCCCGATAGTTGATCGGGTAAGCGATGATGAAAATCAATCAAGCCCATATCTTCCATCAGTTGCTTAGCGATTTCTATTGAATCGCCCTTAGGCAGAGCAAGAGCGATATTTTCTAAAGCTGTGAGGTGGGGAAATAGTGCATAGTTTTGAAAGACCATGCCAACTTTACGCTCAAAACTTGGTATCTGAATTTGATTTTGTGTATCTAACCAAATAAAGTTTTTTCCTTGATCACACAAATTAATCTTACCGTGCTCAATTGGCATCAAGCCTGCAATAGCTCTTAAGGTACTTGTTTTACCACTTCCAGAGGGACCAACCAATGCTAATAGCTCTCCCGATTTACATTCAAAGTCGATTTCTAGATGAATGCCAATGGTATGTTTAAGTTCAACGCTTAAAGTCATTATCGAAGATTTCCTTGAAAGTCTCGAGCACTTAAGGATAGGCGTTGAGTAAAAATTAGTGCGACAAATGAAAAGACGAGTAAGAACATTGACATAACCCCAGCCCCCTGCATATCAAGAGACTGCACGCTATCGTAAATTGAAATCGACAAGGTTCTAGTTTGCTCAGGAATGTTACCGCCCATCATCAACACCACACCAAACTCGCCTAAAGTGTGAGTAAAAGTCATCACAGCAGCACTCAATATCCCTTTATTGGCAAGTGGAATCTCAATTTTGAATAATCTCTGCCAAGGAGGTAGGCCACATGTCGAACTAGCATCCTTTAAGTCTTGTGGAATAGCTTCGAACGCTCTTTGGATTGGCATCATTACAAAAGGAATATTAAAAATTAAACTAGCAATCAAAATACCCAAAAAAGAGAAGACTAAAGTTTGACCTGTCAACATTTCAAACCAACGTCCAAACCAACTATTACCTCCAAATCCAACCAGTAAATAGTACCCAAGTACCGTAGGGGGCAAGACCAATGGAAGCGTGATGATTGCTTCTTTTGCGAATGACCCAATCGTATTTTTCATTGGGAAAAAATGGGCCACAAGAACACCTAGAGGAATCAAAATGATTACAGTGAGGCTTGCTAATTGAAGGGATAAGTAAAGAGCTTGTAAATCCATTTTGATTAGTCTTTGTGCGTCAAATTAATTTGGTACGGTAAAACCATATTTTTCCCAAATCTTTTTATTTTGTTTATCTAAAACGAACTGATAAAAGTCCTTTGCCTCAGAGTTATTACTTAACAGTGCCATTTTTTGAAAAATGGGCTCGTATAACTCGTCAGGTAAAGCCAAAACAAAGCCTATTTTTTGCATTTCTGGGTGCAAAGTCAAGGAAAGAGGTAAAAGTGCTACTTGCACAGAACCCGATAAGGCAAATTGAGCAACTTGACCAATATTTTCTCCCATGATAATTTTCTTACTTATTTCAGGCCAACTCTGCCATTTCCTTAATACTTCCTCAGCAGCTTTGCCATATGGAGCCAAACTTGGATTTGCAATTGCTACTTTATTTACTTGGTTAGACTTCAAATACTTTTGAAGTGTTTCAAGATCAATTTGATTAGAAAATATTCGTTTTGATAACCAAAAAACTAATTTACCTTGAACATAAACATTACCTTCATTTTTCAGTAATTTTTTTTCTTGAAGTTGGTTAACTAAATGCTCATCCGCACTCATAAAAATATCAAATTTCCCACCATTTATGACTTGTTGATAAAAATTACCCGATGAGCCATAAATAATCTTAGGACGAAGATTGGTTAAACCTTGGAAATTAGAAGATATTTCATCTAGAGCTGGTCGCACGCTAGCAGCAGCGAGAACGATGGGTGGGTTCACCCTTGTTACATTCAATATTTGGGCATTCGTAAACTCTGAAGGTAGAAAAAAACCCAAACAACAGATTGCCACAAAAAAGTGCCTTCTGAGGATAGAATTTAGCCAAGTAATTAAATACAATCTGATAAAGCTTTCAAAAAAAATAAACATATAAATTTTTGTAAATAAAATAAGAATGTTATCTATACAAATGTGTAATCATTTATTATAGGTTTAATTATTCAAGTAACCCTTTTAAATCAATTTTGCTTAGTGAATCTATTGGACACAAATTATTAGGTTTTCTGATAGATCAACAACTTTTTATCCTATTTTTCCAAAAGGTAATTTAAATGAAATTAAATATCAACGGTAAAGAACAAATCATTGACGCTCAGGAAGATACTCCCCTTCTTTGGGCTTTGCGCGACCATTTCGATGTAAAGGAAGTCAAATTTGGCTGTGGCGCTGGATTATGCGGTGCTTGTACAGTTCACATTGATGGTCAACCTTCAAGATCTTGTCAAGTTCCTATTTCTGCCGTTGCTAATAGTAAGATTACTACCATTAACGGCTTGCCGGCCAATCTTTCTAAGAAAATTAAAGACGCATGGATTGCCGAGGAAGTTCCCCAATGTGGTTATTGCCAACACGGCCAAATGATGTCTGCGGCTGCATTACTATCTAAAAATAAAAACCCTAGTGACAACGATATCACCAATGCAATGGATGGAAACATTTGTCGTTGCGGAACCTATTCACGTATTCGTCGCGCTATTCACCGCGCTGCTAAAGCTTAAGGAGATACATCATGGATCGTCGCTCATTTATTAAAACTAGCTCCGTCGTAAGTACTGGTCTCATTATTGGGATTGGTGCCAACCAACAAATTGCTTCTGGTGCTGAAATACTTGACACAAATGCTTGGTTGAGAATTGCTCCAGATAATACCGTTACTATCAATAATGCCCGCTCAGAAATGGGCCAAGATACGTACACCACGATGGCGATGTTAATCGTGGAAGAATTAGAGTACCCATTAAATAAAGTAAAAATTGAGATTGCTCCTGCCAATGCGGTTTATATCAATTCTTTATTGGGTGGTCAAATCACAGGTGGTTCAACTTCAGTTCGGGAAGCCTGGGACAAGTTACGACTCGTTGGTGCAACTGCCAAAGCACAATTAATCGCAGCAGCTGCGGCTAAATGGAATGTGCCTGTCACGAGTGTGATGGCAAATCAAGGTATTCTCAGTTCAGGTAAATATCGTGCTACGTATGGCGAAATGGCTACTGACGCATCTGCTATCAAAATAACTAACACTCCAGCCCTGAAATCTCCACAAGAATATCGCTATATCGGTAAAGCATTTCCAAGATTAGATACGCCAACGAAAGTCAATGGCACAGCTATTTACGGGATTGATGTTCGTCAACCTAACATGCTAGTAGCCAGTCTTGCCCAGTCTCCGGTTATCGGAGGCAAGGTAAAATCTGTAGACAGCTCTGCCACAAAAGCTTTAAAAGGCATTGATGCAGTGGTTGAAATACCAGATGGTGTTGCAGTACTAGCAAAAGATTTTTATCTGGCAAAAAAAGGGCGTGATGCTTTAAAGATTGAATGGCAAAACGGGGATACCAAAGCGATTGATAGTATGGCTGCAATTGAACAAGGCTTACGCGCTGCTCATCAAAAAAATGGCGCTGTTGTCGGTAAGGTTGGTAATTTCGCTAATCCATTACAAGCCGGTGATAAAACTATTACGGCTGAGTATATGATGCCTTACCAAGCTCATGCCACTTTAGAACCTGTGAATTGTGCTGCCTATGTAAATAATGGCGAGTGCCATGTTTGGGGCCCGATTCAATTCCAACAAGGTGCTCAAGGTGTTGCAGCGGCTGCCGCGGGTGTTGCTCCTGAAAATGTATTTATCCATACGACCTTTTTAGGTGGTGGTTATGGTCGCAAACTTGAACTTGATTTTATTGCTCAAGCAGTTGCTATCTCTAAAGCCTCGGGTAAAGCGATTCGATTGCTTTGGACTCGTGAGGATGACATGACACATGATTTCTATCGTCCTATCAGTCTTCATACGGTTTCTGCAAGTGTCGATGCGAAAGGAAAAATTACTGGCTTGTCTTCTAAGATGACCTCTCAATCCGTAACCGCTCGAGCTTTTCCGCCGTTTGTTGTGGACGGCAATGACCCATTTATGAATGAAGGATCGGTCAATTTAACCTACGACATCCCTAACCTTCGCATTGAAAACGTGATTCATGAAACGGGTGTGCGTGTTGGATATTGGCGCGCGGTGAGTAATAACCTTAATACATTTGCTTTGGAAAGTTTTATTGACGAAGTTGCTGCACAAACTTCTCAAGACCCTGTCAAAATGAGAATGGGTTTACTAAGTAAACATCCTCGCGCGCAAAAAGTACTTGCCACGGCGGCAAAAAAAGCAGGCTGGGGACAAAAAAGATCAAATGGTCATACATTAGGTGTCGCCCAAACTGAAGCGTATGGGGCTTATATCGCCATTATTGCAGAAATTTCTATTGGCAAAGATGCAAAAGCAACACCCAAAGTCCACAAATTGACTGCGGTAGTAGATCCCGGAATCGCAATACGTCCAGATCAAATCAAAGCTCAAATTGAGAGTGGTATGCTTCTTGGCTTATCGTCTGCCATGAAAACACAAATTACTTTTAAAGATGGGGTTGTGGAACAGAAAAACTTTGATAGTTACCCGATGATGCGTATGTCTGAGGCACCTTTGATGGATATTACGATCATTGAAGGTGGTGGCAAACCATCTGGAATGGGTGAAGTGGGTGTTCCAAGCGTAGCTCCAGCAGTAGTCAATGCCATTGCTTCAGCTACAGGTAACCGAATTAGATCATTACCAATCATTAAGGTGTAATGCATTCGAAAAAAATCTATATTTTATTGCTGGTGTTTTTAATTTATCTCAGTATTTTGTTTTAATCTCATCCTCGAGCTAAACACGTGGATTCTTTTAAAAAAGCCGGTCATCTAAACAATGGCCGGCTTTAGTTTTTAAAGAAATAGATTGTTTACTTTACCTGATTGACTAGCGGCTCACCTTTTAACCATGCTTCAAGTGCCATTTGCGTACCCATCGTTAAATTCTTAAAAATCGGTTGATGAACAAAACCAAGATGTGGCGTTATAAATATATTCTCTAATTGGAAAAGTTCATCTTTAACATTAATGGGCTCATCATCAAATACATCTAAAAGTGCCATACTCGGCCGACCCAGTTTTAAAGCTTGGATCAAATCAGCAGTAACAATTAAAGTTGATCTAGAAGTATTAACTAGAAATGAGTCAGGTCGCATCCAAGATAATTTTTCAGCATTCATCAAATATTTTGTGCCTTCACCGGGTACTAAGTGCAAAGAAACAATTTTTGAAGTTTGTAATAATTCATCCAAACTGACTGCTTTTACCCCGTGGACATCCGCCCTCTCTTGAGTCATGTTAGGACTCCAAGTAACCACATCCATGCCAAAGGCCAAACCCACTTTTGCAACTTTTGAACCAATCGAACCTAGACCTAAAACGCCCAAGCGCTCACCGTTTAATGCAGGCAAAACAGAATGTTCATTCCGCCACTTACCTGACATTGCCACTGCATTTTGTTCACCAATTCGCTTATAGGCACTCAGAATTAATGCCCAGGTTAACTCCACGGTAGTCTCTTTTGATGGACCGAACTCAGTAAAGCTAACGGGGATGTTTTTAGCGGCTAATACATCATAATCAATTGCCATATTACGATTACCAGTAAAGATGACGTATTGTAAATTTGGTAATTGATTAATTAATTCAGCTTTAAATGGGGTACGATCACGCATCAAAACCACTACATTGGCGTTTGCAATAGCCTCAACCAAAGCAGAGCCTATGAGGCGGTCATGATAAATCTCGATTGAAGCTTTACTAGTAATCGTTTTATTTTCTTTAAGAAAAATCATTGATTTTTCATAATCGTCTAAGACTACGATTTTCATTATTTGTTCCTAAATTTGATGTTGGGAGAGATTATTGAATTTAATACTTAGTTGGAGGAAATATTTTACGCCTTTTGACTTCGCTGACAAATTTGTCATTAAAATTCTCATACTGATATCATTTTTAATATCTATAAAACAATTTATTGAGGTAAGTAATGGAAATATTAGGCTCTCAAATCATCCCAGCTGATAAACAAACTGTTTGGAATGCTTTAAATAATCCTGAAGTATTAAAAAATTGCTTACCTGGTTGTGAATCTGTCGAGTTAACAGCACCTGATGAATTTAAAGTTGCTATTACCACTGCAATTGGGCCACTAAAAGCAAAATTTAAAGGTACTTTAAACGTAACTGAAGCAAATCCTCCAGAGTCCTGCATATTAGTTTTCGAGGGCCAAGGCGGCGCAGTAGGTTTTGGTAAGGGCTCTTCAAAGGTTACACTAACCTCCGTCGAGAACGGTACTGAACTTTCCTATAACGCTCAAGCCCATGTAGGTGGCAAGTTAGCTCAAATCGGTTCTAGACTGATTGATAGCGTGGCTAAAAAAATGTCGGACGATTTTTTTAAAGCCTTTAATCGAGAATTAACGCCCGTGACACCTGAAGTCATTGATGACGGAATGTTATCAACCTTGCAGAATCAAAATTCGAAAAGTACGGCTAATGAGCCTGACTCGGCATCAGGGATTACCCCAACAACATCCGCAGCAAACACCTTAACTAATGAGGCAAAAGTACCCGCTTGGTGGTTAATTGTGGCCGCTCTAACAGGCGCTCTCATTACAGGTTTAGCAATTAAACTAAATTAAACAACTTTTAGATTGGATTATTTTAGGATAGTGTTACTAGTATCGTTACTAGTACCCTAAATTCCAACTTTAGTTTAGTATTAAATTAATAAAAAATGCTTTAAATATTTTAAATATGGAGATCAAATGACAACATCAATTAAAGTCAACGGGAAAGTGCAAGCGGTTGAAACCGATCCAAGTTCTGCCCTTCTATACGCCTTAAGAAACGACTGTGATATTAACTCTGCGAAATACGGTTGTGGACTAGGTCAATGTGGTTCCTGTACGGTAATTATCAATGGCAATGCAGTACGTTCTTGTATAACGCCAATTAATTCTGTTAACTCCAATGTTACGACCCTTGAGTCTTATGAAAATGACCGCGTATTAAAAGCCTTAAATAAAGCTTTTATTGCTGAACAAGCAGTTCAGTGTGGTTTTTGTATCTCAGGAATGATGATGAGCGCAAAAGTACTCCTCGACTCTAACAAACGCCCAACAGATCAACAAATTAAGGTTGCCCTAAATGGTAATTTATGTCGTTGTGGCACCCACACGCGTATTTTAAAAGCGATTCAACGCGCAGCAAAGGAACTAGCATGAACGCCCCTATCCAAAATCCTCGCCGCAGTTTCTTGAAAAAAAGTTCTGGCCTCATTATTGGTTTTAGTTGGATGCCCAGTCTACTTGCACAAAATGCTGCAATTGTTTTACCGGGTGACCTGCCCAACAATCCAAACATTGATAGCTGGCTATCAGTCGACCCGAGAGGCTTAATTATTATTTATGCAGGTAAAGTCGAGTTTGGACAAGGAATCACCACTGCACTGAAACAAATTGCTGCTGACGAAATGGACGTAAATATTTCTAGAATTGTCATGGTACCAACCACTACTGGCTTATCTCCAAATGAAGGCGTTACATCTGGTAGCCAATCCGTTGAATATGGTGGCTTAGCATTAAGGTATGCTTGTGCACAGGCCAGAGGCACTCTACTTGAAAAAGCAGCAAAGCAATTTGATGTTGCCCAGTCATCGTTAACCATTAAAGATGGTGTGATTAGTTCAGCAAACGGTAAGTCCGTGGAGTACTGGAAACTTGTTGAACCTGAGCTTTTAAAACAAAGAGCAAACTTAAAATATAAGCCAAAAGGAGCTTCAGAGCGAACCTATATTGGTCAGTCATTCCCGCGTGTAGATATCCCTGCCAAAGTTTCAGGTGGAGTTGCTTATGTTCAAGATATGCGAATCCCCGGTATGTTACATGCAAGGGTGGTTCGTCCACCTGCACCAAGAGCCACTCTCAAGAGTATCAATGAAAATTTAATTACTGGCTTACCTGGAGTAGTTGGATTGGTTCGAAATGGAAGTTTCCTAGCCGTGGTTGCTAAGCGGGAAGAGCAAGCGATTCGGGCAATGGAAGAAGCCAAAAAAGTAGCCCAGTGGGAACTGGCTAACGACCTCCCTACTTCCACAGGAAGTTGGTTGAATACGATGAAATCTTTAAAATCGATTGATACCGAGCACGGCGTTAAAACAGCATCAACTAGTGCAGCTGTTAAAACTATCGAACAACAATATACCAAGCCCTTTACAGCGCACGGTAGTATTGGACCCTCATGCGCAATAGCAGTCATGAATTCTGGTGTTTTAAAAATCTATACCCACAGTCAAGGTATGTACCCCCTAAGAACTGACATCGTCAAAGCACTTGGTATGCCAACTGAAAATGTTGTCTGTATGCACGTTGAAGGCTCTGGCATGTATGGCCAAAGTGGCGCTGATGATGTAGCACTTGATGCTGCACTCGTTGCTGTAAAGTTCCCTGAGCAAGCAATTAAAATGCAGTGGATGCGGGAAGATGAGTTCAAGTGGGAACCATACGGCAGTGCGATGTCAATGAAAATTAAGGCATCTATTGATAACTCAGGAAAAATAGTTGATTGGCAGTACGATTTATGGAGTAATACTCACAGTACTCGACCTGGAGAAAAAACGGGTAATAATTTGGTATCAAGCTGGTACATGGATAAACCTCAAACGCGATCTCCCGTGACCAATATCCCATTGCCTGCTGGTGGATCGCACCGAAATGCTTTGCCGTTATACTCCTTTCCAAATCAAAAAGTGACGAATCATCTGATTGAAGAAATGCCAATTAGAGTTTCAGCATTAAGAACATTAGGAGCATACGCGAACGTTTTTGCCATTGAATCGATGATGGACGAGTTAGCCCAAGCTGCCAAGATAGATCCGGTTGAATTCCGCTTAAATCATTTGGAAAATCAACGAGCAAAAGATGTCATTACCAAGGCTGCAAGTATGGCGAAGTGGAATAAAAATTCACCACTAAAGTCTAAAAAAGGTGACAAACTATTAGGGCGTGGCGTAGGTTTTGCACAGTACAAAAATCTTCAGGCATACTGCGCAGTTATCGCTGATGTGGAAGTAGATACTAAAACAGGTAAAGTAAGAGTCCTTCATATGTATAGTGCAGCTGACGCTGGTCTCATCATCAACCCTGATGGTTTTAAAAATCAAATAGAGGGTGGACTGGTCCAAACAGCAAGTTGGACTTTGTATGAAGCATTAGCTTTTGATAAAAACAGTTTACTGGCAAGTTCATGGGCAGAATATCCAATTTTGCGCTTTGAGGATATGCCTAATGTTAGTGTCGAATTAATTGATCGCCCAAATGAGAAATCAGTTGGCGTTGGTGAAGGCTCTCAAGGCCCTGGCGGAGCTGCAATTGCGAATGCTGTAGCGAATGCAATCGGTAAAAGGATCTATGACTTACCACTGACTCCAAATAAAATTAAACCCCTAATAGCTTAAGGATAGAAAATGTCATTACCTAGCTTAGCAGATTTCACAGAACAAACTAAAGAGATGGGTTATGAAGGTGTCTCTATTAGAGTATGGGAACCCAATTCAGTTAGCGATACACACACTCATGAATTTGCTGTACATGCGATTGTTGCGAAAGGTGAGATGTGGATGACTAGGGGAGATGATACGCAGCATTTAAAAGTTGGTGACACCTTTACGATGGAGCCTGATACACCTCATGCTGAAAAATATGGTGCAGAAGGTACAATCTATTGGGCTGCAAGGTCATTCCCAAAGATATAACTTGATTAATTCGCTATTTCTTTAATTAGTACTTTTCTTGAAAACAAGGTAATATTTGATAATGTAATTGTATTAAAATGTTCACTTTTACAAATATCAATCCATCAAAAATGACTACTAAAAAAATATCATTTCCTACTGTTACTACTGCGTTGGTTGGTTTAGTGACGACGCTAAGTATGTCTTTATGCAATCCTTCTTTTGCAAACAGTACTTTAGAGAAAATTACCAATAGTAAATCAATTACCATGGGTGTCAGAGACTCCTCTGGAGCTCTGTCTTACACTCTTGGCGATGGTAAATATACCGGCTTCCATGTCGAAATCTGTAGAAAAGTGATTGCAGATCTTGAAAAGCAATTAAAAATACCTCTGCAGGTTAAATACCAATTAGTAACTTCTCAAAATAGAATCCCTCTCGTTCAGAATGGAACAGTTGATATTGAATGCGGTTCAACAACGAATAATGCTGCTCGTCAGAAAGACGTAGCATTTGCTGTTACGACTTATGTTGAAGATGTAAGAATTGCAGTAAAAGCGAATTCAGGTATTACTTCAATCGCCCAATTAGTGAACAAGAAAGTGGCGACCACAACCGGAACTACTTCTGTTCAACTTTTACGTAAACATGAAAAAGCTAATGGGGTAAACTTCGAAGAAGTCTTTGGTAAAGATCATGCAGACAGTTTTCTACTATTGGAGTCCGGCAGAACGGATGCCTTTGTAATGGATGGCTCTATTTTGGCGGGTAATATTGCGATGGCAAAAAATCCTAAGGATTTTAAAATTGTGGGTGAGGTTTTAAATACTGAGCCGATTGCAATTATGCTGCCTAAAGAAGATCCAGAATTCAAAAAGCTCGTAGATGCTTCAATCATTAAAATGATGAAAGATGGCACAATTGCCAAAATGTATCAACAATGGTTCTTGGATCCAATTCCTCCTAAAAACGTCAGAGTTGGACTTGAACTTTCCCAAAACACAAAAGATGCATGGTCTAACCCCAACGATAAGCCTGCTGAAGAATACAGTAAAAAGTAATTGTTTTAGGTCAAATTAGTCCCTTATGACCTTTGACCTATCCATCTTTTGTAAAAGCACCTTAGAAGAGGAATATTCTAAAGTCTGTTTTGGAGAAACTTTCCAACCTCTTCTTCACGGTATAAATGATCAAACCTATCTTGATTGGTTATTAAAAGCTTGGGGTTGGACATTGAGTGTATCAATCATTGGACTAATCCTAGCGCTAATCATAGGTATCTCAATTGGTACCCTTAGAACTTTACCTGGTAAGACTTTTATCGGAAAAAGTGGTTTGTATTTTGCAAACTGCTGGGTTGAGCTCTTCAGAAACATTCCTGTGCTTGTTCAAGTGTTTTTGTGGTATCACGTCATTCCCTTAATGCTCCCTTTTTTAAAAGCAGTTCCCTCCTATTTACTAGTCAGCTTTGCATTAGCGTTTTTTACCTCAGCAAGGATTGCTGAACAAGTCAAGGCAGGGATTCAATCCTTACCGAGAGGGCAACATGCAGCTGCATTAGCTTTAGGACTTTCAACTTTTCAAAGCTATCGCTTGGTCATTTTGCCGATGGCATTAAGAATCATTATTCCGCCTCTGACTTCCGAAGCAATGAATATTGTTAAAAATTCTTCGGTTGCTTTTGCAGTTTCAGTTTCAGAATTAACCATGTTTGCCATGCAAACTCAGGAAGAGACTTCTCGTGGTATTGAGATGTATCTTGCTGTTACCGTTCTTTACGTTATTACCGCTTTCTCAGTCAATCGAATCATGGGCATCATTGAAAGCAAAACAAGAATTCCAGGTTTATCTTTATCTTCATCCAGTGGAGCGCACTAATGGAGTTAGATTTTAGTTTTTATAATTGGGATTTATTTAAAAACTTTTTACAAAAAGGCTTACTCTTTAGTTTGCAACTAACTCTAGTTGCCACTATTGGTGGAATTGTTTTGGGTACGATTTTGGCTCTAATGCGCTTATCAGGTCAAAAGTTACTTGTTGCTCCAGCAACTTGGTATGTCAATTTAATGCGCTCAATTCCTTTAGTAATGGTGATCCTATGGTTCTTTTTACTGATGCCGAGTATTATCGGTAAATCGATTGGTGCTGAATTATCTGCTTACATCACGTTTATTGCGTTTGAAGCTGCATTCTTTTCAGAAATTGTCAGAGCTGGAATAGGTTCCGTTTCAAAAGGTCAAACCGCCGCAGGACAAGCTTTAGGGTTATCTTACTCACAAAACATGCAATACATCGTATTACCTCAGGCTTTTCGCAATATGATTCCGGTTCTGATGACACAGACCATCATTTTGTTTCAAGATACATCTCTGGTTTATGCGATTGGGGCCTATGACCTTCTCAAAGGTTTTGAGGTTGCAGGTAAGAACTTTGGCAGGCCAATTGAAGCCTACTTGTTAGCTGCCGTCGTATATTTTCTAATCTGCTTTAGTTTATCGAGAATCGTTCGTAAGATTCAATCTAAAGTAGCTATTATTCGATAACTTAAAGGTTTAGTTTATGCCACTGATTCAAATGCAACATGTTTCTAAATGGTACGGATCCTTCGCTGTACTAACGGACTGCTCTACCAATATTGAACAAGGTGAAGTCGTGGTCGTCTGTGGTCCCTCTGGGTCTGGTAAGTCAACCCTGATCAAAACCATCAATGGTTTAGAGCCTTTTCAAACTGGATCAATTGTTGTTGATGGCATTTCTGTAGGCGATCCTAAAACATCCCTGACTACACTGCGCTCACAAGTAGGTATGGTATTTCAGAATTTCGAATTATTTCCACATTTGTCAGTGACAGAAAATCTTATCTTGGCACAAGTTAAGGTGTTAAAAAAAGATCAGTCCACTGCACTTGAGCAAGGTTTGAAATACTTAAATCGTGTTGGGCTGATTGAGCATAAGGATAAATTCCCAGGACAGCTTTCTGGAGGTCAACAACAACGTGTGGCTATTGCTAGGGCCCTGTGCATGCAACCCAAAGTCATGTTATTCGATGAGCCAACTTCTGCTTTAGATCCAGAGATGGTTGGCGAGGTATTAGATGTCATGGTGCAACTAGCTCATGATGGCATGACGATGATTTGTGTGACCCATGAAATGGGTTTTGCTAAAAAAGTATCTGACAGGGTTATTTTTATGGATCAAGGTAGGATTGTTGAGGATTGTACTAAAGTAGAATTTTTTAATGATTCAGAGAATAGATCTCTCAGAGCAAAAGAGTTCTTATCCA
This sequence comes from uncultured beta proteobacterium, assembly GCA_903889595.1. Taxonomy (GTDB): domain Bacteria; phylum Pseudomonadota; class Gammaproteobacteria; order Burkholderiales; family Burkholderiaceae; genus Polynucleobacter. The sequence continues at coordinate 32,402 of CAISYI010000095.1, forward strand.
AAATCATTCAACAATAAAAACTTGATAGTTCAATATGCCTCGTCATCATTTACTTATGCAACTAGGGATATTCCATCATCGACAAGTAATTCAAATTCATCATAGAATATTTGAATAATTTAACTTAGCTATTTTAGAAAATATGTCTCAACCTATCTCTAGCCCTGCCTCTACCCACCTATCTAAAGAGGCTTCTGCCGCTCGCCGTGTCCTACTTTTCGGTGCAACAGGGACTATTGGCCAAGCAACAGCGCAAGCGCTCGTGCAACAAGGCTTTATAGTGACCTGTTTTATCAGACCTCCTAAAGAACATAACAATACTCAGAGGCTAGACCTTTTGTATCCTTTTTTAAATGGTACTCAGATACGTTTCGGTGATGTCTCTAATTCAACTTCGATTTTGAAGGATGGATTTTGTGGTGAGCGCTTTGACGTCATTATTTCTTGCCTCGCTTCAAGAACGGGGACGCCAAAGGATGCTTGGAAAATTGATTATCAGGCGCATGCCAATATCTTAGAATGCGCAAAAAAAATGCAAGTTGGCCAAATGATTTTGCTTTCAGCTATCTGTGTACAAAAACCTTTGTTGGCATTTCAACAAGCTAAATTAGCCTTTGAAAAATTATTAATTAATTCAGGCTTAAATTATTCTATCGTTCGACCTACTGCGTTTTTTAAATCCTTATCGGGTCAAATCAAGCGTGTACAGAGTGGTAAATCCTTTTTGATATTTGGGGATGGTCAACTCACCTCCTGTAAACCGATTAGTGATAAAGATTTGGGGGAGTATATTGTTAGTTGTATTGATAACTCTTTACAGCATAATCAAATTCTACCAATTGGTGGTCCAGGTAAGGCGATTACCCCCTTACAACAAGGTGAAAAATTATTTGAACTAGTCGGTAAAACTCCCAAGTTTTCTAATGTGCCAATTAGCCTAATGAATGTCATTATTACAACTCTATCCCTACTTGGTTCAATTATTCCAGGTTTAAAGGACAAAGCAGAACTCGCTAAAATTGGTCGTTACTATGCAACGGAGTCCATGTTAGTTTTGAATCCTCTCACAGGACAATATGATGAAAAATTAACTCCGTCAGCTGGCACTCAAACTCTTTTTGAATTTTATGAAGAGCTAGTTTCTAGTAAATTAGACGTAGATTTAAAAGAACATTCCGTATTTTGAAAAACCATATCGATGCTAGTAGATATGTGCTTTCTTTGTTAAGATGATTCATTAAATTTTATAAAACTATTAAATATGCAATTTCTCATTTTAGGTCTGTTTTTATTTCTAGGGACACACTCTGTTCGCATCTTTGCGAATGATTGGACGAATTCTCAAATAGAAAAACGTGGTCCAGCTTTTTGGAAAATTAGTTATACCCTACTCTCCCTCATAGGTTTTGTACTAATCATTAAAGGATACGCATTAGCTCAAGAATCAAGAGTACTAGTATGGTCACCCCCTAGTTGGACTGGTCATATCACTGGGTTACTAATGCTTTTTTGCTTTATTTTGCTAGCAAGTTCCAAGCGTCCCAAAAATTTAATTTTTGCAACCTTAAAGCATCCAATGATTATTGCTGTAAAAGTTTGGGCTCTAGCCCATTTGCTTGCCAATGGAAGTTTGGCGGGGATAGTTCTGTTTGGGAGTTTTTTAATTTGGGCAGTACTCGACTTCAAATCATCGCGTAAGCGCGATGTTAAAGCAGATTCATCCAATCAAGAACCTGCCATCATTGCAAACTGGCAGGGAACTTTACCAGCGATTTTAATCGGGGTTGGTATTTGGGCAATATTTGCATTCTATTTACACCGTGTTTTGATTGGTGTTCAACCATTTATGAAATAACTGATCATGTCATCCCTATTTGACTTTGAAGCAAAAACAATTCAAGACCAATTATTCCGCTTTTCCGACTTCAAAAATCAGCCTTTCTTAATTGTTAATACCGCCAGAAAATGCGGTTTTGCACCGCAAATGAAAGAGTTAGAAGATTTACATCAAACCTACAAAAATAAAGGCTTGATGGTTATTGCCTTTCCATGTAATCAATTTGGTAGTCAGGAACCTGGCAGTAATGAAGAAATAGCAGAGCAATGTGATTTGAGCTTTCACACCACGTTTCAAATGATGTCAAAAATTGACGTTAACGGAACTAATGCACATCCTTTATATCAATGGTTATCTGCCCAGGCGCCTGGTCTCTTTGGATCCCAGGCAATTAAGTGGAATTTTACAAAATTTTTAATCGATCGATCTGGCAAAGTGGTTGAACGATTTAGCTCGATGCACTCGCCCGAAAAATTACGTGCTCCAATAGAAAATTTACTTTGATTTATTGCAAAAAATACTCATTATGAACTCGGCAAAAAACGCCTCTGGCTTGAATTCCCTAAAAGCATTAATACCCTTTCTAAAGCCCTATAAAAAAGAGTTTATTCTGGCAGCGATTAGCTTAATTCTAGCTGCATGCTCTACTTTAGTGGTCCCACTCTCATTTCGTCAGATTATTGACATGGGATTTGTAAATCCCAGCAATGGGGATTATGCTCAAATTAATCGTACCTTTTTAATTCTATTAGTTGTTGCTGTTGTGGTGGCACTCACTACAGCCCTTAGGTTCTACGTGGTCTCTTGGTTAGGTGAGCGCATTACTAGCGATGTACGCCAACAAGTCTACACTCACGTGATTTCACAGAGTCCAGAATTCTTTGAAGAGACTCAAAGTGGTGAGGTATTGTCCAGACTAAATACGGATACAGTTTTAATTCAAACGCTCATTGGAACTAGTGTGTCAATGTTCGCTAGAAATTGCTTACTATTTACGGGTGGACTAGTAATGATGTTCTTCACCAGTGCCCGTCTGTCAGTATTGATTTTTGCCATGTTGTTACTCATCGTTATTCCTATCATGATCATGGGTAGAAAGGTACGCAAACTTTCTCGTAACTCTCAAGATAAAATAGCAGATGCTTCAGGCCTAGCAGGTGAAAAATTAAATGCAATCACAACCATTCAGTCTTTTACTAATGAAGTGGCTGAAAGTACTCTTTTTAAGGGCTATGTTGAAGAAGCTTTCCAAGCCGCTAAGACGCGTTTTAGAGCTCGCGCACTTTTAACTTTCATCGCTATTGTCTTTGGATTTTGTAGCATTATTGCCGTCTTATGGTTGGGTGCATATGCTGTTTTAGATAATCAGTTAAGTAGTGGTGAGCTTACTCAATTTATTTTATATTCTGTTATTGTTGCGGGTGCTATCGCTGGACTAGCTGAGGTGCTTGGTGATACGCAACGCGCTATCGGAGCAAGTGAGAGATTATTAGAATTATTAAAACTAAAATCCCATATTAAAAATCCAGACAAGCCATTGTCACTTAATGAAATTCCCAAAAATGGGGTTTCACTGCAATTCGATAATATTAGTTTTCACTACCCTTCAAATCCTCAAAGTGTTTTAAAAGATATTTCTTTGTCAATTGAGCCGGGAGAATTAATCGCTATTGTTGGCCGCTCAGGTGCTGGTAAATCCACTTTATTTCAATTGTTACAACGTTTTTATGATCCACAAAATGGCATGATCAAAATTAACGGGGTCAATATACACGAATTAAATTTAAACGAATTGCGTCAAATAATAGGGATTGTTCCACAAGATATTGTGATCTTTTCAGATAACGCAATGGAAAATATTCGCTATGGCAAACTTAATGCAACCGATGCAGAAGTATTTGAAGCAGCAAAAATTGCCGTTGCTGATGAATTTATTCTCAATTTACCTCAAGGTTACAAAACCTTTTTAGGTGATCGAGGGATTCGCTTGTCAGGTGGGCAGCGCCAGCGCATTGGAATTGCTCGAACCTTACTCAAAAATCCAGCCTTACTTTTATTAGATGAAGCTACTAGTGCATTAGACTCTGAATCGGAGCGATTAATTCAAATAGCAATTGAAAAAGCTACTCAAAATAGAACAACACTCGTGATTGCCCATCGCTTAGCTACGGTTAAAAAGGCAAATAGAATCGTTGTTTTTGATCAAGGTCAGATTGTTGAGATTGGCACACATGAAGAACTCATTCAGCAAGGTGGTATTTATTCGACACTAGCGGAATTGCAGTTTGCAGATTAACGACTATTTATTTTATAAATAATTTCCGCCAAGTCAAAGGTCTTGACTTGCATTAATCCCATTTCCAATAAGTTTGGAATTTAAGCAATGATTGCTTTTTCTTTTACTACTTTCAATAATGGTAAACCGAATATTTTTGCAGCGTCAATCACTGCTAAAAAAAATAACTCATTTTGATTTCTTCTGAGTCAGATACGTCCTTAGTACCATCCGGGAAGAGCAATGAAATCCATAAAGCTTCTAAAAACTTCTTTTTCTTCGAAATAATAATGATGTATTTTAGTCGGCTCAATTTTTAAACTTGTGTCAGCTAATATGTTTTAATCATTTTTTTTATTACTTCACTAGTTGAAGTTTATATTGCCACACTTGGGTTTACTTCATCGTAAATTTAAAATATTGTTTAATTTTATCTAGGAACTTTACAACTAAATTAATTTTTATTTAACAGGTTTAAAAATGAACCTAAGACATAAATTGTTGATTAAGAGTAACTATTTATACGAATTTCATAGCAATGAACTTTCTATTTTCTGCGTAATCTTTTTAGCAACGATCTTTGAACAAAAAAATCTCTTTTAGAAAATAATAAGGAATGAAATGGCCCAAACTGAGCGATTAAGAGAAATAGAACAAATGCTTATTTCCCGCAAATTTGTAAGCAAGCAAGAGTTTTTGGGGAAATTAGAGGTTTCAGTAGCCACGTTTAAAAGAGATATTGAAAAACTTCGGGACCAATACAACGTACCGATTATTTACGATCGAAGTGAGGAAGCATATACGATTGGTACTCCTGTAGCAGGACCTAGAAAGCCCATGCCAGGACTTTGGTTTTCTCAATCGGAATTGACTGCGTTAGTCTTAATGCAACATTTATTAACGGAACTGGATCAATCCGGAATTATTAGTCCAAGAATTGAACCACTTGCTTCATTTGTCGATAAATTACTAGGAAGCGCACAAACTTCAACAAATCAACTTCGTCAGAGAATAAAAGTCATTGGTATGTCTTCTCGTAAAACATCCATTACTAACTTTGAAGAGGTGGGTTTAGCACTTCTTAATAGGAAAGAGCTAGAAATCGAATATTATGTCAAATCAAGAGATGAGACAACTAGCCGAGTCATTAGTCCTCAACAAATGATTTACTACCGAGAAAATTGGTATTTGGATGCCCATTGCCATTTAAGAAATGATCTTCGAAGTTTTTCATTAGATGGCATCATCAGTGCAAAAATAAGTGATGCTAATGCATTTGAGGTTGCCAGTTCAGTCCTCAACGCCCACTTTACCCAAAGCTATGGGATATTCAGCGGCAAATCAACTCAACGTGCAAAATTACGATTTAATCCAGAGCGTGCAAGGTATATTAAAAAAGAACTATGGCATCCAGAACAAGTCTCATCCGAAGATGAAGATGGATATCTGATCATTGAATTTGATTTTAATCAGGACCCTGAACTCGTTATGGATATTCTTAAGCATGGCTCTCACGTAGAGGTCCTTGAACCTAAAACGCTTAAAGATAAAATTATTGAAGAAATGAAAAGAAGTCTAGCGCTTTATTGAGATTGCATCCTACTTTTTACTAGGATCTTTAATTTTTAAAGGGGCTAGTAAATGAGTCAGGTCATTGTGGTCTAAAGTATGCATGACTTCTAACAACTCACCTAACTGCCCTTTAGGGAAACCCTCCCTTGCAAACCAGGATAAATAATTAGCAGGTAAATCACAGAGTAGTCGACCTGCGTATTTTCCATAAGGCATTTTCATACTAACTAATTTTTCTAGAGTATCAGGAGTCATTTCAACGAGCAAAATTAGTAATAAAACTTAAAGCGGTCACTTGTAATAAGGCTAATGCATGGTCAGTTCTTTAAGAACACCCAAATTATCAACAGTATTACTATTTATCCCTACTTCCTTATTATATTGAAGAACAAGTGCAGTAATATCATCTGAAGCAGGAGTGCCATTCGAGAACTGGTCAAGATCATCTATGAGTGCTTTTACTAACTCATCAATATGATGGACATCGTGCGTCTTCTGAAGCAAACGAAGTAAACGTAACTCGCCATATTGCTCTTCTTTACTATTAAAACATTCCGTGACGCCGTCAGTCATTAATAAAATACGATCATTTTTTTCAAGCTGAATAGAAATATTGGTATATTTCGGATGGTCTAGAAGCCCTACCAATGGGTTAGATTTATTCGAAATCGTTTCAATCTTATGATCTTCCCTAATAACATAGGGCATGCTATGTCCAGCATTACAAAAGGTAAAGATACCTGTTTTAATATCTAGCACACCATATATTAAGGTCACAAATAGTGACAAAGGATTATTAAGAACTAAATGGGCATTTAACCTTTGTATACAAGCTGCAGGTGATGCATGATTAACTGCCTGCTCTTCCAGTATGGTTTTAACTAAAATCATAAATAAAGCAGCCGGCACTCCTTTACCGCTAACATCAGCAACGACAAAGCCAAACTGATGATCATTGATTTGATAGGCATCATAAAAGTCCCCACCAATCATTCTTGCAGCGCGCATAAATGCGTGTGCTTGGTAATCATCATGTTGTTGAAAGATACTTGGCAGGATTGATTGTTGTAAAGTTCTAGCAACTTCAAGATCCTCATTAATTTGCTTTTGTTGTGCAATTAAATCTTCGTTTACTTTTTTTAACTCTAAAGTACGTTGAACTACCTGGGCTTCTAAATTTTCCTCAGATCGTTGTAATCGATCGCGTGCTTGCTCTAAATTAAGCATGGTTTGCCGAAGTTCAGCCGCTGTATTTCTTTCATCGTCAATTAATTGTTGATGGAGATGAAGCGCCTCTTGTAGTAAATCGGATTGCAAGCGCATTAACAAATCAACTTCTAAAAGTTTTGGCGTATTTTGATGCATCACAATTACCGGCTCATATGCTAACAGGGTAGATCGAGAAAGAACCTCTTGTACAGCCGATGAAACACTCAAGTTTTCATCCAAAATCATCGGATCTTTATCAATCACATCAAAATCAAATAAAACTTTAATCGGACCCTTCATAAATATTTCACGTGCAAACTGACGACTTAATGCGAAAGCAAAACGAGAACGTGATACGACACCCACGATTTTATTTTCATGCAGAAGAATAAAACCTGGCAATCCTGGTTGCTCACGAAATTCAGACTCAATTTGGTAGACCGGAGCATCGACCGCAATAGAAGAATTCCATAAATCAATTTCGCAAAGTTGATTTGGTAAGGGTTTTGAAGAGGATTTAATTGTCATAATTAGATGAAAATATCACAAAAATCTGCATCAGGTGATAAATTCAAAAAAACAAAGCAAGATGTTCAACAATTATTGTTGAAATTGGAATATTAGGCGATTACCAACACTTTTCGGTTCGTAATGAATCGATTTGGAAAACTTTTTCATCAAAGATATACCAAGCCCACCAATTTGCACATCTTTTAAATCGGTAGGAATCATTTTTTCTTCTTTTTCTAAGGGATTGAATTGAATCCCGTTGTCTTCTATGGATAAGATGATATCCTCAGTGGACCTTTTTACAGCTAAATTTACAACTTTATCCTCTTCTTTAACTGAAGTATTTTCAAGTTGATAGGAATGCATCACAATATTCATAAACGTTTCTTCGCAACACAACTTCATGGCGAAGATTGATGACTTTGATAAATTTCCTTGATCAGCCAAGTTATCCAACCATTGATTGATATTTAGTAACTTATCCAATTTGCCTTGGACGGTTATTTGACTATTCATGAACTACGAGTCCTGAGTCATTGCGGTTAAATTACTCTAACAAAAGCTTTTCAGCAGAATCCATCTCTTGAAAAATTGGAATAAGTGTGTCGACTCCACTTTCAGTTAAAACTTTTTCGACATCAGGAGAAGGTTGAACAATGACCATCTTGCCATTATTTCTTTGGACTACTTTGGCGCCCATAATGATAGTGCGAATACCCATAGAAGATAAGTAATCAACTTTTTCCATATTGACAGCAATTTTAGTTTGACTTCCAGAGATTGCGTTAAATCGCAAATCAATTGCCTGAGCACCCAAAGCATCCATCGTACCAGTCAGATTTATTACGGTTACTCCATTTGGAAGAGTGTCGTACTTTAAGTCAATAGCCATTTTCGAAACCAATTCAGATAAAATTTATGAAAAATAAGTAATATTATAATAGTGAAGATTTATGACAGTTGAGTGAATTGCTTTTTTTCAAGACAGCTTTTAGGCTACTCAAGCAACTTTTAGTGAATAACCAAGTTTAATCAATAAGATAGACTAAAACTTAAAATCAAAGTTTCATTAATTACTTAAGACTAATTTAATACTCCTCGGACCCAACCGACAACTTTTTCATCATCTGATCTTCCAAAAAAGTAAAATCCTGACTTTGGACCATTTTCGCAGGTAATGCGTTAATTCTTGCAAGTTCAATATGAAGGTCATGCAATAGAATGGACCTAGCTTGTTCACCAGACTCTCGATCACGCAAGAAAAACTGTAACTTCAATTGCAAGCCGTCAGCATGAATTTTTTCAAAAATAATACGAACAGGTTTATCTAACGGCACACCCGGAATTTTTTTAAGCGTTTCTAAAGTCATTGCCATAACTACCTGATACACCAAATTAATATCTACATGAGTATTTATGAAAAAGGTGGCATCAACCCTTCTATTTCCATCAGTAATAGAATTATTTGAAATAATAATCGCATAAATTTGGGAATTGGGAATTACGTGTTTCGTTTCATCTTTAGATCGGATTATCACATTACGCCAAGTAAGATGCTCAATTACACCATCAATGCGGCGCTCTTTTGATTGAAAGTTCACCCATTGCCCTACTTTAAAAGTTTTATCAAAACTAATGGCAATTCCAGCTACAAAATCAAAAATGACGTCACGAACAGCCAAACCAACCACTGTCAAAATAACGGAGGAGGTTGCCAAAATAGGTAGGATGTCTCTTTCTAAAACGTTGGTATAAAAGAGTGCAATGGCAATCACATAAATAATAAAGCGAATAGCTTTGATGATAGTTCCGCCGATACCAGTATAGTTTTTTCTTGCTCTGAAAAGCGCACTAACCATATTCGAGAGGATGGCGGCTATTAATAAGTAGTTGATTAAATCTAATAAGTTTCTAATCAACAACATCCAACCTCTAGGAAGAAGCTGGGTGTAGCTATTGGTAAAGAAAAACATCTCCCAAAAATACAGTAAAGCCAAACCGAAGATTGATCCTACTACAGGAGGGATATTAATAGTCGGAATAATTTTTTTGCTGAATTTTACGAAAACAATACCGGCCGCAAATAAAAGACAAATTAAGCCTAAAGTAAAGTTGGGTAGAAAATTAACAATGGAGGCTTTAGACAATAATCCTCCAGTTGAGCTCATAGTCAGTTTAAATAAACTGGTGGAATAACTGTCTGTATTACCAATTGTTCGCAGATTACCATACGAAGGGACCTGGGATTCAGCGGCAGAGAGCATTGAATTAATAGCTGAATAACCGGCTGAAGGGTCAATCGTTCCTTCACGATTAATTTTCTTGTAAATTGGATCAAGTTTCTTCCCAGTATTTAAAGCATCGTAATCAATGACAAAAAATAAGTTCGATGAATTCAATTTTTTATTAAACCAGCGAATTTGAAGATTAATCGTGCCCAATCCAATATCAATCGGTTGAATATAGAATGGGAAAGTTCCCTTAAATCGAATCCTAGTGTATTGCATATCCCCAGATTTATCATTTTCAATGATTTCGGCTTTAGGCATCTCATCAGGTACAGGATCAAACATAATATCTTGGGGATCAATCGTTGACTTCGATCTAAACCAAATATCAAAGTCCCCTTTATAAATACCCTTATTGATCGAAATATCAGAAATAGAACGCACGTGAATAGCTGTAAAAGCAACAGGAACGATTGTGTACTTCAAATGGTTCACAATCGCATAAGTAGGATCTTGGTAATCGATAACCACGGTTCTGTCATCATCAGCAACCCGAACAGGAGGTGAGTTGGACAATTGAGATGAATACGGTTCCAAACGATTATTGTCTTTGTACTGCAAGATACGTGGGGGTACGTTTCTTTCGTGTGTGACTCCAAACTTCACATCACCACTAAAATTATTCATTGTTACGCTATCTGACTCTAATTTAGCTAACCATTTTTTAAAATCATCTCTAGCTTCTTCAATCGTCAGAGGCTTTTTCTCAAGTCGATATTTGTTTTTGTAATAGGTTGCTAATAAAACTCCAGTGTCATAACCAGAGACATAGGTAGATTCAGGGTTTTTACCATTTTTATCGATATAGTTCTGGGCTAGTAAACGCCCTTGATCGTTGCTTACATTCCCAGAAAAGGCACTAACAATCATCAAGTTATGGGTATAAAAACCTGGTTGTTCCCTTTCTTTGGGAAAAGCTGCAAACTCATGATAAAAATTTGGTTTGAGGCGATCATCAAAAAGGATGACATTTCCTGAATAGTTTTGATCTTTCAGGTTTTTAATAACAGCTGCTGCGTAATCAGTACTCAAATCTAGATAAAGCAAATCAAACTGGACTAAAGAACTAGTGGATTTTGCATCATCCAAATTGGCTAACTTAACTAGCTCAGTACTTTCAACTTGAATATTGCTATCCAGTAGTGTTTGAGTGATCCCAGTAAAGTAAGGGCTTCCTCGGTCCTCAGCATTAATAACAACAGCAATTCTCTTGGGATGAATATCTTTTAAAAGAAGGCTATTTACCAAGCCCGACTTAGTAAACATATTCGGTTGCATTGAGAAAGACCATTCTGGGTCCTGGAATTCCTTTGGGGTACTTCTTGGAACTAATAAAGGAATCTTTAACTCTTCTGCAATCTCGTGGTAATCTGAGGAAGATGCTCTGCTCAGAGGCCCAACCATAGTAAATAGGGTATTACTCGACTCTAGACTTGTTTTATTTGCTGCTAAACCATTTCTAGTTTGATCGTCATTGATGTTTTTTATCAAGAAATGTTTGGCCATTCCGAGTGAATTCAATCCATCGATTAATCCCTTTTCCAGCAACTTGGACTCAGATTCGTTTTGATCATTAAAATTTGCAATGAGCGCAATCTCAAGTTGCGAGTGATTACTTTGTAAAAAGGTATACCTTGTCAAGCCAAGGATAGCGAGAAACAATAAAACGCCCAAAAAAATATAAACCATGTTTTTAGGTTCATATTTATTGATTTTTAACAGATTTTTAAACCCTAAAGACGTCAATTTGTGACTCCACAATGAAATGTAACTTATTCTAACAAAGAATTAAGTTAATCAAGTTACAGTCTCACTCCCTAAATTACTGATTAATAAATAGAGCTAATAAGCCTAAAGTCTTTGCTCTAAACTTAATCTTTGGCGAGACTCAATAATTTTTGAGGTTTAATTATGTTGATCAGAAATAGTAATTCCCTAAGAATAAAATCCTAGGATTTGGTCTTGGATCAGCAGAATAGACATAACTATCAGCCATAGCCCATTGGATTTCCATACTTCCTTTAGAGAAGTAACTTCTTACCCCAAATCCATAGGACTTTATATACGAAGAAGTAGAATTAGCGCCTGTAGTGGCGTTTGCGTTCAAACTCACTGAGCCATAATCATAAAAACCAAATGTCTGTAAAGCAGAGGTGGCAGATGGCAATTGATAAGGTAAGTCTTTACGCAATTCAAAGTAACCACCGAGCCCTTTGTCTCCTGCGATAACACCACTGTCAAATCCCCTACCGATTGTTGCACCTCCAAATACAATCGTATCACCCATGAGTAAATTATCTGAAGTGTATTGTCCACTCAGACCCATTTGAACACTCCAAGACCGCGTTATAGGTTGAATTCTTACCCAATTAAAAGACGCCTTTGAAAAAGTTGGATTAAAACCTACGACGGACGCAGTTGGATCACCTGCCTCTAGGGAGTTTCCTCCAGGTAGGCCCTTCGAAAAGGTCAAATTAATAATATTGGAACCATATAAAAATTGGTTATTCGTCCAAACAAAATTTAAGTCATAAACCGTTGACTTATCAAACGTTAAGGGATTACCCAAGGTTGTGGTTTTAGAACGGTTTAAGGTAATTCCAGAGTCTACAGATAATGAATTTCCGTAAGCCTTGTACAAAGGATAGCTAAGACGAAAATTCACATTATTACTATTAGTTTGAATTTCAAGCGGGGCTAATGAAGCACCAGGTCTTGATAAAGATTGCAACGTACCAACACTACCAACAAGTCCAGAGCTGCCTATTGGCTCGGCATATTTTGCAGTTAATAAATTAAGTCTTTTAAAGTCATCCAGCCTATCAAGTCCTATTGAACCCGTATAACCTAACGTTAGTTGATTATCTCGACCAAGTATGTGATTGAGGGTGGCATTAGCAGACCCACCCCAAACTCCCACGGCATTGGAGCTATTGTTATTGATTGATACTAAATAGTTATTGGGTAACTGTTGAATTGTCACAAAAATTTCGGAGGAGTTGGGCGCACTACCTTGCCGTAATACCGAACTAACAGAATATCCAGGGAAAGAATTCAATACAAGTAAGGCCTTTTCAACGGAGGGTAAATCAAGTGGCTTTTTATCTACTAGTGGATTTAATGTATCTTTGACAATGGATTGCATGGAGGAAGTTCCTCCCTCCACGTTGATTTTGTTAATATAACCCTCGACTACTACAACCCGCAAAATCCCCTTTTCTAGTTTTTGGGGTGGTATGTATGCCTTACTTAAAAAATAACCTGCTTGCCGATAACGTTCTTCGAGATTTTCTACCGCTTCATTAAGCTCAGATAATGAAGTTTTCTTACCTAAATATTTAGCAAAGGATTTATCAGTTTCAGCTTCGTCGAAAATTTTATCGCCATCAATGTCAATACCGTTTAGGACAAAAGTTAATTCATCCAGAGCCTTTTTCACTGGAGTTTTCTCAGTTCGGTCAATCTTAAAATTAAAGTCTGAAGTTCCTAGTGATTGAACCTGATTTTGCAATTGTTTTTGTTGTTGCTGTTGCTGAAGTTGATTAATATCAACTTGTGATTGCCGTGCAGCATCATTGACACTTTGTGCCTGAGTCAATGGCGTAATAAGAGCAAAGGAAGTAATCTGTATGAGATACCAATAGGTCTTTTGATGGTTGGATCTATTTGTCATATATTTGGTAATCTTTCCTTTATTTATCTTCCATATGTACTACGCTAGAAACAATGCCCTGCACCACTCGCTCAAAATGAAACCGAATCAAGGAATCATCGGGATATTTTTTCGCCAAGGCAATAACAGCTTCTTTTGCTTGATCCGATTCTTTTTCTAATAAAGCATACATCGCCGTGTAGTCTAAATAAGCTGCCTCAGTGATTTCTGTTTCAGAAATCGGATTATATAATCCTACTGATTCAATTTTACCTTTCAGTACAACATCACCAATTTTTTTAAAATGTAACTCAGGGACACGCTTGACCGTTTCTTCTGTACAACAAATACGCGTTCCAAAGTACTTATTGACACCTTCTGTTCGCGCTGCAGTATTAACTGTATCGCCTAAAGCTGTAAAGTCCATTCTTGAACTAGAGCCGAAGTTACCAATCGTTGCTAAACCTGTATGCACACCAATCCGAGTCACGCCAATCGGAACATCAATTTCATTTTGTCTTTTACGAAAGGCTTCCGCATAAGCATCTAACTCTAAAGCGCATAAAACTGCTCGTTTTGCATGATCAACTTGTTCGAGCGGTGCATTAAAGATACTCATAATGGCATCACCAATAAATTTATCAACAGTGCCTTCATAACGCAAAATAATCTGACAAGCACCATCCAAATATTCATTAAGCACATCTGATAATTTCTCAGATGTTAATTTTTCAGACAAGGTTGTAAATCCGGCAATATCCGTAAAAATAAAAGTGGCTTCTCGCTTAACTCCAGAAATACTTAAGGCTTCTGGATTTTCCATCAGTTGACCAACCACCACAGGAGATACGTAGCGTGAAAAGGCTCCTTGCACAAATTGACGTTGCTTACGCTCTGCTTTACCAATGAGCATATCCATCATCCAAATAGAAAGTGCAAGAGAAAGAGTAGGCGCCACAAGAGGGATGAGTGGAAGTCCATAGCGATGTCCTAGCATTCCCCCAACCCACCAAATAAGAATTACTGCAATACCTACTAGTACGTTAAAGATGATGCCTTTTTTGGAGAGTCCAATGGCAACACCAAGCAATGCAGCAAAAAGAATAATAACCTTTGACCATAGAGAAGAAAACTTTGGTTCTGGGCGACCATCTAAGATTTGGGAAAGACTATGCGCGTGAATCATGATTCCAGCCATCATGCCGTCTTCACCGCCTTGATCGACAACAGCTAACGGCGTTTGGTGCCGATCTGTGATTGATAAAATCGCTCCAATTAGGATAATCTTATCTTTAAACCATGCAGGAGGCAAAACGGCAACCGTATTGGCTGGATAAATCACAAAAGGTGGCGTCTCTACATCAGGCCTTGGTCGCCAAGCAATTTCAATCAGTTTTTTAGGTGTTTCAATCCCAATAGCCTGAGCAACCTTTCTTACAAAACCAAGCGGTTCTTGAGGATTTCCTTCGCCAGGATAAGTCCATCTAACCAAGCCATCAAATGGGTCTGTCGCCATATTGGCCGTTCCTCTTCGATTCTCAGGTACAAAATGATTTAAATAGTCCAACTGATCTTCATTCACGATGTTTGGAGTATTCGAATATGCAACAATCAAAGGTGTTTTAATTTCTTGAATTGCATTTTGTAGCTGTGTATCTTTTACTTCTTCAGTGGGCTGGTCAAAAAGAATATCCAGTGCAATTGCTTTAGCACCTTTTGTATCTAAATTTTTTAATAATTGCGCTAAAAATCCCCGATCCACAGGCGATCGGTAGGGAAACTGAGTAACAGTTGCCTCATTTATTGCGACAACAACAATTTGTTTATCTTGTGGCATCGGTGCTTGAAGAGCCGCTGTACGAATATCACTCGCTTTGTTTTCAAGCGTATTTAAAAAGCTTAAATAATGAACACTCAAAAATGCTAGAACACTTGCAACCAATGCAGCTAAGAGAGCTGCCAGTAATTCTTTTTGTTTTCGCTTGATTTTCATCACTTGCCATCCTGTTGCATTTTGATCAAGGCATCGGCCTGTTGGACACAACCTTTTTCTATCATCCAACCCGTTAAGAGAAGTCCTTCAGGGATTTCTTTAGGAATTTCTGAAATCTGAATATTAAATTCTTCTTCTTCAATGGTGACTGTTAAATACTGTTGAGCATTTAAAAACTGGATTTTTTCTGACTTATAAAGTGTCTCTTTAGCTGGCCAAATCGTATCAACTTGATAGGATCTATCTGCGGGAATTATTTTAAACTGAATATCTCGGTCACTGTCTGGTCGCCAAAAAACCGGTTGTGTATCTTGCTGTAAACAGCGTATACCGGGTCTGGTTACATCAATGAGCCAAGGGCTCGGTAATGGTTTAGCATCTTTACCAGCACGAATGGTTCCTACTGAGTTGGTTCTTGCATCTCTTGTTGCAACTAGTGCCGCTAATGCCAGCTTCGGATCTGTTTGGCTACTTTTTTTGGGCATTGGAGGCTGGTTGTAAGGCCCTCTTAAGGTGACAGCAACTCCGTCAGACCTAATTAAAGTAATTCGTTCACCCTCTTCTAATTGCAAAGGCTTATCGCTATCAATCGATGATCCCACTTTAGCTTTATAGCCTCTTACATCCATCACAATTAATGGCTCAGCATTTGCCACCTGAACAAAACAGAGTGCAACGCAGAGGAGCCGTAAAAACTTAGAGAAAAATTGTTGGTTAATTCCCATGCTCTTCACATCGCATTCGAAGATGTTATTTGGGTGCTTACTAATTGTCGACTTGAGCCCACGCCATCTGGAGCACCATCCCCTACAAGATCAAATGCACCCCAAAAAATAGGGTGTGAAAACTGAGGGTTAGCAACCATTTGTAATTGGGCTTGTTGCAGAGCCATTGAGGTCCCTCCTTCTAATTTAGGACCTAGCACCGAAAACGTTTTTTGCATCAGTTGGACTGTTGCCGCTGATGATACACTCCAGTGTGTTACAAGTAAATTACGGGCTCCCGCATAAAAGAAAGCTTCGGCAAGTCCACTGAGGGCCTCACCACCGAATTTACCATTCCCGCCAGCAGTATTACAAGCGGACAAAACCACTAAATCAGCATTGAGTTTAAATTGTGCAATCTCACTGGCATCAACTAACCCATCTTGACTTTTGAGGGTATCTTTCTCAATTTTAGGTGGCGGTGTCAGTACGAGTCCAGGTTCAGATTGACATCGTAACTCTCCCGGCAACAATCCGTGTGTTGCAAAATAAAGCACCCGATATTCATTGAGCTGCAATTTCCTTAGATTTTCCTCCGAGGCGTCTTTCCCAAGGTAAAGTGCCGGAGTTTGGCCCATAGACATAATCTTGCCAATTTGTTGTAATTCATTTGCTGTGTCAGGCAAAGAAGGCATTGCTAACAAAACTTCAGTTGGTATCGGTCCGCTTTCACGACATAATTCAACCGCTGTGGGAGGCAACTGTGGTGTTTTTTTATCCGTGGGGTTCGCAACGGTCTGAGTAGTATTTTGTACACTCTTTTTTAGTGGCGCAAGAACTGGGTTACCAAATCCGAGAAAAGGGAGGCTGGCTTGTTTAATCAAGGTCGTAGATCGTTGATCATAAAACGAAGCAAGAGAAGGGGCATGAGAGATAGCAACTTTTCGAATGAGCCATTCTGCTTGAGTGTAATCATTGCTTGTTGGTGACTTGGTAACCAAAATACTAAAAGGCAGACTTGCTAATGGCCCTGTTGGAACAATAATCAAATGTTTCTTATCTTGAAGATAATCACCGACTTTGCCAAAAATACTTTCATACAACGAATAGGATTTATTGAGATCAAATTCACTAACGCTTCCTTGTTGTGCATCAAGAGCTTTTCTTAAACTTCGCACATCTTCAGTTATCTGATCTTGCGTAATAGGAATTTGAACAATATGAATATCTTTTTTGGTGATCAACTGTAAGTAACTGGCTTGGTTTCCCAATAAAAATAATGCAATTGCCTCTTGTGGATCTAAGTAACTTTGTAATTGACTCAATGACACAAACCTACCACTTGTTAACTCTGTGTAACGTGGATATTTATTTTCTAATTCTGTTTGTATCGCTTTGATTTTTTCATTATGTTCTTTGATTTCTAATGTGAGTCTATCTTCAACTAACTTACTACGCTGATCATCCATGAGAGCAGTTTCCGATGCAAGCTGCGCTTTGTCAGCGTCTCTTTTTCTTTCCAAGCTTTGTAATTGATCGACTAAGCTGGCGATATTTGGATCACTAATACGCATTTTGGCACTGGTCATCGCTAAAGTCTTATCCATAACCGATGAGCTTTGTAACTGAAAAGCGTCATACACTTCATTAAATAAACCTTGTTGCTCTTTAACAGTTTTAAGAGTTGGCACGATTGCTATTGCTGCTTCAGCATAATTAGATAATTGATCCGCACTCAAAACTCCTTTTGTGCCATTCGGTAGCTCTTTGGCAACTTTGATTGCTTCTCTAAATGTGAGGATTGATTCTGTATTGAAACCTTCGTCTTGTAATCCAGTAGCAAGCTTTGTAAGTATTTTTACAGTTAATGGCGAGTCTCCAAAAATATCACGTTGGTAATTTAATGCTGTCTTATAGTATTTCACTGCAGCAGAAATTCTTTGTTGAGCTAGACTAATATCTCCTAGGGTGACGAGTATATTCGTTTTCCAAAAGGCGGGAACTGTTTCAGTCTCTTGAATAATCTTAAACGCTTCACTAGCTTGGGTTGCAGCACCCACAAAATCCTCGTTACGAAGCGACATATTAGCTTGAAAATTGAGGGCCATCGCTAATTCGCCCTGCATTAAATTATCATGGTCATCCACTTGACCCGAAAAAACCGCTCCTAGTGCAGTATTGTCTTCTTCATTAGCTTTACGCCACTGCCTTACTGCAAATTTGGCATATTGCTGGCCATCTAGATAGTTTCTTTGATTGGCTGCGTGGTAGCCTTGGTAACTATAAAGCCTTGCTTTATCTTCAGGTCGGGTAGATTTTTGTACTAACCGCTCTCCCCTTCGAAACAAGCCATCTGCTTCTTCATAACGCCCATTATTACTCGTATTGAGAGCTAGATCCAATAAGGTGTTAATGAGTAACTCCGAGTCTTCACCTAGAAATTGTGATTGTAGTTGCAGAGCGCGTCGAAAGAGTGCTTCACTTTGATCATACTTTCCTAGACTATTGGCAACTCTGGCCTCAGAAAGTATTTTTTCGTAATAATCTAAATCTTTAGGGTTATAAAAGCGAATAGGTTTACCCCATATTTCTTTTAACCTGCGGGTCTGCTCGGTCAAACTGGCTGAAACATTAGGTGGTTGATTCATCGAAATTGTTACCGCCTTGATCAAGAGCGGTAAGGTGGCTGGTGGTCCTTCAGCAACGTAGATTTTTTTACCTTCTGACCTGATTAATACTAGATGCGGCCAATTACCATTACCTAACTCACACGGAAAAGCTAAGATAGGTGGATCCATGATTTGCTGTGGACTCTGTTCAATCCAATGCGGTTGTTGGCATTGCATCTTTGAAGAAACAACGACACTGGCTCTAGACTGGGCAAATTGAGTTAGAGTTGCTTTCAAACGCTCATTTAATTGCTTGTCTTCCACAGAAGGAAGCTCAGCTTGACTATTGAGGGTGCCAATCATTAAGCCATTGCAGAAGATGGCATTTTGTTGACTAAGTAAGGTTTGTTCAACATCCTGTCTAGGAGACAATTGGCATTTCTCACCGATGAGTAAGGAGTCGCCGAGTTCTAAAGCCTGTTGGATGGGGGCATTTAGAAAATTAAGGTTTCCTTGAGCAACTGCAAACGGAGATGAGAGTTGTTGTATCAATACAATGCTAAACCAGAGAAATAACCTCTTTGTCAGCCAAGTGAGGGCCCTAGAAGGATCTTCACAATACAAGGTAGAAAAAACTAGAGATCGAGAAGTCATCATTCCTTACCACTCCAAGATCCAGAAATTGGATGTTGAAACACTTTTGTAACTGGTTGTTTAATTGGTATCACTTTCTGAATCGCAACTCCTGTTGCCACTGGAGTCGTTGCGACCCGAAGTTCTCGTCGGCTCTCGGATTTCGGTGCTGGAGTATTAATTTCAGGAACTGTAACTTGGGCTAGGCTAGTATCACCTTGATCTAAACTGTCTGCGGGAACTGATTTGGAGTTTAGTTTCGGAGAAGGTGCACTATCAGCTACAGCGGAACTCGGTGCAGTGTTTTGAGTACTTGGTTCAACACTTGTGCCAACTGAAGATGTTGTTGTGCTTGCAGTATTTGATGACCCTGAGTTAGACGCGCTGGTTGGCGTTGAATCAACAAATGATACTGCCGTTGTTTGCGTTACTACCTGCACAGTTTCCGTATTTATTATCCCTGAAGTACCAGTATTAACAATTGTAGAATTATTGGATCCAACTGGTGATGAAGGTGTTGGCCCTGAAGTTGAGGGGATATTGGGACTCCTCGTAACTATCGGAAGTTCATTAGAAATTATTGGTGGTCCTATAGGAGGTGAAATAGGGGGAGGTATTAACGGGGTATTAGTAATAACCACAGGATTTTGACTAGGATTAGATGAAACTGGAATTAGGGGCGTATCCAAAATATTTAATACATTGCCACCTTTAATAATTTGTCCAAGTCCTGCCAAACTCTTAATAGATACACCGGTCAAAGCGCCACTAATATCAAAAATACCATTATTGATTAATTGTTGACTAGCACTAATTGAACCACTGCCAAATAGTTGTAAAACTGAAGAGGCATTAATTACCGTCTGACCACTGTAGGTATTAGCAGCTGATAATACAACCGTTCCGCCCCCAGCAATAACAATATCGCCTGGTGTCGCACCATTAGAAATCACACCCGCCTGGGTATAAATAGCTCCAGGAGCTACATAAAAAGTTGGATCACCAGAGATGACCATTGGATTGTTGATAGTCGTGGATTTCTTAATACTTAAAATAGCAGGAGTAGTCGTATTTCCAACAAGATTTAATGTTCCAGAACCCAAAGCAGCTCCAGAGGTGATGGTTAAGGTATTACCTGCTGTAACAGTCATATCACCTGTTAGGTGATTTGTACCTGAAAGGGTTTGAGTGCCATCCAGAATATTGAACTGTCCCGACCCTTGAATATCCCCACTAAATGTATCAAAAAATGGATTACTTGGACCAGTAATATTCAGTGATTTTGATCCTAAATTGACAGTTCCATTTCCTGACATCCCTATAATATTTGTGCCACTAGACGTCCCACTGATATCAACCACCCCATCAAATACAATAGTATTGGCATTGGCAACACTACCTTTGCCAATAAGTGCTAAGGTAGCTAAACGCTCAACATAGGCCTCACCAGTAAAGGTATTAATTCCAGAAAGGGTTTGAGTACCCTTTTCAATATAAATTGAACCTGCTGGTCCACCACCAATACCGCCATCTGCTAAAACTCCTGAAAATGTATCATTAGCATTATTGAGAATTAATACATTGGAGCCAAGAGCAACTCGGCCTGATCCAGTTAAAGAAACTATATCGGCATTACCGAAAGTAGCATCGTAATCGGCATCATATGTTTGAGTAATCTGACTAATATCAAATGTTCCATCCACGTTGACAAGCTTACTTTTTTCTATCGAACCTTCCCCTGCTAATGCTAAGGTTGCGTTTGCTCCAATATATGTTGTCCCGGAATAAGTATTGATGCCAGTCAGTGTTTCGGTCCCTTTAGAAATAGTGAGTGACCCACCCACACCATTAAATATTCCGCCATCCGCAATGACACCTTCGAAAGTGTCATTCGCATTAGTGATATTTAGATTATTCGAGCCAAGAGCTACATCACCATCACCAGTTAAGGAAACAATGGAAGCGCCAATGGAAGTTCCACTAATATCAAAGGTTCCAGACACATTAACTAGCTTACTTGAACTAATCGACCCATTACCCGATAAGGCTAAGGTCGCATTAGTAGAAATCACCGTATTACCTGCGTAAGTATTGATACCTGACAAGGTTTGGGTTCCGCCAGAAATTGTTAATGATCCGTTACTTGTTCCTATAGCATCAGAAATTACCCCAGAGAAATTATCATTTGCATTAGTAATGTTGAGATTATTAGCGTTTAATTTAACATTTCCTGATCCAGCTAAAGATTGAATAGAAGCGCCACTATTTCCTTGTATTCCCAACACACCATTTACATTTACTTCACCACTCGTTGCAATCGATCCATTACCAGAAAGTACAAGCATACCTCCCGAATTAATGAGGGTATTACCAGTGAAAGTATTAATTCCTGTCAGTGTTTGCGTGCCACCTGAAGTCGTTAAAGATCCTCCCACTCTATTCGATAAACCTCCATCTGCTAACACTCCTGAAAAAGTGTCATTTGAGTTAGTGATATTCAGGTTTTGTGCACCTAGATTGACTGCTCCACTACCAGTTAGGGAATTAACTGAAGCACCAGTCGTTCCACCAATATCCAATGTTCCCAATACATTTACTTGTTGACTATTTGATATTGAACCATTTCCAGAAAGTGCTAATAGTGCTCCTTGCTGAATCAAAGTTCCACCGGTATAAGTATTGATACCTGTTAATGTTTCTATTCCAGTATTCAACGATAGGCTACCAGTGCCGTTGATGACGCCACTATATGTGCCGCTGGCGTTTGTTAAAGTAAGCTGCTTTGCACCTAGATTAGTATTTCCATTACCAGATAAGCTAACGATACTCGCACCATTGGAACTACTAATATCAAACGTACCGTTATTCACTAAACCAATTGAGTTTGCGATACTACCGTTACCCTGAAGAGCTAAAGTACTTGAGGTAATCGTCGTCGGTCCAGTGTAGGTGTTAGGCGCGGTTAATGCTAATGTTCCACCACCTGTGACAACCACATCTCCTGATGATATTCCATCTGAAATAATACCCGTTTGCGTATAGACTGTTCCACTTGCGATGTTAAAGACAGGATCACCTGAAACCTTGATCTGATTATTAATAGTAGTGTTAGAAAGTATATTTAAAGTAGCTGCTGTCGTGTTACTTCCAACTAAAGAGATATTTCCTGTCCCTAAAGCTTGACCTGAGTTAATAGACAAGGTGGTTCCAGGGTTAAGTGTTACACCACCACTGAAATTGCTGACACCTAATAATGTCTGACTTCCTTGATTCAGAGCTATGCTTCCCGTGCCGTTAATCGAACCACTATAAATACCGCTTGCATTAGATAAGCTTAATTGCTGTGCACCTAGAACAGTCGTACCAGTTCCAGATAAGGTAGTAATTGTGGTTCCACTGGTATTGCCAATATTGAAGGTGCCGTTATTTGTGATACTAATGGAGTTAGCAATGCTGCCATTTCCTGTCAATATTAAGGAACCACCGTTAATCAAAGTTGGTCCAGTATAGGTATTAACGCCTGAGAATGTCTCTGAACCACTATTGAGTGCAACCCCACCCGTTCCATTAATGACGCCGCTATAAGTGCCGCTGGCATTGGTTAAATTGAGTTGATAAGAGCCTAAATTGATATTACCTATACCATCTAAACTGGAGAAGGTTGCACCACTGCTACTTGTCACAGTTAGATTACTATTATTTAGAAGACCACTGGAAGCGATGCTACCGTTACCAACTAAGATTAAATTACCACCGTTTAATGATGTCATACCAGAATAAGTGTTCACTCCAGCTAGGGTTTGTGTTCCTCCGGAAATCGTCAGTGACCCACCTAACCTATTCCCTACTCCACCATTGGCAATCACTCCAGAGAATGTGTCATTGGCATTCGTAATATTTAGCGTTTGCGATCCTAGGACAACGCTGCCATTACCTGTTAATGTAGTAATTAAGGCACTATTTAAAGTACTGCTGATATCAAACGTGCCTGTTGCATTGACTTGTGAACTATTAGCTATTGAACCATTGCCACTTAAAGCAAGGGTTGCTCCGTTATTAATAGCTGTAGTACCCGTATACGTATTCACACTACTGAGAGTTTCAGTTCCAGCATTCAACGCTAAGCTACCGGTGCCGTTGATCACACCACTGTAAAGTCCAGTTGCATTTGACAGAGTTAACTGTTGTGCGCCAAGGTTCATACTTCCGCTTCCTGCAAGGCTAGTGATGGTGGAACCATTTGTAGCACTAATATCAAAGATACCGTTATTGGTC
>CAISYI010000096.1 GCA_903889595.1 uncultured beta proteobacterium
GAAATACAGGTAATCGTTATATTTTGGAACTAACCAATTCCCACTGGCTAACATCTCACGGGCAATTTCAGCATAACGCCCTTCATCGGAGGGGATTAAATGACGAAAACCTAAGGTGCTCAACCAGACGATGGCAAGGAGTAAATAGATCAACCAACTCGGGTTTTGAAGAGCTTGCATTCGCAGGGTTTGTAATCGATTCAACATTAATTTAAGATTAAGTGAGCTATGCTTTGGCAGTTAAAGATACAGGGTCACTCTCAATCAGAAAGGCACCCAGCACGAGTCTACCTTCTCCCATTAAAATATTGTAAGTTCTACACGCTGCTTGAGTAGTCATGACCTCAAAGCCAATTTTCGCTTTATATAAGTCTTGAATGAGACTAGGCGAGACAAAACGGTGTTTTAAGCCGCCACCAAGAATGACGAGCTCAGGGCGCATTTGCGCAATGATCTCAAAATGGGAACGTTCAAACTGACTAAAATCAGTGATGTCCCATGGCGTGATTGCACCTTCTGGCATGACTAAAACTGAGTATTCAAACCGAATTGCGTTAATTTCGATATAAGAATCGTCGTATCTAGTGACGGTATTAAGTGCTGAGTGTGGATCAGGTTGGAGTTTCAAGGCTTACCTCTGTCATAATATGACTATTATAACTAGCGTTTGTCCGCTAAAAGTTTGAGAGATCTAATTTACCGTGAAAACTTTTTTAAAATCTGCAAAACTAAATAATGTTTGTTACGACATTCGTGGACCTGTCTTGGAATTAGCCACTCGAATGGAAGAAGAAGGACAAAAAATTATCAAATTAAACATTGGTAATGTGGGGGTATTTGGTTTTGATCCTCCAGAGGAAATCCAATTAGATATGATCCGGAATTTGCAACATGCTGCTGCTTATTCTGATTCCAAAGGTATTTTTACAGCCCGTAAAGCCATCATGCACTATTGCCAGCAAAAGAATATTCAAGGCGTGGATATTGATGATATTTATACGGGCAACGGCGTTTCTGAACTCATCGTTTTAGCGATGAATGCTCTCCTTAATGACGGTGATGAGATTTTGGTACCAACTCCAGATTACCCTCTTTGGACCGCTGCAGTCAGTCTATCTAGCGGTAAGCCTGTCCATTATTTGTGTGACGAGAGCAAAGACTGGGCCCCGGATCTTGCCGATTTAAAAGCAAAAATTAGTGATAAAACCAAGGGTATAGTGATTATTAATCCTAATAATCCGACGGGTGCCATCTATTCTGATGCGGTTTTACAACAAATTGTTAATCTTGCCCGTGAACATGACTTGATTATTTTTGCTGATGAGATTTATGACAAAACTTTGTACGATGGTCATACCCACACATCGATTGCCTCACTTGCAACGGATGTCTTGATGATTACCTTCAATGGTTTGTCAAAAAACTACCGCTCATGCGGTTACCGAGCTGGTTGGATGATTGTTTCAGGTGATAAAAGCGGCGCAAAAGACTATATTGAGGGATTAAATATGCTCTCATCCATGCGTTTGTGTGCCAACGTACCTGGACAGTGGGCGATTCAGACGGCGCTGGGTGGTTATCAAAGTATTAATGAACTCGTGGGTGAAGGCGGACGACTGCGTCGTCAACGTGACTTAGCTTACGATTTAATTACCAAAATTCCAGGTGTGACTTGCGTTAAACCAGCAGCCGCTCTTTATTTATTTCCGAAATTAGATCCGAAAATTTATCCAATTGAGGACGATCAGGAATTTATCGCTGATTTATTGAGGGAAGAAAAAGTCCTTCTGGTTCAAGGCAGTGGTTTTAATTGGCCTCATCCTGATCATTTTCGGGTCGTTTTCTTACCGAATGAGGATGTCTTACGAGATGCGATCAAGCGATTAGCTCGTTTTTTAGCAAAATACAGAAAAAGAATGGGAACTGAGTCTCTCGTTTAACTTCCGACTAAAATAGTACTTTTAGTAGGACTTCGAAATTATTCGAGGTCCTTCGATCATTTAATAAGATTTGAATATGAAACCAATACAAGTAGGATTATTAGGCGCTGGAACAGTTGGCGGCGGCGTATTTACTGTGCTGCAACGTAACCACGAAGAAATCGAAAGACGCGCTGGCCGTGGAATTGAGATTGCGGTTGTTGCTGATCTTGATCAAGAGCGTGCCGAACAGATTGTGCAAAAGCGCGCCAGGGTTGTGAATGATGCCTATCAGGTCATCAATGATCCCGAAATTGAAGTCGTGATTGAATTGATTGGTGGTTACGGCATTGCTAAAACTTTGGTTTTAGCAGCGATTGCTGCTGGTAAACACGTTGTTACGGCTAATAAGGCCTTAATTGCAGTGCATGGTAATGAAATTTTTGCGGCAGCTCGCGATCGCGGCGTGATTGTTGCATTTGAGGCTGCAGTGGCTGGTGGTATCCCCATTATTAAAGCTTTAAGAGAAGGTTTAACCGCGAACCGGATCGAGTGGATTGCCGGCATCATCAACGGTACAACTAACTTTATTTTGAGCGAAATGCGTGATAAAGGGCTGGATTTTGAGGTGGTTTTAAAAGAAGCCCAGCGCTTAGGGTATGCAGAAGCTGACCCTACTTTTGATATTGAGGGCGTCGATGCAGCACATAAGGCCTCCATTATGAGTGCTATCGCTTTTGGTGTGCCAGTTCAATTTGATAAAGCACATATTGAAGGCATTACGAATTTAGCCGCAATAGATATTAAGTATGCTGAAGAGCTGGGTTACCGTATCAAACTATTAGGGATTACCAAACGCACTCCAGATGGCATCGAGCTGCGGGTGCATCCGACACTAATTCCTAAAGACCGTCTCATTGCCAATGTTGAAGGTGCGATGAATGCCGTGCAAGTATTTGGTGATGCCGTCGGTACTACCTTGTATTACGGCAAAGGTGCTGGCTCTGAGCCAACTGCCTCGGCCGTGATTGCTGATTTAGTTGATGTGGTGCGCTATCAATCTGTGCCAGTAGATAAGCGCGTTCCTTACTTAGCTTTCCAGGAAGATAAAGTGATCAATACCGTTGTGATGCCCATTGGTGACATCACAACGAGTTACTATTTGCGCCTGAAAGTGGCAGATCAAACCGGTGTCCTTGCCAACATCACGAAGATTTTGGCAGATCAAGATATTTCGATTGATGCCCTGTTACAAAAAGAGGCCTTGGCAGGTCAAAGTCAAACTGATTTAATTATCTTGACCCATACAACCCAAGAAAAGCGGATGTTATCAGCAATTGAGGAAATGACAAAATTACCGACTGTAATCGGTGGTGTCATTAAAATTCGTTTGGAAGAACTTAGTTAATTAAGGCTGTTTTTATGCGTTATATATCCACTAGAGGTAGTCAACAAAACCTCTCTTTTTTACAAATTCTGTTAGCTGGTCTAGCGCCAGATGGTGGCTTGTATTTGCCACAGACTTATCCACAGATCAGTAAGCAAACCTTAGATAGTTGGCGTGGTTTGTCTTATACACAGTTAGCCTTTGAAGTATTGAGCTTGTACGCTGACGATATTCCAGCAGCGGATTTAAAAGCAATTTGTGAAAAAACCTACACCAGCAACGTTTATTGTCATGCCCGTGAGCAGGATAATGCGAGTGACATTACGCCGGTTCATTGGTTGGGTGATGTAGTTGCAGGTCAAGGGCAAACTTCGATTGGTTTACTGAGTTTATCGAATGGCCCAACTCTTGCATTCAAAGATATGGCAATGCAACTTTTAGGCAATTTATTTGAATATGCCTTGGCACGTGAAAATAAAGAACTCAATATCTTAGGAGCAACTTCTGGCGATACAGGCAGTGCAGCTGAGTACGCCATGCGAGGTAAAAAAGGGATTAAAGTATTTATGCTTTCCCCTAAAGGCAAAATGAGTCCGTTTCAATGCGCTCAGATGTATTCTTTGACAGATGAAAACATTTTTAATATTGCCATTGAAGGGGTGTTTGACGATGCCCAAGATATCGTTAAAGCGGTCAGCAATGATTTAGCCTTTAAAGCGGCGCATCAAATTGGTACAGTGAACTCGATCAATTGGGCACGTGTGGTTGCTCAAGTTGTTTATTACTTTGCCGGTTATTTAAGAGCGACTAGCAACAGTTCCGAAAAAGTTTCCTTTTGTGTCCCTAGTGGTAATTTTGGTAATGTCTGCGCAGGTCATATTGCGCGGATGATGGGTCTGCCGATTGAAAAATTAATCGTAGCAACTAATGAAAATGATGTGTTAGATGAGTTTTTCAAAACTGGCGTTTACCGTGCCAGAAAAGCAGCAGAAACTTTACATACCTCGAGCCCTTCTATGGATATCTCGAAAGCCAGTAACTTTGAGCGTTTTGTGTTTGATTGGCTCGGACGTGATGGGACGGAAGTAGCAAAGCTATTTAAACAAGTTGATACCAGTGGTGGCTTTGATTTTTCTAATACATCCCAGTTTGGTCAAATTGCGCAATATGGATTTGTCTCCGGTAGAAGTACCCACGAAGACCGAATTCGGACTATTCAGCATGTTGCCAATACTTACGACGTCGTGATTGATACGCACACGGCTGATGGCATGAAGGTGGCGCTTGAACATCTAACAGCTGGCGTCAAGATGCTTGTGCTCGAGACCGCCTTGCCAATTAAATTTGCCAGTACGATTGAGGAAGCTTTGGGCCATCCACCGGGCCGCCCAAGTGCCTTTGAAGGGATTGAACAGTTACCCCAGCAGATTATCGAAATGGCACCTAATGTCGAAGCCGTTAAACAATTTATTGTTGAACATACATCATGAGTGAACCGATTAAACAACCTTTAAAAACTGCTGCCCAAGCGCTGGAAATATTACTGGCCAAAGCCCAAGCAGTGAAAGATACAGAACGAGTCACAGTGCAGGATGCTTTAGGTCGTGTGCTCGCCGTTGATCAGATAAGTCAGGTTAGTGTTCCTCCGGCAGATAATACGCAAATGGATGGCTACGTAATGCGCGCCGCAGATATTAAAGAGATTGGGACGGTATTACCAGTTTCTCAGAGGATTCCAGCCGGAAGTGTTGGGGTATCTTTAAAGCCCGGTACGATGGCACGCATTTTTACTGGAGCCAATATTCCTGATGGTGCGGATGCCGTTGTGATGCAAGAGGATTGTGAAGTGCTTACGCAGCCAAATATGGAAGGTCTTGACTACACCGTTCGTGTCAATCAAATCCCGGCAAGTGGTCAGTGGGTTCGACGAAGTGGTGAGGATATTCAGGCTGGTCAGGTTGTGCTTTCGAATGGGACCTTTTTACGTCCACAAGAGTTAGGCGTTGCCGCTTCCGCGGGCATCACTCATCTTGAAGTGTTCAGACGCGTGAAGGTTGCAGTATTTTTCACGGGAGATGAATTGACCCTACCAGGTCAGCCTTTGAAGCCAGGCGGTATCTATAACTCTAACCGCGATACTTTACTAGCTTGCATCAAGTCACTTGGTTGTGATCCAACCGATTTTGGGATTGTGCCAGACACTTTGGAGTCTACGCGTCAAACGCTTCGTCAAGCAGCGATTGGGCATGATTTGATTGTCACTTCGGGCGGCGTCTCGGTAGGTGAAGAAGATCATATCAAGCCAGCAGTCAGCGCAGAAGGTAGCTTAGATATGTGGCAAATTGCGATTAAACCAGGTAAGCCATTGGCTTTTGGTCAAATCCCTAAAGGAACTGCAGATCAAACTTGGTTTATGGGATTGCCTGGTAATCCAGTATCCAGTTTTGTTACTTTTTTATTATTTGTACAGCCTTTTATTTTGGCACTACAAGGTAGAAAAAATCGACCCCTTCAGCGTTTCCCACTCAAAGCAAATTTTGCATGGACAAAACCCGATCGCCGGAATGAGTTCTTAAGAGCCCGGATTAATGATGCCGGAACCGTAGACTTGTTTGCTAATCAAAGTTCTGGCGTATTAACCAGTGCAGCTTGGGGTGATG
Source organism: uncultured beta proteobacterium (assembly GCA_903889595.1). Taxonomy (GTDB): domain Bacteria; phylum Pseudomonadota; class Gammaproteobacteria; order Burkholderiales; family Burkholderiaceae; genus Polynucleobacter. The sequence continues at coordinate 5,967 of CAISYI010000096.1, forward strand.
GTCTGATTGACGTTCCAGCGGGGGCTAAGATTGCAGAGGGTGACACTGTTCACTTTGTACCTTTTTCCCAATTTTTTAATTAGGTCTGCCGTGAAAATTAAACTGCGCTTTTTTGCATCGATACGAGAAAGTTTAGAGTTAAGTGAGATGGATTTAACTGTCCCCCCCGATGTGAAAACGATTGAGCAACTGCGGACTTATTTAATTAATATCGATGCACTATGGGCCGATACCCTTGCGCTCAAAAGACCAATACGTGTTGCTCAACATCAGACCATGGTCGAGCCTGACACCTTAATCGAAGATGGTGCAGAAGTCGCCTTTTTCCCGCCCGTAACCGGCGGTTAAACTCAATTTGATATTGAATCGATCATGAAAATTTCAATTCAAACTGAAGATTTTGATGTCTCCGAAGAACTAAAAATTTTAAGTGCTAATCACTCTCAAATTGGCGGCATCAATATTTTTGTGGGAACGGTTCGAGACAATCATCAAGGTGATGCTATTTCTGCGATGAGTCTTGAGCACTATCCAGGGATGACAGAAAAATCCTTAGAGGATATTCTTGAACTGGCGAAAAGGCGTTGGAATGTTTTGAATGCGACGATCATTCACCGGGTCGGAGATCTTAAGGTTGGTGATCAAATCGTGTTGGTTGCAATTGCTAGTCCTCATCGTGGTGACGCTTTTGCTGCCTGTGAGTTTGTGATGGATTATCTAAAAACCTCGGCCCCTTTTTGGAAAAAAGAACATACCGCAGATGGGGCGCGTTGGGTCGACGCTAGAACTTCAGACGATGAGCGTTTAAAAAAGTGGCAAACTAAGGATTAGTCAGTTGTTATATCTACCTCTCACTTAAGTGAATTTACCTAATAAGCTAGGTTGATAATATTTAGCGAATATGTTCATTTAAGTCAATCAACGAACATCATTTGGAATTGTTTGACGTGTGGTCAGAGAATGTGGAAATCCCAACAAATTTGAAATAACTCCTTGCACCATGACCGGCGCATCTCAGTTTTTTCAACGTGACTCACTGTTGCCTGTTCGGATTTTATCGTCAAATTTCGCCAAAGGTGATTTCAGGGTCCGCTGTAACTTGACTTCTTCATAGCGAGCTATTGCCTCAACATCATCTTCTGCGTAGCCCAAATTCAATTCATCATCATCGCCAGATAAACCAGGCATGGTTTTAAAGTATTCGACCCAATCCGTTCGAGGTCGCGTGTCGACAATAAGATTACTCAAATACGCGTCGAGTACACGATCTCTTGGATGCGCCAGTTCATGCGTGAGTGCGTCAAGATATTCACTCTTTTTCGAGGAAATCCAATCGATGGCGAAGCCGGCCCGGTAGCACAACTCGGTATGCACGAGAAGCATGCTACGACCGTTCCCATCCAGAAATGGATGCCCCCCATGCAAATGCTCCCATCACCTCACCAGGCCACTTTCGCATGTACTCAGGATCGTTGCCCATGTTCAGGCCCCACTCCACTGCCTGCTGGGATAACTCTGATACTTCGAATTGAACCTTAGATCCCTTGGAAACAAGTCGACCAACTCCCAGTGTATGGCGATCTTGACCAGCCCACGGGTAAACGTCTTGGAATAGTGTCCCATGAACCTTCAGATAGTCACCATACGTCAGCGGGTCACTGAGACGCCTCAACTGATCAAGCGCTTTTTCCAGCTGAGCTTTGAAGGAATTGTGCTCAACCCGGCTTATCTTTAACGGGTCTTTGAGAGCTTCAAAATTACGAAGATAGCCGGCGGTTTGAAAGTCGTTGAACGGATCGAACACTGTCCTCCTCCTTCATATGATTACTCAACAAGCGCACCATCTGACGTCCGCTGATTACATTCTTTTTGGTCAAGGCAACCAATAAATCATCTGTGGGGTCTTGCTTTACGTCATCGCCTGCAAGTCGGGTGACAGCGTCTGCCCAGTCGTCCATTCTTGTCCGCTGTGCGATTACCCCATGCTGAAGCGCAAGGCGTTGCACAAAATCGCTTACCCCATTCACAGGGAGCATCTCCAGCTGGGTTGTCAGATCAATTATTAGATGGTTTTTGAACACGTTATACTTTCGCGAATACACCACCCGTACATTATTGAACTTGAGGTTGCGCGACATGCGTCGCTTGGAGGTATTCAGGAAATAAATGGTTTCACCTGAATCTGCATTAACCTCAACGAAATCCACTTCCACGCCGAGGCGTTCGAAAAGCTCTTTTGCTACCTGCTGGTCATTGGCGACAAGGAGCACTTCACCATCTGTAGACTTGTGGGCCTTTGCATAAATTCCAGCCCCCAGCTTGATAAGCTTCCCTTCTTGAGTCAGAGTGCGTAGCACTTCGCTCAGTTGTGTGTCACTGCCGAGATTTGCGATGTCAGAGCGCAAGATCACGTTTCCTCTGCGCTTAGCGATGGAAATTTGAACTCGATCTTTAAGTAACATCTTCTTCACCTTGTTCTATGGCTGATATATACATTTTACCATATAAGTCAACGATCTGTACATACAAAAGATGACGGTTTACCGTCATCTTTTGCAAACATCTGAACGGTTTTTACCCTTCAATGTGCGTCATATAGATAATGCTGTTTGAATTCAATTAAAACTATTAAATTACAAAAATAGCCTAATTAAGAGGCTATAAAGATGGCTCGTACAAAGGGTTAAATACTCAGAGCTAGAGCTCTTAGTCTACTAACTTAATTGATTGGAATAAAGTAGTTTCTTTTATCTTTTTTCGGTAATTTTTTTAATTGAATTTCTGCTTTAAGCGCTTCCGAGTGATTCTCACAAATCATTGAATTCAATAATTTGACTGGACCACGTCCTCTTGTATATTTTGCACCTTTGCCAGTATTGTGCGTGGCAATACGATCTTCGAGAGAGTTGGTAATACCTGTATAAAAAGTACCATCACTGCACTCTAAAAGGTATAGGTACCATTTCTTTTCTTTCGTCGGTATACTCAAGTTAACTGTCATGAACAATATTTTAGGATAGCTCTTGAAATTTTGTAAAACATACTCATGTAAGGAATATACCTATTTCTTATTTCTTTATAGAGGAACACATGAGAATCGAAAAATTAACTACTAAATTTCAAGAAGCACTGGCTGAAGGTCAGAGTCTTGCTGTCTCCAACGACAACCAATTTATTGAGCCAGAACACGTTTTAATTGCGATGTTACAAGACCGTGATGGTGCTGGTAAAAGTCTTCTGACCCGGTCAGGCGTGCGAGTGGAGGCCTTAATCAACGATCTTCAATTACGCTTAAAAAAACTGCCACAAGTACAAGGCAGTGGTGAAGTTCAAGTTGGTAGAAATTTATCTGCTTGGTTAAATCTAACTGAAAAAGAAGCTAATAAAAAAGGCGATCAATTTATTGCTGTAGAGCTCATGTTCTTGGTTTTGGCAGATGATAAGGGGGAGCTGGGTAAGGCCGCAAGGGCGGCTGGTCTGTCACGTCAAAGTTTAGAAGCTACGATTGAGCAAGTGCGTGGTGGTCAAACGGTGAATAGTAATGATGCAGAATCACAGCGTGAAGCATTAAAAAAATATACGGTAGATTTAACCGAGCGTGCTCGTTTAGGGAAGTTAGATCCAGTGATTGGGCGAGATGATGAAATCCGTCGTGCCATTCAGATTTTACAAAGACGTACCAAAAATAATCCTGTATTAATCGGCGAGCCTGGGGTCGGTAAAACAGCGATTGTTGAGGGACTCGCGCAGCGTATTGTGAATGGTGAAGTACCTGAGTCCTTAAAAAATAAACGTGTCTTAGTGTTAGATATGGCCTTACTTTTGGCCGGTGCAAAGTTCCGTGGTGAATTTGAAGAGCGTCTCAAAGCAGTGCTCTCTGATATTGCTAAAGATGAAGGTCAAACTATTATCTTTATTGATGAGATTCACACGATGGTGGGCGCTGGTAAAACAGAAGGTTCGATGGACGCCGGGAACATGCTTAAACCAGCTTTGGCTAGGGGTGAATTGCATTGTATTGGCGCAACTACTTTAGATGAATACCGTAAATACATAGAAAAAGACTCAGCGCTAGAGCGACGTTTCCAAAAAGTGTTAGTGGATGAGCCGAGTGTTGAGGCAACGATTGCTATATTGCGTGGTTTACAAGAAAAATATGAGTTGCATCATGGTGTAGAAATTACCGATCCAGCAATCGTGGCGGCTGCAGAGTTATCTCACCGTTATATTACTGATCGTTTCTTACCAGATAAAGCCATTGATTTAATCGATGAAGCAGCTTCAAAAATTAAGATGGAAATCGACTCTAAACCAGAAGTCATGGACAAACTTGATCGTCGGATTATTCAATTAAAAATTGAGCGTGAAGCGGTTAAAAAAGAAAAAGATGAGTCCTCTAAAAAACGGTTTTCTTTAATTGAGGAAGAAATTACTAAGTTGAGCAAAGAATACGCTGATCTTGAGGAAATTTGGATGGCTGAGAAGGGTGCTGCCCAGGGTACTGCCCATATCAAAGAAGAAATTGATCACGTGAAGATGGAAATTGTGCGTTTTCAGCGCGAAGGTAAATTAGATAAAGTTGCTGAATTGCAATATGGTCAATTACCTGAACTTGAGGGTAAATTAAAATCTGCTGCCAGTGCAGAGGCAAAGGGCGGTGCTAAACCGAATAAGTTATTACGGACTCACGTAGGTGCTGAGGAAATTGCTGAAGTTGTTTCGCGTGCAACGGGTATTCCAGTTTCAAAAATGATGCAGGGTGAGCGCGATAAGTTATTAAAAATGGAGTCCTATTTGCATCAGCGCGTCGTGGGCCAAGAGGATGCCATTGTAGCTGTTTCCAATGCCATTCGTAGGTCACGTGCTGGATTGTCAGATGAAGGTCGTCCGTATGGTTCATTCTTGTTTCTAGGGCCTACTGGAGTGGGTAAAACTGAACTATGTAAGGCTTTGGCAAATTTCCTGTTTGATAGCGAAGACCATTTAATTCGAATTGATATGAGTGAATTCATGGAAAAACACAGCGTATCTAGGTTAATTGGCGCGCCCCCGGGTTACGTAGGTTATGAAGAGGGTGGGTATTTAACTGAACTTGTTCGTCGCAAACCCTATAGTGTCATTCTGTTAGATGAGGTTGAAAAAGCCCATCCTGATGTATTTAACGTCCTTCTTCAGGTGCTGGATGATGGGCGGATGACCGATGGTCAGGGTAGAACAGTGGATTTTAAAAATACGGTGATTGTGATGACTAGCAATTTAGGTTCGCACTTGATTCAGGCAATGGTCGGTAAACCTCAAGAAGATATCAAAGATGCAGTTTGGGAAGAGGTGAAGGATCATTTTCGACCTGAGTTCTTAAACCGGATTGACGAAGTAGTCGTGTTTCATGCCTTAGATCAAGGTCAAATAAGTTCGATTGCGAAGATTCAATTAAAACGTTTAACGGATCGTTTAGCAAAAATGGATATGCAACTTGAAGTCAGTCAAGAAGCTTTGTTGAAGATTGCAGAGGCTGGTTTTGATCCCTTATTCGGCGCTAGACCCCTCAAGCGAGCGATTCAACAATATATTGAGAACCCGATTGCACTGCGCATTTTGGAAGGCAAGTATGGACCAAAAGATATTATTCCAGTGAATGTAGAAAATAATGAATTTGTTTTTGAGAGGAAAATTCATTAATTAGTTAAAATGGGAGAATGAGACAAAATAATAATGATGTCGAGTTAATTACTTTAATTGGTATTGCTCATAGCATCTCCCACTTTTTTCATTTACTGATTGCCCCTTTATTCCCATGGATTAAGGCGGAATTTGGCTTGAGTTACTCCGAACTCGGCTTGCTCATGACCGTTTTTTACGTTTCCTCTTTTATCACCCAATCGGTTAGTGGCATTTGGGTTGATCGTCATGGTGCTCGCCCCATTCTCTATATCGGTATCTCTTTGCTGATTGCAGGATCCATGATAGTGGGAGTTTCCCAATATTATTGGATGTTACTTCTAGGTATGTGTATCACAGGAATTGGGAACGGCGTATTCCATCCAGTGAATTACACCCTAATCAATCATCTTGTTAAACCTAAAAACCTACCTCATGCCTATTCAGTGCACGGGGTCACGGGATATTTGGGCTGGGCTGCAGCGCCGCTGTTTTTATTATCTATTACCGCCCTTGTCGGCAATTGGCGCGTTGCAGTGTTTGGCGCAGGTCTCTTGGCGGCCGCAGTATTATTACTTTTAGTGTTACGTAGAGAGCTTTTAAACGATGTGCCAGTTGTTCACGAGCAAACGGAACTGCAAAGTGCTCCTTTGTTTAGTAAACATACCTTCGAATTTTTAAAGTTACCTAATATTTGGCTAAGTTGGTTATTCTTTTATTTAACAGCCTTTAGTTTTGTTGGGATACAAAGTTTTTCTTCGACAGCTTTAGTGGACATTTACGATATCGCTATTACACAAACGACTGCATCCTATACCTTGTATATGATCAGCAGTGCGGTTGGTTTGATTGCTGGTGGTTTTGTTGCTACAAAGATTGAACAACCTGATCGAGTGATTACGGGGGCCTTCTTGGCTTCTGGTATCGCTACTATCTTTGCTGGAGTTGGTTTTTTTGCAGCCTGGAGTATTCCTTTACTCTTTGCGTTAATGGGTTTTGGTTCTGGGATGGCCTCTCCCTCTAGAGATTTAATGGTTCGAGCAGCAACCCCTAAAGGATCCTCTGGCAAGGTGTTTGGCCTAGTTTATTCTGGGATCGATTGCGGTAGTGCAACAGGGCCGATTCTTTTTGGATTATTTATGGATTGGAAGAGTCCAGAAGTCATCTTTTACGGTATCGCTTTTTTCCAAATCATCGCTATTTTTGTCGCATCTCGACTCAACTCTATCAATATCGCCAGACTCTCTGCGCAACCTAGTTAATTAATTCTAAGTCTGTAAAATTCTCGTTACGTATTTTTGTAACGAGTTTTATGTTGCGCTGCACAGTGAAAATTCCACATTATGAAATGTAATTTTCATAGGTAAAAACCCTAGTCTAAATCTCTCAAAAAAATATATTAAATGATGATTTATCTTTCCATATTGTGAAATAAATATCTTAAGTTATTGTTTTTAATGATATAAATAATTGAAAAATTATTGCAAATTGGTGTTGTTAGAGTGGCTAAATTTTCATATAGTTTTTATAAGGGTTGGAATTCAAGAAGTGCTTAAAAATCTGCCCCAAAAATTGAACATTGGAATTAGTCATTAACCAGTAACTCTAAATAAGGAAAAATTAGCATGATGTCACGTAAAGAAGCAGCAGCGGCCCTGCAAAAAGACTGGGATACAAACCCCCGCTGGCAGGGAATTAGTCGTAATTACTCAGCTGATGATGTTATTCGTCTTCGTGGTTCTTTACAAATTGAACATACATTGGCTAGACGGGGTGCCGAAAAATTATGGGATCTCGTGAACAATGAGGCCTATATCAATACTTTAGGTGCCTTGACTGGTGGTCAAGCAATGCAACAAGTTAAAGCGGGTATTAAAGCGATTTACTTGTCAGGATGGCAAGTAGCTGCCGATGCAAATAGTGGAATGGAAATGTATCCTGATCAATCTTTATATCCGGTTGACTCCGTACCAAAGGTAGTAGAGCGTATTAATAATACGTTTAAACGTGCGGATGAGATTCAGTGGTCCAAAGGCCTCAACCCTGGTGATAAGGGTTACATCGATTACTTTGCACCAATCGTAGCAGATGCTGAAGCAGGTTTTGGTGGTGTTTTAAATGGTTTTGAGCTCATGAAAGCCATGATTAACGCTGGAGCTGCAGGTGTTCACTTTGAAGATCAACTCGCTTCTGTAAAAAAATGTGGGCATATGGGCGGCAAAGTATTAGTACCGACTCAAGAGGCAATTCAAAAATTGAACTCAGCTCGTTTAGCAGCTGATGTATTAGGTGTACCTACGGTTATTTTGGCTAGGACTGATGCGGAAGCAGCAGACTTAATTACCAGTGATTATGACGCAAATGATAAGCCATTTGTAACCGGTGAGCGGACCGCGGAAGGTTTCTTTAAAACACGTAAGGGTATCGATCAGGCGATTTCACGTGGTTTGGCATACGCTCAATACGCTGATATGGTTTGGTGCGAAACGGGTACACCTGATTTAGAGTTTGCGCGTAAATTTGCTGAAGCACTGCGCTCGAAGTTCCCAGGCAAATTGTTGGCTTATAACTGCTCACCATCATTTAATTGGCGCAAAAACCTTGATGATGCAACGATTGCAAGATTCCAACGTGAACTCGGCGCAATGGGTTATAAATACCAATTCATTACCTTGGCTGGCATCCACTCCATGTGGTACAACATGTTTGACTTGGCGCAAGATTATGCCAAACGCGGTATGTCTGCGTACGTTGAAAAAGTTCAAGAGCCAGAATTTGCAGCACGTGATCGTGGCTATACTTTCGTATCACATCAACAAGAAGTTGGTACAGGCTATTTTGATGATGTAACGACAGTTATTCAAGGTGGTACTTCTTCCGTAACTGCATTAACAGGTTCGACTGAAGAAGAACAGTTCCACTAAAAGTTATTAGATCTGGACTATCCGTCTTGGTCTTAAACCCAGCGACAAAATCGCTGGGTTTTTTATCCAATCGTGCGGAAAACCTCGCCGTTCAGGGCGAGGATGAATAGCACGGACAGCCTGCCTGTCCTTGACGTTTCTATCTTGTTAAAATACAAAATGCTGTATATAATTACAGTATGCAGCGATTTCAAGCGTATCAATTTGAGCTAATGCCTCATGGTCAACAACAGCGCAATATGCGGCGCTTTATAGGTGCTTGTCGCTTCGTTTTCAATAAATCATTAGCCTGGCAAAAAGAGCAGTACGCATCGGATCAAACCATCCGATTCAGCTACACCGTCTTGGCAAACCTACTTCCGCTGTGGAAGCAAGATCCGAATCTTGCCTGGCTGAAAGAATCCCCCAGTCAAGCCTTACAGCAAACCCTGAAAGACCTAGAGC
>CAISYI010000097.1 GCA_903889595.1 uncultured beta proteobacterium
CATCTTCCATTCGCACATATATCCCCATGAACTTTGCCGTTTTTTTCCTAAGTTTTATTCTGCCGCTACAAGTGCAGAGCTTTGCTGATGAAAGTCAGTTAGCGCCTCCTTATTGGGCAGTCAATACAATCATTGACGCCTCAATTATTCTAGGCTTGAAAAATATACGAAGTAAATTCCCTCGGTTTAATAACAATCCTGAGTTATTCCTTCGAGATGCTGATGAATATGATTGGCCGAAGAGTCGTCGCAGACAGTTAATTGAGAACTATGTGCACAATCATTTCAACTATTCAACGAAGTAGTATTTTGGATCCAGCTTTATTTTATATTTATGTTGCCATAAATCGATTACTTTCTGTAATTGTTTCGTGGCTATTTAATCGTGGTAGATTTTTCAAAGAGATGTCATGAAAGTATTTTTTCAATTTACGGCTAGTCTGATTGTTGCGACTACACTCTTACTTTTCGGCTTGGTAGTAGTCTTACCCGGAGTGCAAGCAAAGAGCGAGCCAAACTCGCCTGTAAGCATTGAGCGATATATTATTAAAACGCATGTCTATGCAGATGGTAGTGATGTAGAAACTCGAGAAATCACCAAACTCATTCGCTCTCAGATTGCAATCGATTCCGCTGCCCAAGCGGATATTTCTTTTAATAGCACCTTACAAAAGGTGGAGGTACTCGAAGCCTATACAACTTCAAGTTCGGGTCAGAAAATATCTGTAGCGAGTAATGCGATTCGAGAAGTGGATGATGATATTTCTGGTGGAGCTCCACAATTCTCAGATCAAAAGCATCGCATCATTATTTTTCCGAATGTTACACCAGGGGCTAGAGTTACTTACAAAGTAAAAATCAGTACTCACACTCCTTTATTTGCTAAAAACTATCAGAACGGAGTGTATTTTTCCCCTAGTTTAGAGATGCAAAAATTTGAATGGTATTTTTCTCATGATCCCCGTTTAAAGATTAAAGTGGATGCCAAAAGAATGCAGGGAGGTCGACAAACTGATGGGCCCAATGGTGAAAAGCAATACAAATTTCATTTTCAACAGTTAAAAACACTATCCAAAATAAGTGCCGAAGTTGATTATGCCGATCATAGTCCGCATATCATTTTTTCAAGCTTTAAATCTCCTATTGAGATCGGTAAATCGTATGAGAACTCGATAAAAAACAAGTTGGAAGTCACTAAAAAGGTCACGGAGCTTGCCCAAAAAATTACTAAAGGGATTAATGATCCCAAGGCTCAAGCAATCGCTCTATATCAATGGGTTTCTTTGAACATTCGGTATGTCGCTATCTATTTAGGTGATGGTGGGATTGTTCCCAATGATGCTGACACTATCATTGATAATCGCTATGGCGATTGTAAGGACCATGATTTGCTCTTGCGTGCATTGCTACTCGCTAAAGGTATTCCCTCTAGTTCTGTATTAATTAACGCAGAGTCAGCCTATCGGGTTGGTAAGCTTGGCACAATCTATCCCTTTAATCACGTAATTACCTATTTGCCTCAGTGGGATCACTTTGTTGATTCTACGATCGAAATAGCCCCTTACGACATTTTAGATACCTCAGAAATGGATAAACCGGTGGTTTTAACAGCCTTAGGCAAAATGGGTAGAACGCCAAAGCAGTCAGATGAAAATAATGGTTTCATGTCAATGGCTAATTTTGAAATAGATGAGCGGGGCGGCATTGAGGGGAAATCCATAACGCATTATGATGGCCCTGAAGAAATTGAAGCCAGAGCAAAATTTTATGGTTTTAGAAACAGCGATAACAATCGAGTGGAAAAGAAATATTTATCCTTGTTTCGACAAACGGGTGATGGTTACTTTCAGCCTTCCAATAGCCGTGATCTTAGTACGCCATTTTTTTTAAAGTCTAAATTTTATTTAGATCCTATCGTTAATTTGCCGGGGCCAGGCGCTATGACAGTACCTGTTGGCTTGTCATCAGGTTTCCTTACCACTGTCCCGTTTAACGAACTTGCCGATCGTTACAATTTCCCATACAAATGTCTCTCAGGAACCTTTTTAGAGATGAGCGAGATTCATTTTCCGAAAAAGAC
>CAISYI010000098.1 GCA_903889595.1 uncultured beta proteobacterium
TTCTTCTCTCTTTTATTTACAGCATATTTAAAGGAATCTTAAGATAAGCAACGCCATTTTCTTCTACTGGCGGGAAATGCCCTGCCCTAATATTTACCTGAATCGAGGGCAAAATTAGGACTGGCATTTCTAGAGTCTTATCCCTTTTCGTGCGCATGTCAACAAACTCTTCTTTGGTCACGCCATCATGAATATGAATATTGTTCTCTTTCTGTGCTTTAACAGAGCTAAGGTGACTTATTGGCCGATCATTGGGCGGATAGTCATGACACATAAATAAACGGGTGTCCTCAGGATAATGCAAAAGTTTTTGAATTGAGTCGTATAGATTCAGTGCATCGCCACCAGGAAAATCACACCTTGCAGTGCCCACATCCGGCATAAACAAGGTATCACCCACAAAGATGGCATCTCCAATCTGATAAGCTAGGCAAGCGGGAGTATGCCCTGGAACGTAGATGGCTAGACAATTTAAGTTTCCAAAAGTAAGAATTCCATCTGGTGGTATTAAATAATCAAATTGCGACCCATCTCGCTTAAATGATGGCTCTAGATGAAAGACATTATTAAAGACGTCTTGAATGCTTGTAATGTGTGAACCTATCGCGATTTTTCCACCCAATTTAGATTGGAGATATGGCGCAGCGGTTAAGTGATCGGCATGCGCATGGGTCTCTAAAATCCAATGGCACTGTAAGTTTTCTTGCTGAATGAATGCAACAACTTCGTCGGCAGACTTGGTGGAGGTTCTACCTGACTTGTGATCATAGTTTAGAACTGAGTCAATGATGATGCAAGGCGTGCTGGAATCTTCAAATACGACATGGGTAAACGTCCAAGTTCCCGAATCAAAAAATGTCTTCACTTTTGGCTTACTACTGAGATTTAACATAAAACTCCAAGATTTAAAAAGTACTTATAAACAAGTGTTATATTACTATTTATTATATACTTATATTTATTAACATATAAAGTTAAAAAAATGCTTGATTTATCACAACTAAACCAATTTACCCCTCAAGGACTACCAGTTGCTTTAGGCTTTGTGGTTGGTTTTATACTTTCCCTCACCGGCGCAGGTGGTGCGATTTTGTCAGTGCCCCTTCTTGTTTTTGGCATGGGATTAACTGTGAACCAAGCCGGTCCCATCGGGCTGCTTGCTGTAAGCATATCAGCTGGCATAGGCTCTATTTTAGGATTAAAAGAAAAAATCTTACGTTACAAAGCAGCAGGTTTGATGGCCAGCTTTGGTTTAATCTTGTCGCCTATTGGTTTATGGCTAGCCCATCAACTACCGAATCAACCCTTATTGATCATCTTCTCAATGGTCTTGTTTTACACCTCTATTCGAATGATGTATCAATCCTACAGAGAGGCCAAGGGCTTCGTAGAGAATCATCCTAAAGTTGTCCCTTGCCTTTTAAATCAATCTATTGGTAAATTAATTTGGACCGTTCCTTGCGCCAGGTCATTAGCCCTAGCCGGATCAATGGCCGGCTTTTTTTCTGGACTATTAGGTGTTGGCGGTGGCTTTATTATTGTGCCTAGCTTAAAAAAAGTGACTGATCTCCCAGTAATATCCATCGTTGCGACTTCTCTTGGCGTATTAACAATTGTTTCTTTGGGCGGTGTGATTAATGCTACGGTGGCGGGCTTGATGATCTGGTCGATTGCCATCCCCTTTGCTACGGGTTCTCTAATCGGCTTGTTACTCGGCAGAGCTACTGCTAAAAAATTATCAGGGCCGACGATTCAAATTATCTTTGCCGTATTTTCTTTTGGTGTTGCCATCATGATGGGAATTAAAGCAATCATGTAATCAAATAAATCAAATTACGGTTTGATATAGGCAAAATGATTTCGAAATTGCAACTGCGCTATACGGACGACACCAGAGGGAGTAAAGTCTGCGTCCAATAAGAATTGATCCTTCTTTAAATCTCTATTTTTAAGAGTAATCTCGCAGACCTCAAAGCGAACACCTCTTGACTTTAATGCAGCAACTAACGGGGCATACTCCATGTTACTTTTAGCATCTTTTGCTCCTTCCATCAGAAGATCCACGCCCATAGCATGAGTAACAACGACGATTTGTGTGTCTGGCGATACATCTAAATGATTGCGCAAATTTCGAAGACCTTTTAATCCTTGTGCTTGGGCATCGTCTATGTGATAGACCACTTGGTCAGGGGTTGCAGCGACCGCATGTAGTCCTAATGTAGACAGAAGAATCATTAAACACATTATTATTTTTTTCATGCAAATACTTTCATATAAGAATCATTGAAATACGACTTAACTATTGCTGAGGCCTTTATTGCCCTGGATATTTTTAATCTGCGGAATATTCGGTGAAAGCTTTGACACCACTTTTACATCCGTTAAATACTGAGTCAAGATATCCCACACGGCAGGAGCAGAAGAGCCTTGCAAATCTGGATTAACGGAGGCCCAACCAGCCACTTTGTAAACGGTACCCGCGTCGAGTAATTGACCATTTAGTCTCATATCCGAGATCCTTTTGCCCATCTGAGCCAATGGATCAATCGTATATTTCAGACCCCCAGTGCGAACCATATCCCCACCTTGTTGATAGTAAGGATCTGGGTTAAAAAGGTTATCGGCAACGTCTTCTAGAATATTTTTAATTTCCTCACCCTTAAGCATCGAAATTGTTGCTTGCGGATAGGTAATCGCCGTTTGATCCATTAAATGTTCCACAGTGATATCTTGACCAGGCAAAAGAGTTGTGCCCCATCTAAAACCTGGAGAAAAAGCAATTGGCGCATCTTGCACTTTCATCAAACCATCCACAATGAGTTGGTCAAAAGTACCGTTGAAATTACCTCGTCGATATAACAAAGTATCGGTCTTGGCTAAAACCCGGCCGAGTTGTTTTTCGTAAGGACGTCTCACCTCACGAATCAATGACTGCATTGCAGGATCGGGGGTAATTAAATTGGCGAAAACAGGGAGTAATTGGTAACGAAAATCGGTAACGCGTCCTTGCTTATAGTCAAAATCCAGCACGCCTAAAAATTTACCATTCGAGCCCGCATTCGTCACGAGCGTAACGCCCCCAGGGTTTTTTACATGGATAGCCTGGGCAATACCGTCATGGGTATGACCACCCAAAATAGCATCAATCCCTCTAACACGGCTTGCCAACTTTAAGTCTGTATCCATCCCGTTATGCGACAACAACACGACGACCTTAGCGCCTTTACTGCGAGCTTCAATCACATTTTTCTGCAGATTTTCTTCCTGAATCCCAAAGGTCCAATCGGGCGTGAAATATCTCGGATTCGCAATTGGGGTGTAAGGAAAGGCTTGACCAATGATGGCCACCATTACGCCGTTCATTTCTTTCAGAGCATAGGACTCAAATACTGGATCGCCAAAATCACTCGTCTGAATATTTTGAGCAAGGAATGAAACCTTATCTTTAAAATCATGTTCCACAATATGTTTTACACGGTCAGCTCCAAGAGTCATTTCCCAATGGGCCGTCATGATATCGACCCCAAGTAATAGAGCTGCGTCGACCATATCTTGGCCCTTAGTCCAAAGCGCCGTCGCGGAACCTTGCCAAGTATCGCCGCCATCCAAAAGCAAGGCATTCGGTCTTGAGGATTTTAATTGTTTTACTAAAGTAGCTAGATGCGCAAAACCTCCAACCTTACCGTAAGAATGCGCTGCACTCGTAAAGTTGAGATGGGTGAAAGCGTGTGCATACCTTGACGCTGGAGAAATCTTGAAAGCTTTTAAATATTCTTGACCAACTAGATGGGGTGTACGATTAAGTTGTGAACCAATACCAATGTTGTACTGAGGCTCCCTAAAGTAAATGGGATTTAACTGTGCATGACAATCCGTAAAATGCAAAAAATGCAAATTACCAAATCTTGGTACTTCGTAAAAATTCTTAGCTAAAGATTCAGCACTTGCTATTTCGCTCGATAGCCCTAGACCAACACTTGAGGCAAGGGATAAGATTTTTAAAAACTCTCGGCGATCAAGACTCATAAAGGGCTGAGTTTATTGATTAACGGGCGAGTTTGGATCTAATAATAAAGCCATCAAATCCTTCATCTGATCTTGTGTTAACAAATTAAAATGTCCGAACCTTGGCATATTACTACAAGCGTTATAAGCTTTGGAGTTATAAAGACGATTCCAAGTGTATTCTAAGATGGCTCCAGAATTACCTCTCGTCTTACCATATGCTGCTAGAGAAGGACCCATCGTGCCGTGTGAAATCTCTTTGGGATCGATTTGATGGCAGTTGTAACATCCACCACCGTTCACCGTATTGGGTAAGTCAGTAAAAGTGGCACCGCGGCCACTTTGGGCAATCAACTCACCTTTTTTCCAATCGCCCAAATAGATCCCACCTTCGGGTTTAGGAATCTTGGCTAAAGCTTCTTTTTGTAATATCTCAATCTTCGCTTTACCGGCTTTAGAATTCTGGTAGCTAGGATCTGAGCATAACAGTTGGATAGGGTCTTGCGTCAAACGTCCCAAGTCAGCCACCCCGGCTGCCACAAAGCTATTTTGCATGATTTGCTGGACTTTCAGATCAACTTTGGGATCTGCTGCAAAACTCACTTGATTAAAACCGCTAAGCAAGGTCAGGGAAGCGAGTACAGTTTGAAAAAATAGTTTCATATTTACTCTCATTTTTTAGCGTTTCAAACCAGGAGTTTGAATCATTCCACCATTGCCTTTAGAGGCCATATACATAGAAAGTGCGATGGTCGCATCTGATCCATAAATGGGCATCGGCAGCCGTTGTTGTCTAAAACAGTCATTCAAACGGCGTTGCATCGTCCAAAACTCACCACTAGAAACTCGGTAAGCTGGCCAAGACCCCCATCCCTCCGCAGCACCTTTTGCGGTTGTGATGTTCGGTAAGTCCTGTAAGCGAATGCGTTTGTTATTTTGAGAGTGACAAGTAGCGCAAGAAAAGTCCATAGGCCCAGCTTGATAGAAGAAAATTTTCTCACCAATTTGAGCCATTTCTCTTTCTTTAGGATGCTTTGGCACCACCTTAATCGGTAGATCTTTTGACTCTGTCACGACATAAGCCGTTACTGCCTCGATGTCTTTGCGCAAGCCTTTACCAAAAGGATCTTTAATCACATCACTCGCTGCAATGCCCTGGAGGTTTTCCATGCAAGTCATTAAGCGTGACTCAAGATCTTGTACTCGGTTCGTGTCTTTAAAATACTTTGGCAATTCAGCAAAGGCACCCTTCACTACCCCTGGACCTTTACCTAAGTCACATTGTTGCAAAGTAGCCTGTTTGGGTCCACTCGGCTTTACCCAAAGTTCTTCACCTGCTGCCGCATACAACTCAGCAGGATTGCCATCCGCAATCATCTCGCGGTACTTGGCAATTTCATCAGAGATGTTTTGTGCAAACACCCCTTGGGTCAGCAAACTAAGAGTAAACAATACTACTAAGGACTTTATCTTCACTTGAAACCTTACAAAGTAAATTGAATCGATGTCACATTAAGCAATCAGAGCGCGATCGGTTCTGGTCTCGCCTTTTGAGTCAAACCAAGTAATGGTAATTTCATCGCCTTTTTTAGGTCCTTTGACTTTAAAGTTCAAAAATGGGTCTTTCGAAATTGCTGTCCCAAATTGTGCTTTAAATACCTCTTTAGCCCCTACTTTGGCAACTAAATTGGTAATAAACCAAGCTGGTATTACTTTACCTGCCGCGTCTTTACGCTGACCTGTTTCCATATCATGCTTCATTAATACCTTAACATCCACTAAGCCATTTACTTCGGCTGCTCTAACGCGCATTGGATCTGCCATATTCGTTCCTTTTATTGTCTAACTGATCGATTAACCACCACAACCACCAAGAGTTACTTTGACTTCTTTGGAAGTAAAGTACCATTTTTGCTCAGCCTTGACGAGCGCTAAGACGTTGGAGGTTTGGGCCATTTTTACGCGAGTGGAAACAAAGGGTTCTGCCCCTTCTGGAAAGTAAAAAATACCAGACAA
>CAISYI010000099.1 GCA_903889595.1 uncultured beta proteobacterium
ACGCTCTAGGTCTTTCAGGGTTTGCTGTAAGGCTTGACTGGGGGATTCTTTCAGCCAGGCAAGATTTGGATCTTGCTTCCACAGCGGGAGTAGGTTTGCTAAGACAGTGTAGCTGAATCGGATGGTTGGATCAGAGGCGTACTGCTCTTTTTGCCAGGCTAATGATTTATTGAAAACGAAGCGACAAGCACCTGCAAAGCGCCGCATATTGCGCTGTTGTTGACCATTAGGCATTAGCTCAAATTGATACGCTTGAAATCGCTGCATACTGTAATTATATACAGCATTTTGTATTTTAACAAGATAGAAACGTCAAGGACAGACAGGCTGTCCGTGCTATTCATCCTCGCCCTGAACGGCGAGGTTTTCCGCACGATTGGATAAATGCACATTTCAGTTGTAAAGTCCCAGATGATAAAAACCCATCACATGATGCGTATTTAATAAATCAGTCATAATCTAGTATTGACTCTTGAAATTGCATTTTTTAGCACTATATAAAACTTATGAAAGTCTACAATTTAGCTTGCCCATTAAGTCATCACTTTGAAGGGTGGTTTAGGTCTGAGGAAGATTTTTTTGCTCAACAGCAAAAATCTTTTTTGTCTTGCCCCATCTGCGAAAGCGCTGAAATTACTCGGATGCCTTCGGCTCCTTATTTGGGAACCAAAAAAGGTAACTCTAAAGAGTTAGCTGAAAATAACGGGGAATCATCACCTTCATCAACTAGTGTCGTGGCTCCTACTAATGATTCCATGCATCTCACTGCAGATCAAAAGCAGGAGTTTCAACAAAAAATGCAGGCAACAATGCTTTCAGTTGTTAGAGAAATCATGACAAAAACTGAGGATGTGGGTGATTCTTTTGCAGAAGAAGCACGGAAAATACACTATAAGGAAAGTCCGCAAAGAAGTATTCGTGGGGTTGCTACGGTTGATGAGGCGGCAAATCTCATTGACGAGGGAATCGAAGTTTTCTCTTTACCCACTTCAGCAGCACTAAAGAGCACTCTTCAATAACTTTCTCTGGACTGATTACTCTTAGATTAACTAGCCCAATTAAACCATTAACTAAAAAACCCGTTGAATTAGAAATTTAATCTAATTCAACCGGTTATTTTTTGCGGTTAATGGTGATTATTTCGCTGTCGGCATCACGAATTCGTTACCTTTTGAAATACTCTCAGGCCAACGCTGCATGATGCTCTTCTGCTTTGTATAGAACCTTACACCTTCTTTACCGTAAGCGTGCATGTCACCGAACAAGGATTTCTTCCAACCACCAAAACCATGCCAAGCCATCGGTACAGGAATAGGTACATTGATACCAACCATACCAACTTGAATACGACGTGCAAATTCACGAGCGATATTTCCATCACTGGTGAAGCAAGAAACACCATTGCCAAATTCATGAGCGTTAATTAAATCAACCGCTTCGCTAAATGTGGCTAGTCTTACACAAGATAAAACAGGGCCGAAAATTTCTTCTTTATAGATTTTCATTTCAGGTGTGACATTGTCAAACAATGTGCCGCCCAACCAAAATCCATTTTCAAACTCTGCAACGTTAAAAGATCTACCGTCTACTAATAAATCCGCACCTTCTTCAACACCTGCTTGGATATAACCGGTAATTCTCTGTCTTGCAACATCAGTAACAATAGGGCCCATTTCCGCAGCAAGGTCCATACCATTTTTGATGTTTAAGGTTTTTGTTCTTTCAATTAAAGCAGGCATAATTTTTTCAGCAGCAGAGCCAACTAATACAGCAACTGAAATTGCCATACAGCGCTCACCAGCAGAACCGTAAGCGGCACCAACTAGGGCATCAACAGATTTTTCAATATCAGCGTCAGGCATAATAACCATGTGATTCTTAGCACCACCCAATGCTTGAACACGTTTTCCAAAGTGTGCACCACGCTCATAAATATAATTTGCGATCGGCGTAGAGCCAACAAAGCTGACTGCCTTGACATCTGGATGCTCAATTAAGGCATCAACAGCTTCTTTATCACCATGAACTACGTTAAAGACACCATCAGGCAGTCCGGCTTGTTTAAATAAATCAGCAATCAACATCGCTGCAGATGGATCTGTTGGACTTGGTTTAAGAATAAACGTGTTACCAGCTGCAATGGCCATTGGGAACATCCACATTGGAACCATTACAGGAAAATTAAAAGGGGTAATACCAGCAACAACTCCTAATGGCTGACGCATTGTCCAGTTGTCAATGTTAGTAGAAACTTGATCGGTATAGTCGCCCTTTAACAATTCAGGAATTCCAGTAGCGTACTCAACGATTTCTATTCCTCTGACAACTTCACCTTGTGCATCAGTAAAAACTTTGCCATGTTCAGCAGTAATAATTGCAGCAAGTTCATTTTGGTGCTCATTGAGAAGCGTTAGAAATTTAAACATCACACGTGCACGACGAAGTGGAGGAGTATCTGCCCACTTCGGAAATGCTTTTTGAGCAGCAGCAACCGCAGTCGCAACATCAGCGGTAGTAGCGAGAGCTACTCTTCTAGCTTTTTGGCCTGTGGCAGGATTGAAGACATCGCTAAAGCGAACAGATTCACCGAGCGTTTTTTGTCCATTTACATAATGAATGACGTCTTCTGATGCGCTATAAAAAGGTGCTGACATGGAGTCTCCAAAAAGGGATTATTTAAATGAGTTATATTTTACAACTCTAGCAAATTTTCGGTACAAATTCATTTTTTTCAATCTCATTTTTAAAATTCAAGCGATAATTGAAAGTTAAAAAATAACTTTTCAAGCAAATGACTGACAATTATTCTAACCGTGAAACATGGCTGCAACAGGCCGTTTCGATTTTGGAGCCTATTTTTTCAGAGGTGGGTTATGGTATTCCTCCTCTCAAGGTGTCTTGTGGCTTTGCCGCTTCAAGCAGTCCCCGAACTACTCTAGGCCAATGCTGGCCGAGGGAACGATCTGGTGATATGGTGAATGAGATCTTCATTTCTCCGAAAATTGAAGATCCTGTAGATGTTCTTGACACACTTGTGCATGAAATATGTCATGCAATTGATGATTGCCAAAGTGGTCATGGGGCAGATTTTCAGGGTATTGCTCAAGTTGTCGGCTTAGAAGGGCCAGCTAGAATGGCGCATGCTGGAGAAGCTTTAAAAGTACGATTGATCACATTGAGCAATAAATTAGGCCCATATCCACATCGTGCGTTAAACTTTCCACCACCTAGACCAAGTAATGCTTCTAGAAATAAAGCGAAATGTCCTCAATGTGGTTATGAGGTTACTTTATTAAAGAAGTGGGCTGATTATGGTGCACCAATTTGTCCAAAGGATACGATTAGGATGGAACAAGTAGGAAATGATGTTTTAACAAATGACTCTGATGAAGAAGATCAGGAAAAAATTCAAAAACTAAAAGAAATAAGAAGGGCAGTGAGCAAAAAATGACGAATAAACATGAAATTGCAGTGATTCCAGGGGATGGTATCGGTGTCGAGGTGATGCCTGAGGGATTAAGAGCTTTAGATGCTGCTTGTAGGAAATTCAACATTGATTTAACCCTCAATCATTATGATTTTGCTAGTTGTGATTATTACCTAAAACACGGCCAAATGATGCCGGATAATTGGTTTGATACTTTAGTGAAACAAGATGCAATATTTTTTGGTGCTGTGGGTATGCCTAAACTGGTGCCTGACCATATTTCTTTATGGGGAAGCTTGATTCAATTTCGTAAACGTTTTGATCAATACGTGAATTTACGTCCCGTCAAATTGATTCCAGGAGTACCTAGCCCCCTCGCGAATAGAAAACCAGGTGATATTGATTTTTATGTGGTTCGAGAAAACACTGAAGGTGAGTATTCGAATGCTGGTGGAATTTTGTTCGAGGGCACAGATAGAGAGTTTGTTATTCAAGAAACAGTGATGACTAGGGTTGGTGTTGACCGAATTCTGAAATTTGCTTTTGAGTTGGCAAACAAACGCCCTAAAAAACATTTAACATCAGCAACAAAATCAAATGGTATTTCTATTACGATGCCTTACTGGGATAAGCGAGTTGAAAATATGTCGCAGAATTATCCTGACATTCTCGTCGACAAATATCACATCGATATTTTGACAGCATTTTTTGTCCTTCGTCCTCAACATTTTGATGTTGTCGTTGGTAGTAATTTGTTTGGTGATATTTTGTCGGACTTAGGACCTGCTTGTACTGGCACCATTGGTATTGCTCCTTCTGGCAATATTAATCCTGAGGGTATTTACCCCTCATTGTTTGAACCAGTCCACGGCTCTGCCCCTGATATTGCTGGCAAAGGGATTGCTAATCCGATTGGTCAGATTTGGAGTGCTGCAATGATGCTCGAGCACTTAGGTCACGTAGAAGCCTCAACAGCGATTGTGAATGCCTTTGAAAAAGTCCTTGCCGCTGGACCAGATCATGCTCCTTTAACTCCTGATATGGGTGGTAAGGGGAATACTGTTGATTTTGGTAAAGCGATTGCGCAAGCAATTTAATGGATCATTCTTAAATGCTAAAGCGAATTTCTGTTCTTGAGCAATCTGCCTCTGTGATGGGGCAGAGTGCTCAACAGACTATCATGCAAGCGACCGAACTGGCGGTGCACTGTGAGAATTTAGGATTTGAACGCTTTTGGGTTTCCGAACATCATAGCCACCCAAGTATTATTGGTACAGCACCAGAAATTTTGATGGCACATATTGCTGCTAAAACTAATCGTATTCGTCTTGGTAGCGCTGGTGTGATGTTGCCTCACTATAGCTCTTTAAAAGTCGCTGAACAATTTCGAGTTCTTGATGCATTAGCGCCAGGAAGAATTGATTTAGGCGTTGGTAGAGCCCCAGGAAGTGATTCAAGAACGGCCATGTTACTGAATCCAGATCCACAATCCGCAGCGCGCTTTCCAACGCAAATTCAAGAATTACAACTTTGGTTAAATGATGAAGAGTTTCCAGCAGGTCACCCAGCTCGTGGAGTGCATGCTTATCCGGCAGGTTCTACAGCACCTGAAATTTGGGTATTAGGGAGTTCGGATTATGGTGCCCAAGTTGCAGCGCATTTTGGTTTGCCTTATGTTTTTGCCCATTTTATTACGGATGGTGTTGGGGCTGCAGAAGCCTTGGATTTATATTTTGAAAATTTTAAACCTTCACAATACTTGGCTAAACCCAAAGCAATTATTTGTGCTTGGTCATTAACTGCCGATACTGAAGAAAATGCGATTTATGCTTTTAGAAGCAGGGCGCGTTGGAAGTTGGATCGTAATAAAGGCTTACTTGGTGCGATGCAGGATCCGAAGTTTGCTTTAGACAACCTTAGTTCTCAAGAACTCAATGCTTTTGATCGGATGTGTGAAAAAGCCTTAATTGGAAATCCTGAGCAAGTTATCAATAAGTTAAACAACCTCTGTGATGAACTAAATATTGAAGAGGTAGCTGTCATTACTTGGGCACATGACTTTCAAATGCGCCTTGATTCTTATCAACATTTAGCCTTTGCCCATCAGGCTAGGGAACTAACAGTTACCTAACAACTGATAGTCATTCTGAACAACTTTTCAAATGAGTTGGCAATCTTACTTGCACAACTCACTTCTATTTATCGCCAATCTCTTCTGTTGTCGTGATCGCGATACTCACGGTAACTATTCTCACGGTAGTGACGCTGCTCATGCCATCTATCTCCATCTCTTCTATATGTTTGGTAGGGTTGTATGTATGCTGGCGTTGGGTAATAAACTTGAGGAACCGGTGGGTTGTAATAAACACTAGGGGCCGGATTTACGTAATAACCCTGTCCATAAGAATAGACTGGAGGCGCATAGTGTGCGGTTTGATAGCCATTTGCATATCCAGAAGGGGCATTGCTGACTTGATTCGTAACCATATCACCTGCCACTGCACCAATAATCGCCATGGCCAATTTGCCATTTCCTTGACCAAACTGAGCACCGGCAATACCACCAATTAATGCTCCTACTGGATCTGCTTTAACTTGCGGAGCAGCAACCAAAAAAATAAAAGTACTTAAAAAGATAATTTTTTTTAATGAACCACTTGATTTCATGATATTTCCCTTTCATCAGGAATTAGTTTCTACACTTCTATAACGGAGTGCATTCAAACTAAGTTGACGTTTGATAAAAAGAAAAAAATTAACTAAACCGCTCTTCTAGTTCTGTTAGTTGTAATTTATTTAAGAGCGTATTTAAATCCTGCCGGGCTTTTAATTGTTGTTTTGAATTCAAGCCCCTATTCGCCACAATGAGTTCATTTTTCATAGAGTGTTCCCATCCCACAAGTTCTGTGACGGTTACTTTGTAACCATGGGCCTCTAATTGCAAAGTTCTTAAAACATTAGTAATGTGACTGCCAAACTCTCTACTATGAATAGGTTGACGCCAGATTTGTGCGAGATAACTATCTTCACCATCAATTGATTTATTTTTTCTCAGAAAAGAGGCTACCTCAGCCTGACAGCAGGGCACTAAAACGAGATGTTGAACGTTTTTAGCAAGGGCAAAGCGTATTGCATCATCCGTGGCGGTATTACAGGCGTGGAGTGCTGTAACAAGGTCAATTTCAACGGGGAGCGCATCACTTTGAATTGCTTCTTCAGTAGATAAGAGATGAAAAGACATCGAATTGAATTCAAGCTTACTTGCTAATGCCTGGCAATATTCCACTAAATCTTTCCGTAATTCAAGGCCAATAATTTCCAAGGGTTTACTTTGAAGCTTGCCAACTAAATCAAAAAGAATAAAGCCAAGATAAGATTTTCCAGAACCAAAATCAACTAACTTTACTTTAGCCTGTTGCGACATTAACGATTCAATGATTGGCTCAATAAATTGAACTAAGTGGTAGACCTGTTTGAGTTTACGCCGACTATCTTGATTCATTTTCCCATCGCGGGTCAAAATATGAAGTTCTTTTAGAAGCTCAATAGATTGATGTTCTTTAATCTCGTATTTGTCTTGCGTTTTTTTAGTAGTGGGTTTCATAATTTTTACTAGAAAGAAGTAAATGAGAATAACATTAGTAATGATATGAAAATTAATGCACTCTTCACAGAAAAAAATAAAATTTCTGTTACGATTTAGGGCTTAGCACTTATCAAGTTCACTATACATAGTCAGTCTTTAATGAAACCCCAAACCCCCCTTTATTATCCCCTAATGATCATGGTAGTGCTGAATTTATCAGCATGTGCGGGCTTGATCAACCAAGATTCCAAACCACAAGTACCTGACATCACAAAAATCGAATCAAGATTAGAAACGACCTCCCACCCGATTGAATCTAAATGGTGGGAAGCCTTTGGAGACCCGCAATTAAATCGACTCATCGAGTTGGGGGTTGGTAACTCTCCATCTTTAAAAATGGCAAATGAGCGGGTACAAGTGTCGCAGGCACTTCTAAACTCAAGCCGATCTGTTTTGTTGCCACAAGTTGGACTTACAGGGCAGGTCAATCGACAGCAATTATCTGAGAATTATATTTTTATTCCTGGTGTGATGGACCGAATTACGAATTACGGCTACGTTGCTGGTACATTCTCATGGTCACTTGACTTGTGGGGGAAGAATGAAAAACTATTTGAGGCTTCAAAGTCTAGATTAAAGGGAGCTTTACTTGACGGTGAGATGTCTCGATTAAATTTACAAATAGCAATTGTTGCTGCATATGCTGAGTTCGATATTGCTTTAAAGAGTCGAGACTTGATGAAAAGGGCAAACATAATTCAACAAGAGTTGCTAGATATTTACAAAGTACGCCAACAAAATGGATTAATTGATAACCTTGCTGTGGAGCAGATGGCAATTGAAGTTGAAAAATCTTCAGCTCAACTGGCGATGGCACAGTCGGTAGTGGATATGTATGCTACCCAACTTGCAATATTAACTGGTAATTCACCAAGTTGGGCTGTTAATATCAACACGCCCAACATCCGTATCCCAGAAAAATCTTTTGTCCTCAATCAACAAATACCTTCAGACTTAATTGCTAGAAGACCTGATTTGCAAGTTTTATTAAGTCAAATTGATGCGAGTGGATTGGAATATTCAGCTTCTAAGCTCGACTACTTACCAAGTTTTGATTTGCAAGCCAGTGTGGGTTACCAATCCTTTGGCCTTGATCGTTTTATTAGTAGTTCTAGCCAGTTTTTCTCCATCGGCCCAGTTTTTAATTTACCGATTTTTAACGGTGGCAGAATTGATGCCAACGTGGCAGCAAAGAAGGCAACAAATAATGAAGCTATTGCAAGGTATCATGAGGCTTTATTGCAAGCACTCAAACAATCTGCTGATGGAATTACCAAAGTAAAATTCGCTACTCAACAGTTACATTTCCAAAAACAAGCAACAGAGAAATCACTATTTATTTATGACCAGTTAGCGTCACGCAAAAAAAATGGCTTAATCTCTAACGAGAAATTGTTACAAAATGAGCTCCTACTGATTTCTCAGAAACAACTTTTAGAACAAACAAATCTCAATGCTGAAAGTTCTTACCTTTATCTAATTCAAGCTTTGGGCGGTGGTTTTTCTTCACCAATCCAAGAATAAAATCTCTAACTAAATAACCTTAAATTAAAGAATCCCATGAGTGAAACAAACCCAAAATTGAATCGTAAAAAATCATTTAAGATTTTCTTTATCCTATTAATTATTATTTTAATTTCTTATTTAGTTTATCAATTCTCGTTGGGGATGCACTATGAAAGTACTGACAATGCTTATGTGAGTGCTCCTCAATTACAGGTTAGTTCTCAAGTTGAGGGTACTATTTCTGCGGTTTTAGTTGCTGAAACACAATTTGTAAAGTCTGGTGAAACGCTTTATAGGATCGATATGACTGAGTCAAAAATCGCTTCAGAAATGGCAGATGCTGATTTAATAAAAGCGGTTAAAACAGTTAGAGGTTTAGTTCTTAATGCTGAACAAAAAAAGCAAGACTTTGATCGCGCGAACCAAGATTATCAAAGGAGAGTTTCGCTAAAAGGCCCAGCTGCATATTCAACTGAAGAAATTGATCATTTAAAAACACAGTTTGAAGTCACTAAAAATCTCTACAATCAAGCCTTAGAAAATGCTTACGGCATCACTAAATTTGAAAAAATATCAAGCCATCCTGAAGTATTGAAAGCAATTGGACAGGTAAAAAAGAATTACGTCACCTTATTACGTTCTGAGGTAAAAGCTCCAGTTGATGCCGTTGTTGCAAAAAGAAATGCACAAGTTGGTCAACGTGTGATTCCTGGGACTGTCTTAGTCGGTTTGATATTGAATGACTCTATGTGGGTTGATGCCAATTTTAAAGAAAATCAATTAGCGAATATTCGGATTGGTCAACCTGTTGAATTGGAGGCCGATATTTATGGTTCAAAAGTAAACTTTCCTGGCAAGGTAATTGGTTTTTCACCAGGTACTGGTTCTTCATTAGCCTTATTACCAGCCCAAAATGCAACTGGTAACTGGGTTAAAGTAGTTCAAAGATTACCCGTCAGAATCGAGATTGATTCAGAAACATTGAAGAAGTATCCGCTAAAAGTCGGTTTATCAATGGTCGCAAAAATTGACATCGCTGATCGAAAAGGAATGCCTTTGGAGTCTATGAAGAGTAGTGAACTGATTTCCACGCCTATCTTTGAGCAACAAGCACTTGAAGCAGATAAGCATGCTTCAATTATCCTTGCTAAGGCGAATAAATAAGTATGTCTGATATAACCCCTTCAATCTCTAAAGGGAATTCAACAAACCAAGAGCCCTTACATGGAATCAAACTCGTCTTAGCTACGATAGCTTTAGGGCTTGGTTCTTTCATGAATGTTCTTGATATTTCCATAGCAAACGTCTCTTTACCAACAATTGCTGGAGATTTTGCTGTTAGTCCTGCTCAAGGTACTTGGGTTATTACCTCCTATGCAGTGAGTGAAGCTATTATGTTACCTCTTACGGGTTGGCTTTCTAGTCGATTTGGGGAGATTAAGCAATTCATTATTGCTACCTTACTCTTTACCTTATTTTCAGTTTTATGTGGGCTAGCGTGGTCTTTTCCAGTACTTTTAATTGGTCGTATCTTTCAGGGAATTGTTGGCGCTTCCATGATTCCACTGTCTCAAGCATTAATCGTTAGAAGTTTTCCGGTTGAAAAAAGAGGCATGGCCCTTGGTATTTGGGCATTAACAACGATTATTGCACCGGTCTCTGGCCCTTTAATCGGCGGTTGGTTAACAGATCATTATTCTTGGCGTTGGGTGTTTTATATCAATATTCCCTTTGGTCTATTGTGTACAGGTCTGGTTTACTGGCTGATGAAGGGGCGGGATAATGTTCCCGTTAAAAAACCAATCGATGCGATTGGACTATTACTTTTGGCAATCGGTGTCGGATGTCTGCAAATCATGCTTGATAAAGGCAATGAATTAGACTGGTTTTCATCAAGCTTTATTTCTACAGTAGCCGTTATTTCAATCATTAGCTTAATTAGCTTTGTTATTTGGGAGCTAGGTGAGGAGCATCCTGTAGTCGATTTGTCACTGTTTAAAATACCTAATTTCTTAATTTCTTGCCTTTGCCTGTTTGTAGGTTCTTTTGCTTTTTATATTTTTGTTGTGATTGGACCTTTGTGGATGCAAACACAATTAGGATACACCCCAGTGATTGCCGGCATGGTCATGGCCAGTACCGGGCTCTTAGCGATTGTTGCTGGTCCATTATTTGGCTCACAATTACCTAAGCTAGGTGCTCGCCGCGTCGCCACTTTTGGATATATTTGTTTTGCTATATCAGCCATTTGGAGCGGATCGATTACTACTGATGTCGATTTTCATTATCTACAAACGACCCGATGGATTATGGGTTTTGGTATTGCAGGATTTTTTGTACCGCTAACGGCGATTTCACTTTCAAGACTCAAAGGATCTCAAATTGCTGCAGGAGCAGGTTTAACTAATTTTTTAAGAAATTTAGGGGGGAGTATAGGTACTGCCCTTGGAGTGACAATTTGGCAAAATGATGCCATTCGTAATCATGCGGTACTGAGCGAGTCTATTCAGCCTAGTAACTTACAATTTGTAGAGGTAACTAATTACCTTACTGGACTTGGCTTAGAAGAGGCCTCTCAATTGCAACTCATCGATCTATTGGTAACTTCCCAAGCCTATATGCTTTCGACGAATCACTTATTGACCATGTCTGGAATCATAATGTTGAGCTTGATTCCCATTATTTGGTTTGCAAAGCCTCCATTTGCTGCAGGTGGCGGCGGACATTAGATTGCTGGATTGCTTAACTTGCAATAAAGCGTTTAAATATTCCAGATGGGCTCTTTTTTAGACTTCTTTTGGATATCTTGAAGCACTTCTTGATGATTGCTCAGCTCATTTGAATCGGCTTTGATTACCTTTAAATTTTTTGGAAGTTCAGAAAGAAAATGCATTTGGGAGCTGTTTTTTTCAGCAATATCATTCGTCTCCATGCCTAAATCATTTTGTCCACGGGTCATACACAAATAGACTTCGGATAATAATTCAGCGTCTAATAAGGCACCATGGAATGTACGATGATCGTTTCGAACTTCAAACCTCTGACACAGCGCATCTAAATTATTTCGCTTTCCAGGGAACATTTGTTGCGCATTTTTAAGTGTATCGATTACACCAGAGATCATCGAGCTAAACAAAGGATATCCAGCTTTGCGAAACTCCATATCTAAAAAACCCATATCAAAAGATGCATTATGAATAATCACTTCAGCATCTTTCGTAAAGCTAATAATATCTTCCACCAAATCTTTAAATACGGGCTTATCACTTAGAAACTCAGTTCGCAAACCATGAATTCTGGCTGCTTCCTCTGGGATGTCTCGTTCTGGATTGATATAAAAATGAAGGGAATTACCAGTAAGCCTTCGATTGAGAAGTTCAATACATCCAATCTCAACAATTCGGTCACCATTTTTTGGGCTTAAACCCGTTGTTTCAGTATCAAGAATTATTTGTCGCATTGTTGAATTTTAGCAAACTATTATTGAAAAAAAACCCCAAGGTCAAAGCACTTGGGGTCGTCATACTTTTACTCCATTTGAGGATTAATCAGGCATCATTTCTGGTGGAATATTTAAAGGACCATCACCGGCAATTTTATCCATATAGATATAAATTACTGGAGTGATATAGAGCGTAATGACTTGAGAAAACAGTAAACCTCCAACAACCGCAATACCTAGTGGTTGTCGTAACTCTGCTCCAGCACCAAGGCCAAATGCAATGGGTAAGGCACCCATCATTGCGGCAAGTGTAGTCATTAAAATTGGTCTAAACCTTACCAGGCAGGCTAGTTTGATGGCTTCATCTGCAGGTAAATTTTTGCTTCGTTTTGCGTCTAGTGCAAAATCAATCATTAAAATCGCATTTTTCTTCACAATACCAATTAGTAAAAGAATACCAATCGTTGCAATGATTGTTAGTTCCATGCCAAAGAGCTGTAAAAATACTAGCGCTCCGATTGCCGCTGAAGGTAAACCAGCGAGAATCGTTAAAGGATGAATGTAACTTTCATATAAAACGCCTAGAAGAACATAGATTACTAAAACAGCTGCTATCAATAAGATCGCTTGGCCTGATTGACCATCTTTAAAGACTGCAGCATCACCACCGTAACTGGTAATAATTGAAGTTGGCAATTTAATTTCTTTAGTAAAGTTTTCTAGTTTTGTCGTTGCATTACCTAAAGGTACATCTGGGGCTAGGTTAAATGAAATCGTGACTGCCGGAATTTGTCCTTGGTGGTTCACTGCTGTTGGGCCGATGAAGCGCTCAAAGGAGGCAATACCACTCAGAGGAACTAACTTGTCAGTTGCTCTACCTCTTAAATAAATGGAATTTAAATCAGATTCGAATTGTTTATCTCCGGCTGTAACTTCTAGAATTACTTGGTAAGTATTGACCGGGGTATAAATAGTTGATACCTGTTTCTCACCATAGGCGGAATATAGTGCTGTCCTGATATCCTGCATCGTGACACCAGCACTAGCAGCTTTCTCACGATTAATATTTACTCGGACGTTTAACCCCTTTAATTGTGAATCACTGGTGACGTCTCTGAAGTCCGGATCAGCTTTCATTTTTGCTTGAACTTTTTCCGACCATTCATTCACTCCTTCAATCCCGACGCTTTGGAGAATGAATTGGTATCGACTTTTACTTTGTTTACCGCCAAGTTGTAAATTTTGAACTGGGCGCATATAGACTAATAGTCCTGGAATTTTTCTGAAGTTTTTCCTTAAGTTTTCTAGTACTAAACTCATTTTCGGACGATCACCTTTAGGCTTAAGATTCAGAAAGAGTCGGCCAATATTGGTACCTGTACTTGCCCCGCCGCCTAACACCGATACAAAAGTATCCACATTGGGGTCGTTCATGACTGAGTTAGCAGCTAGATCTTGGATAGCTAACATCGCCTCAAAAGAAATATCTTCAGAAGCTTCTGTTGTGACGATAATTTGACCAATATCTTCTTCTGGGAAAAAGCCTTTTGGAATCCACATAAACAAAGCGGCAGTGATTGCAAAAGTGGCAAAGGCTGCACAGAGTACTACAAAGCGGTGTTTCAAAGCTATATCTAAGGTTTTTGAATAACCATTAAAGATGGCGTTAAAAAGAATTTCAAATTTTCTAACAATCCAAGGATCTTTCGGATGATGACCATGCGCCATATTGGGTAAAAATTTACTACATAACATCGGAACCAGAGTTAATGAAACAACTGCTGAAACCAGTATGGATAAGCTCACCACTACAGCAAACTCTCTGAATAATAAACCTACAGGTCCAGGCATAAAGAAAATGGGGATAAACACCGCAACTAAAGAAATTGAAATCGAAATAATCGTAAAACCAACTTCTTTACTACCTTTCAACGCAGCCTTCAAAGGATGCATACCTTCTTCAATGTATCGGATAATATTTTCAAGTACAACAATGGAGTCATCCACCACCAACCCGACAGCTAAGGTAATGCCTAATAGGGAGACATTGTCTAAACTGTAACCCATAAAATACATTAAAAAGAAGGCCCCGATTAAAGAAACTGGCAAACTTAATGCTGGAATCAAAGTGGCAGCAGCTTGTTTTAAAAACAAGAAAATCACTAGAACAACGAGAAGGATGGTGAGACCTAAGGTTAAATTAACATCGTGTAGCGATTCTTTGATAGATCTTGAACGGTCATTGAGTAAATTGACCTTTAATGAAGCTGGTAATTGTTTCTCAAACTGTGGAATCATCCCTTTGATGGAATCAACCACTTTTACCGTATTAGCACTTGGCTGTCTCAAGATTGCGATAATAATACTACGCTCATCCTTAAAGCGCCCTAAACTTTTTATACTTTCAAATGACTCTGATACTTCTGCAACATCCTTAAGGCGAATTGGATTGCCACCTCGTTGAGCAATAATCAAATCTGCATAATCAGTAGCCTTAACCATTTGAGCATTTGCATAGATGGTTAACGACTGTCTGGGACCGTCTAAAACTCCTACAGGTGAGTTAGAGTTGGCTCTATTAATAGCGATATTTAAATCGTCCATTGTGAGGTTATTCAGGGCTAACTTTGCAGGAATTGCACGAACTCGAACGGCGTATCTTTTTGAGCCGTACACTAAAACTTGCGCAACCCCTTCAATCGTTGAAAGATTTGGTGAAAGTAGATTTTCTGCATAGTCTGTGATTTGTGCCAAATTCATCGATGGTGATGTCAATGCTAAAAGCAAAACCGGCGCATCAGCTGGGTTTACCTTCCGGTATGACGGAGGTATCAGCATTTCTATAGGAAGCCTTCTTTGAGCTCTTAATAACGCAGCCTGAACATCAACCGCAGCCTTGTCAATGTCACGATTATTGTTGAACTCAAGAGTGATACTTGTATTTGATAAATAATTAATTGAGCTGATGACGTTAATGCCGTCAATGGTTGAAAATTCTTTTTCAAGCGGCAATGCGACACTTGAGGCCATATTTTCTGGGCTGGCACCCGGTAAACTCGCTGAAACTTGAATAACTGGAGAGTTGAAACTCGGTAATGCCGCAACGGGTATCTTCGTATAGGCAATTGCACCAGCAACTACGATAGCCAAAGATAACAAAATTGTCATTACCGGACGTCTAATACATAGTTCAGATATGGTCATTTTAGTATTTCACTTTACATAATTTCACATGGCAGAATCTGGTGAGAGATATCTACGTTGGTTATTCAAGTTGAATGATAAGAATACTCACAAAGTCTTAATGTGATCCCGGGGCAGCCTCTTTAGCCTGCTTTGGTTTATCTTCATTTTTTCCAGCGGTTGATTCAGTAACCTTTGAACCAGGTCGAAGATTTTGTTTACCTTCAATAACAACACGAATCCCTTCGTCAATACCAGAAATGGCAGCGTTGCCGTTATTTTGAGCTAAGATTTTGATTTTTTTCAGAGCAACTTTGTTCTCATCCTCGATGACAAAAACCTGATCTCCATTTGTGTTGGAGATGATTGCTTGACTTGGAACAACTAAAGAATCTTTAAGTAATTGAGTTTGAAGCGTAACATTAACGAAGCCTCCAGGAGCTAAAGTATTATCTGCATTGTCCAAAGTCGCTTTAACTTTGACAGAACCAATGGAAGTATCTATTTGGTTATCGATAACAAACACTTTGCCTTGTTTAACTTGTCCATTGCCAATGTCAACTTTCACACCTAAGGCAGTAGTTGTTTTTTGTAATTGCACCAGACTAGACATATATGACTCAGGAATCATAAATTGGACATAGATCGGATTGACTTGGGTAATTGTGACCATTGCGCCCAAAGTTGTTGTACTCGCTGAGGTCGTGGACGTTGAAACTACGTTACCTGGCTGGACAAGCTGGCCTACAAAAACATTAATAACACCAGTTTTGCCATTAATTGGAGATCGAATTGTGTCGTAGCTCAATGTAACTGCCGCTGCGTTGGCAGTTGCTTGCGCAGAATTTGCATTTGCTAAGGCTGTATCAACCGTAGCTTGTGAGATAAAGTTTTGTTTGAGCAATTCGAGTGCTCTTTGATATTGCCGCTGTGCATCTTCAGCTAATGCTTTCGCTTTTTCAAAGTTCGCTTTATCTGCGCGGTCGTCAAGTGAAAATAAAATATCGCCAGTTTTAACATCTTGTCCATCTTTAAAATGGATTTTGGAGATAATGTTAGTAACTTGCGGTCTGACATCAACAATGTTGGCAGAAACAATATTTCCTGAAGTTTCAATGATGACAGGAAAGTCTTTTTTCTCGGCCTTCACTGAAACAACCGTTTGAGGGCCTTGGTTTGGCTTTTTCTCTTCTTTAGGTGCAGTAAAGAAGAAAGAATAAATTGCGTATCCAAGTACTGCTAAGAGTAACAAAGAAAGCCCAATTTTTTTGATACTAAATTTTGATGTAATTGAGTTAGTCATGAATTTTTTGGTTTCTTACAAAATAAGTAGGGATAAAAAAACAAAATTAATCAATCATCTAAAAAATTGAATAGTTGTTTAACTAATTATGTCTCGATTTTCTCATAATCTTTTAATAATTTGATTATATTTTAAGTTTTTACATTTAATATTGATTTTTACATTACAGAACTAGCACCTTCATTTGCTAACTGATCTGCGATTTCATTACCGGGATCCCCGGAGTGTCCCTTCACCCAATGCCACTGAATTGTATGTTGTTGAATTTCCTTGTCGAGGGCTTGCCAAAGATCAGCATTAAGTAACGGGCTTCTATCTGCCTTTCGCCAACCATTCCTTTTCCAGCCTGCCAGCCACTCCGTTACCCCTTTTTGCACATATTTCGAGTCGGTATAAAGATTAATGGTGCAAGCGAATTTCAGTGCTTTTAAGGCTTCAATTACCGCATTAAGTTCCATGCGATTGTTGGTGGTAAATTTTTCTCCACCTTTGAGGAATTTCTCATGTTCCCCATACTTTAAGAATGCCCCCCATCCCCCTAAGCCAGGATTACCTTTGCAGGCGCCATCGGTGTATACAGTTACTATTTGATTATTTGTCGTCATTGTTTTTGAGTTCGTGCGATTGATTGGTCTGCTGAACTGTTGCTAGTTGGGGTTTTAAAAGTGGGCGCTTGGCTTTAATTTTGCCTACCATCCTAATTGCTGGGTTTCTTTTTATTGCGGAAAGCATAAAGATGGAGCCAAAAAACGGCCACCATCTATCTCCAGCCTTGTCCAAAAAAGTAAACTCTTGATTAGCATTACTTTTTTTAGTGGGAAAACCGTAACAACCAAATTTTCCTCGGTCAATAGAGTAATTAAGCAAATTTAACCAATCTTTAATCCTAAAGTGACTAATGAACCGACCGGATTCTGGTAAAAAGGGTTGATGAAAGATTCGACCAGTATATTGGCGAAGTCCCCAAAGGCTCATGGGGTTAAACCCAGAAATAACAATCCTACCCTCCGGTCGTAAAATTCGATGAATTTCCCTCAATGCTTCATGGGGATTTTCACTAAACTCAAGTACATGGGGCAGTGCAATTAAGTCAATGCTTTCATTCGCAAATGGCAGATCATACACTGACGCTTGGCAAATGGTGGGAATGTTAGATACCAAGGGGTTTTGGGAACTTGGTTGGGAGTCTAGTAACATAAGCCAACGATTAGGCATGCGATTTTCAGCAAGGCAGCTCAATCTAGGCATACCAATTTGAAGAGCATCAAAGCCAAAGGCGTCATCCACAATTTTATTGAATTGTTTTTGCTCCCAGCTCAAGGCATATTGACCTGCTGAGGTTGACAACCATTCGTTCCACTCATTTAATGAGTAATTGGCATTTTCTGGATCAGTTGATATCATGCTTATGTAGTAACTTGAAGTACTAATTAGTGTAATTCAAGTAGGGTCCCATTTCCAAATTTGATTTCAACCACTAATAATAGACTTAGGATAAAAAATTGCAATTTATTCAACTACCTGCTTTTAATGATAATTATATTTGGCTACTTGAGAAATCAGGGCACGTTTGGGTAGTTGATCCAGGTGATGCCACAGTTGTTCGTGATTACCTTGAGAACCATTCCTTATATTTGGACGGATTTTTAATTACCCATCATCATCGAGACCATATCGGTGGTGTCAGTGAGTTAATGGATTGGGCGACTACTTCAGGAATGGGGTCTCCAATCGTATATGGCCCAAGTCAAGAAGAAATACCTTTTAAAACTCACTCGTTTAGTGGGGGAGAGGTTATTGATATTTTGAATGGGGTACTTTTGCAGGTGATTGATGTGGGCGGTCATACAAAAGGTCATATTGCCTATTACTTAGAAAATGCAAATCCACCACGATTGTTTTGTGGAGACACGCTTTTTGCTTCAGGTTGTGGGAGGATCTTTGAGGGAACTGCTCACCAAATGTTTGATTCTTTGCAACGATTGGCTATCTTACCTACCGAGACATTGGTTTGTTGCGCCCATGAATACACTTTGTCTAATATTAGGTTTGCTAAAGCTGTGGAACCTAATAATCAAGAATTAATTGACTGGTCAGATAGGGCAGAAGCTTTGCGAAGTGTTGAAAAATTCACTGTACCAACTACTATTGGTCAAGAGCTAGCTGTTAATCCATTTTTAAGGTGCCAAGAAGAGTCATTGATAGAGGCGGCTTCTAACTACGTAGGTCATAAAGTTCAAGCACCAGTAGAGGTTTTTTCGATTATTCGAGGTTGGAAGGACGTTTTTAAGTGATCCGTTGGATTTTCCCGTTCGTAATTCTTGGATTACTTTCAGGATGTGCGTCAAATTCAGTTCTGATTACTGAAGGAAAAAATACATCTCAAGTCACTAAAGAAACAAATGTCTCAATACCTCAACTCACTGATAGTGTTGAAAAAAATGAGGTAGTTGCGGCCAAAGATATTTGGGATAGATTACGCACTGGTTTTGAAATTGCTGACCCAGAGTTTGATATAGTTGAAAAGCATATTCGATTACTGCAGGCAAATCCTGAATCAGTAAATCGATTACTAGAAAGATCTTCAAGTTATCTCTTCTACATCATTGAAGAGGTTGAAGCAAGGGATTTACCTTCTGAGCTGGCCTTACTTCCATTTGTTGAGAGCGCATTCAATCCGAAAGCAGTTTCATCCGCGAAAGCTGCGGGTATGTGGCAATTTATGCCTGCCACGGGTAAAAGCTTTAACTTAAAACAAAATATGTTTCTTGATGAACGGAGAGACATCATTAAATCTACGCGTGCAGCTTTAGATTATCTTCAAAGATTACATTATCAGTTTGATGATTGGCAGTTAGCTCTTGCCGCCTATAACTGGGGTGAGGGGTCAGTTAGTCGAGCAATTAAAAAAAACCAAAATGCAAATCTAACAACAGATTACTTTAGTCTTTCGATGCCCAAGGAAACACAAAATTACGTTCCAAAGCTATTAGCTTATAAAAGAATTATTGAAAATCCTGAAAAGTATGGTTTTAAATTACCAAATGTTCCAAATCACCCTTATTTTGTAGAAGTGCCAGTCACGAAAGATATTGATTTAGATAAAGCCATTGAACTTTCAGATATGACAAAGAGTCAATTTGTTGCCTTAAATCCATCATTTACTAAACCGGTTATTTTGAAGGAGTTTAATCAAGCAATCCTTTTACCGTATGGAAAGGCAGAAATTTTTAAAGACAATTTAAGGGTTCATAAAAAGCCGCTTTCTTCTTGGACGGCTGTCAAGGTCAATAAAACGGATACGGTGGAAAAAATTGCTCAACAGATTCAAGTAGCTCCCGCTGATATTCGTTTGGTCAACAACATCCCAAATGGGATGAAAATTCGTTCGGGATCTAGTTTATTAATTCCTAAAAAAACTGAACATATTGGGGATGTCAATGCAGATATTGCTCAAAATGGATCATTGATTTTAGAAAAAGAGTTGACTGCTGTCCCAGTAAAAATGAACTGTCGAGGAAAAAAGTGTGTAGCCACGCCTAGTAAGCTGCCAAATTACACACCTAACTCCAAAATCAACACCGGAGATTCAAAAAAAATACAAAAAAATCAGAATCAGACTGGAAAAAAAACTAACAATAGCTCTAAACAAAGTAAAAACCATTCGACAAAAAAAGAATTAGATAGTAAAAAATAATAATTACAAAAAATTAAATAGTTAGAGGGACAAAAATGTCAAAGTACAGTGAATTTTTTCAAGAATCTATTCATCAGCCTGAGACCTTTTGGGCTGAACAGGCCAAGTTAATAGATTGGGATGAGCCTTTTAAAAAAGTATTAGACTACCAAAATCCTCCATTTGCGAGATGGTTTATCGGTGGCAGAACAAATATTTGCTTCAACGCAGTCGATCGGCATTTAAAAGAGCGTGCAAATCAAGCTGCTTTAATTACTGTGTCAGTTGAAACACAAACTGAGGTTACCTATTCATATCAAGAGTTGTATGAGGAAGTCAATAGAATGGCTGCAATCATGCAGTCGCAAGGTGTAAAAAAGGGTGATCGCGTTTTAATTTACATGCCAATGGTAGCGACAGCCTGCTTTGCAATGCTTGCAGCTTTGAGATTGGGAGCGATTCATTCTGTTGTTTTTGGAGGATTTGCTTCACATAGCTTAGCCGCCAGAATTGAAGATGCAAAACCAACTTTAATTGTTTCAACAGAAGCAGGGATAAGGGGAGGAAAAGTAATTCCTTATAAACCACTACTGGATGATGCAATCAATTTATCTAGCCATAAACCAACGAAGGTGTTAGTGGTATCTCGTAATTTATATGACTATGACAAGGTTGCTGGACGCGATCTAGATTATCACCAACTGCGAGAAATTCATTTGGACTCGAGAGTGCCGTGTACCTGGTTAGACTCCTCGGATCCCTCCTACATCCTTTACACATCAGGTACTACGGGTAAGCCAAAAGGTGTTCAAAGAGATACGGGTGGTTATGCAGTGGCTTTGGCCGCAACGATGCCAACCATTTTTTGTGCCAAACCTGGTGAAACGATGTTTTGTACATCTGATATTGGTTGGGTAGTCGGTCACGGTTATATTATTTATGCCCCACTAATTCACGGTATGGCTACGATTATGTTTGAGGGAACTCCATTGAATCCTGATGCAGGAATTTGGTGGAGTTTAGTTGAAAAATACCAAGTTACTACTATGTTCTCTGCGCCGACAGCGATTCGTGTTTTGAAAAAACAAGATCCAAAATTTTTAGAAAAATATGACTTGTCTTCTTTGAGAAACTTGTTTTTAGCAGGGGAGCCTCTAGATGAGCCAACGGCTAATTGGATTACCAATGCTATTAAAAAACCTGTGATTGATAACTATTGGCAGACTGAAACAGGTTGGCCTATTTTGGCACTGCAGCATGGAGTAGAGGTGATGCCTACAAAATTAGGCTCTCCGGGTCTGCCAGTGTTCGGATACAACATGAAATTAATTGATGAAAATACAGGTGAAGAGCTAGGGCCTAATCAAAAGGGTTTATTAGCCATTGAGGGACCATTACCCCCGGGTTGTTTACAAACACTATGGGGCGATGATGAGCGTTTCGTGAAAACCTATTGGCAAACCATTCCTGGGAAAATGCTTTACTCCACCTTCGATTGGGGTATCAAGGATGAAGACGGCTACTTTTTCATATTGGGTAGAACTGATGACGTAATTAATACAGCGGGTCATCGTTTAGGAACTCGAGAAATTGAAGAGAGTATTGCTAGTCACCCGAATGTTGCTGAGGTTGCAGTTGTAGGTATTGGTGATGATTTAAAGGGCCAGGTTGCGATTGCTTTTGCGATCCCTAAAGATGCTACGCAAACTATTGGACTTGAAGAGCAAATTATGAAAACGGTTGATAGTCAATTAGGTCCGATAGCCAGGCCTGCTCGGGTAATTATTGTGCAAGCCTTACCGAAAACTCGTTCAGGAAAGATTGTTCGTAGAGCTTTACAGGCTGTCTTGGAGGGGCGTGATCCCGGAGATTTGAGTACCTTGGAGGATAAGAACGTACTCATTCAAATTCAGGAACTCATTCAAGAGTCCCCTCACTAAAGAGAAAGATAGGGATAAGCCAAAGTTTTGGGGATGTGTAAGATTTACTTGTTATAATAATGACTAGTTCAATTACTTCCATCAAGACCCTAGCGCTTATATAGACTAATCCCCCTAATTAATTACCTTGAAAGTTTTCTTTGACGGGGAGTTGGTTAAATTGCAGCAGGGAACTGGAGAATGCTTTGCTGCCACTATCGAAAATTACTCATACATACTCACTCAAACCTCAATTACCTCCGGCTGTATTGGTATTAGCTGATGGTAAATCCTTTACTGGATTTAGCATTGGAATTCTTGGCTCAACTGTAGGAGAGGTGGTTTTTAATACCTCTATGACGGGTTACCAAGAAATCTTTACAGACCCCAGCTATACCAAACAAATAGTCACATTAACGTATCCTCATATTGGTAATGTTGGTGTCAACGATCAAGATGATGAATCAGGCAAATTTTGCGCTGCAGGAATCATTATTAGAGATTTATCCATTATTGACTCTAACTTTAGAAGCCAATCCTCACTACAACAATACTTAATTGACCAACAAATTGTTGGTATTAGCGGTATTGACACCCGTGAGTTAACGCGTTATTTAAGAGATAACGGTGCTCAAAGTGGGGCAATCGTTACCGGTAATAAAGGTGATTCAATCGACGCTTTATTAGTGAAAGCTAATCAGGTTGTTTCTGAATTCCCTGGCATGTCTGGTTTAGATTTAGCTCAAGTTGTTTCTACGCCTATCTCTTATGAATGGACCGAGGGAGAGTGGCAGCTTTTTGATGAGTCAGAAATGCCAAGTTTCAAGAAGCCTCTCCTAACCAAAACTGTTGTTGCCTATGATTTCGGTGTTAAAAGAAATATCCTTCGTATGTTAGCAAGCAGGGGTTGTAAGGTGATTGTAGTACCAGCAAAAACCTCCGCTGAAGAGGTATTAGCAATGAATCCGGATGGTATCTTCCTTTCGAATGGTCCTGGTGATCCTGAACCTTGTGACTATGCAATTACTGCCACTAAAGTTTTTTTAGAAAAGAAAATTCCATTATTTGGGATTTGTTTAGGCCACCAAATTATGGGTCTAGCATCTGGAGCGAAAACCCTCAAGATGAAATTTGGACATCATGGAGCAAACCACCCTGTTAAGGACTTAAATACAGGTAAAGTGGTAATTACCTCGCAAAACCATGGATTTGCAGTTGATATGGCAACCTTGCCAGACAATGTGAAACCCACCCATATATCCCTTTTTGATGGATCTTTACAAGGTTTGTCCTGGACGGATAGACCTGCATTCTGTTTTCAGGGTCATCCTGAGGCATCACCTGGCCCACAAGATGTAGCTTATTTGTTTGACCGTTTTATTGAATCAATGTGAGAATTTAAATGCCCAAGCGTACCGACATAAAAAGTATTTTAATCATTGGTGCTGGTCCAATTATTATTGGTCAGGCTTGTGAGTTTGATTATTCAGGAGCTCAGGCCTGTAAATCCCTTCGTTCAGAGGGTTATAAGGTTATTCTAGTTAATAGCAACCCTGCAACAATCATGACTGATCCTGAGATGGCCGATGTAACTTACATTGAACCAATTACTTGGGAAGTTGTTGAAAAGATTATTGCCAAAGAGCAACCTGATGCAATTTTGCCGACCATGGGCGGTCAGACCGCTCTAAATTGTGCGTTAGATCTCCACCGTCATGGCATTCTAGAAAAGTATGGATGTGAACTTATCGGAGCATCTCCTGAGGCGATTGACAAAGCAGAAGATAGACAAAAATTTAAACAGGCTATGACCAAAATTGGCCTAGGGTCTGCTACTTCAGATGTAGCACATTCCTGGTTAGAGGCACAGGATGTACAACAAAGAGTTGCAAAGATTACTGGCGGCAGTGGTTACCCTGTGATTATTCGTCCATCTTTCACGATGGGAGGATCCGGAGGTGGTATTGCCTATAATCGCGAAGAGTTTGAGGAGATTTGTAAACGAGGTTTAGATCTTTCTCCGACAAATGAATTGTTGATTGAAGAGTCTTTGCTTGGTTGGAAAGAGTATGAGATGGAAGTTGTACGTGATAAAAATGACAACTGCATCATCGTCTGTTCCATTGAAAATCTTGACCCAATGGGTGTTCATACGGGCGATTCCATTACTGTTGCTCCAGCCCAGACCCTCACTGATCGTGAATATCAAATCATGAGAAATGCCTCTTTGGCTGTTTTACGTGAAATTGGTGTTGATACCGGTGGTTCTAATGTTCAATTTGCCGTGAATCCAAAAGACGGTCGTATGATTGTGATTGAAATGAATCCAAGGGTATCAAGATCCTCTGCGTTGGCATCCAAGGCAACGGGTTTCCCAATCGCTAAGATTGCAGCCAAGTTGGCTGTTGGTTTTACGTTAGATGAGTTACAAAATGAAATTACTGGAGGTGCTACACCAGCATCCTTTGAGCCTTCGATTGATTATGTTGTTACCAAAGTACCGCGTTTTGCTTTTGAGAAATTTCGTGAAGCAGACAAACATCTAACAACGCAAATGAAATCAGTTGGTGAAGTGATGGCTATCGGAAGAACTTTCCAAGAGTCTTTCCAAAAAGCACTCCGAGGTTTAGAGGTTGGTGTTGATGGTTTGGATGAGGTCAGTGTTGATATTCATCAGATTGTTGCAGAAATCAGATCACCTGGGCCTGATCGTATTTGGTATGTAGCCGATGCATTCAGACAAGGACTCAGTATTGAAGAAGTTTTTAATTTCACATCAATTGATCCTTGGTTTTTAACTCAAATTCATGAATTGGTTGGTATTGAAGATTTGATTCGTAAGAAGCAATTGCAAGATTTGACTGAGCAAGAGTTAAGATTTATTAAACAAAAAGGCTTTTCCGACCGAAGACTTGCAACCTTAATGCAATGCGAACCTACCTCAGTGAGGTTGCGTCGCCATGAATTAGATATTCATCCCGTATATAAGCGAGTTGATACTTGTGCAGCAGAATTTTCAACCAATACTGCTTACATGTATTCCACCTA
The DNA here is from genome assembly GCA_903889595.1 of uncultured beta proteobacterium. Classification (GTDB taxonomy): domain Bacteria; phylum Pseudomonadota; class Gammaproteobacteria; order Burkholderiales; family Burkholderiaceae; genus Polynucleobacter. The sequence continues at coordinate 25,151 of CAISYI010000099.1, forward strand.
TGAACAGCAAGGAGCTGAATGCGAATCTCGCCCAACCGATCGTAAAAAGATTATGGTTTTAGGCGGTGGACCAAATCGAATAGGTCAAGGTATTGAATTCGACTACTGCTGTGTGCATGCTGCGTTAGCGATGCGTGATGATGGTTATGAAACGATTATGGTGAACTGTAATCCAGAGACCGTCTCGACCGATTACGATACCTCTGATCGCTTATATTTTGAGTCTTTGACCTTAGAAGATGTTTTAGAGATTGTTGCTCTTGAAAATCCATTGGGAGTTATTGTTCAATATGGCGGACAAACGCCATTGAAGTTAGCCTTAGATCTAGAAGCTAACGGAGTACCAATTATTGGTACTTCTCCGGATATGATTGATGCTGCAGAAGATCGTGAAAGATTTCAAAAATTATTGAATGATTTAAATCTATTACAACCACCTAATAGAACAGCTAGGACTGAGGCTGAGGCAATCCGTTTATCCGTAGAGATAGGTTATCCATTAGTTGTAAGACCATCCTATGTGCTTGGTGGTCGTGCGATGGAAATCGTCAATGATGTGCATGATCTAGAGAGATATATGCGCGAGGCCGTGAAAGTTTCACACGACTCACCTGTTCTATTGGATCGCTTTTTAGATGACGCCATTGAATGCGATGTTGATTGTATTTCTGATGGTCAAAGAGTATTTATTGGGGGTGTGATGGAACACATCGAACTTGCTGGAGTTCATTCTGGTGACTCTGCTTGCTCTTTACCCCCTTATACGCTTTCCCAAGAAACAATAGAAGAGTTACGTCGTCAGACTACTGAAATGGCTAAAGGGCTTCATGTAGTCGGTTTGATGAATGTACAGTTTGCAATCCAACAAAATGACGGAAAAGATGTCGTGTATGTGCTAGAAGTTAATCCTAGAGCTTCCAGAACTGTGCCATTTGTTTCTAAAGCAACTGGTCTGCAATTAGCAAAGATCGCTGCGCGTTGTATGGTTGGTCAATCTCTTGATGAACAGGGGATTGGGGCTGAGGTAATACCTGGTTATTATTCAGTAAAAGAAGCTGTATTCCCATTTAATAAATTTCCTGGTGTTGATCCAATTTTAGGGCCTGAAATGCGCTCTACAGGCGAAGTAATGGGAGTAGGTAAAACATTTGGTGAGGCTTTATTCAAATCCCAAATGGCAGCAAGTACTTTATTACCCGAGAGTGGGACTGTTTTATTGTCGGTAAAAAATAGAGATAAAAAGCGCGCTGTTGAGGTCGCCATGATGCTCCATAAAATGGGCTATCCCTTGGTTGCTACAAGAGGGACTGCAAAAGCAATTGAGGCTGCTGGCGTTCCAGTTAGGACGGTTAACAAGGTAAAAGAGGGCAGACCTGATATTGTTGATATGATCAAAAATGGCGAAATTTCTTTGGTGTTTACTACTGTCGATGAAAATCGAAGTGAGATTGCTGATTCAAGATCCATTAGAACGACATCGCAAGCTAATAAGGTTACTTACTACACCACCATTAGTGCAGCTGCTGCCGTTGTTGAAGGTCTTGGTGCTATCAACGAATTAGAAGTTTATGATTTACAAACTTTACATAAATCTTTGCATTAATAATTAATTTTTAGTTTATTTGGATAAATTTGATGAATACTATACCTGTCACAATTGTTGGGGCTGAACGATTGAAAGATGAATTACATCGCTTAAAGCATATTGAGCGTCCAGCTGTTGTCATAGCTATCTCTGAAGCAAGAGCTCAAGGAGACTTATCCGAAAACGCTGAATATGATGCAGCTAAAGAAAAGCAAGGTTTTATTGAAGGCCGAATTCAAGAAATCGAAGGTAAGCTATCTGCTGCGCAAATTATTGATCCCTCGCTAATTGATGCTGATGGAAAAGTTGTATTTGGTGCCACCGTCGAATTAGAAGACTTAAATACTGGTAATAAAATGAATTATCAAATTGTTGGTGATGACGAGGCTGATATCGAAGTAAATAAAATCTCAATTAGTTCACCGATTGCAAGAGCACTCATACGAAAAGAATCTGGTGATGTAGTGAAAATTGCTACACCCGGTGGTGAACGTGAAGTAGAGATTATTTCAGTTCAGTATATTTGATAGTTAATTCTAAAAATACATGACAAATAGCTATACCAACTCCCAAAGAGTTTTTGTTTGCTTGACTGGGATATGGGTGGGATTGATGATGGCAGTTGGTTTATTAGTTCCAATGACAATTTTTAGTTATTTGACTGACAAACAAGTCGCTGGAATGGTTGCAGGTCAAATTTTTAAAAATGCTGGCATTATCAGTATTATTTTTGGTATGAGCTTACTGTTGTTTGCAAATACTTTAGTACGGCGAGAACTAAAGCAATTTAAGCTGATCCGTTGGTACTTACTTGGGACTATTGTATTAAGTCTGATCGGTAACTTCATCATCCAACCTTGGATGGTTGCCCTCCGCGAAAATACTCTTTCTGAGGGCTTCCCAGTTCTGCTTTCGAGCAAAGCGCAACTTTTTCAAACATTACACGGAGTTTCTAGCAGTATTTTTTTAGTAGAACTAATTTTACTGATTTTGGTTTTTTGGAGATCTACTAAGATTGAACACTAGTATTCTAGTATTTAATTAACTGAACTACTCGGTATTAGATTACCAGATTTCTTGGGCATTTCTAGCTACTCCATTCAGTCAACTAATTAACCCAAGGTTCTCTTTTTGATACTAGGTTGTCTGGCTTTTGCTCTTTTTAACTGTCCACCGGCCGCCACTCTCTCGTTACCAAGAACTCTTGTTGCAACTGGTTTAGGTCTTTTTTGAGGGTTTCTAGTGTATTTCTTTACCATTACTGTTCGAGGTGCGCCAAAGCCTTCATCGTTTCTTTTATGGTTTGATGATTTACTTTGAAGGTTCTTTAGTTCTTCATTTGTCAGCGTTTGTTGACGATAAATAACTAATAACTTTCCAATATGTTGTACCTGCGCAGCGTTTAATTGATCGCAGATTTGATCATAAATTGCCAATCTAGCCTCACGATCATCGCCAAGAACCCTAATTTTGATGAGTTGATGGGAGTTTAAAGCGTGGTCAGCTTCTTTGATCACCGCTGGCGTTAAGCCATCAGCGCCAATCATTACGGTAGGGGAAAGTGAATGGGCCTGAGAACGGAGGTCAGAACGAACGGAAGAATCAATTTCTAAAATAGTCATAGAGGTGTATTATCTCTCACTTAACCCAACACTTAAAGCCTTTTTTTAGTTTTTATCATGTCGAAGAATAAATTTAACAAAGACTGGTTGCAAGACCACCTCAATGACCCTTATGTGAAAATGGCACAAAGAGAGGGCTATCGCGCACGTGCAGCCTTTAAATTGAAAGAAATTGATGAGCAAGACCATTTAATAAAAGCTGGTATGGTGATTGTTGATTTGGGAAGTGCGCCGGGTAGTTGGAGCCAATACGCAAGAAATAGATTAGTAGAATTAGGTAAAAAGAATTCCGATATTCTAGATGGAAAACCAGATGGGACAGTGATAGCGATTGATCTATTACCAATGGAACCGGTCGCAGATGTTTTATTCATTCAAGGCGATTTTCGTGAGGATAGCGTATTTCAGCAGGTTGAACTAGCTCTTCCTGGAGGAGCACAGACTGATATCCGTAGGGTAAATTTGGTTTTGTCAGATATGGCTCCAAACCTATCTGGAGTTGCTGTTGCTGATTCTGCCCGAATGGGCCACTTAGCCGAATTGGCTTTAGAGTTTTCTCAAAAACATTTAACCCCTGAGGGTGCTTTATTGATTAAATGTTTCCATGGGAGTGGCTACAGTCAAATCGTCGAATCATTTAAAAAAGTCTTTAAGGTAGTCGCCCCACGCAAACCGAAAGCTTCAAGGGATCGATCAGCAGAAACCTTTCTGTTAGGAAGGTTTTTAAAAGCCGACTAAAGTATTTAATAAGTGGCTGAATTTATTGACCTATAGAGAAAATAGGGCAAAAATAGTAAAATAAATATTTATTAAGCACTTGAAAATGAAGGATAGTAGAATTACTTATAAGGTGAGAAACCTTACTTTTATCCATTGGAGTTATTTTGAATAATCAAATGATGCAAAAAGTCGGCATTTGGCTGATTGTTGCTTTAGTAGTATTTACATTCTTTAAACAGTTTGACAAACCTCGTGCGCAGGATCAGTTGACCTACTCGCAGTTCATGGAAGACGCTAAAGTTGGTAAAATCAAGCGCGTTGACGTGCAAGGGCGAACATTGCAAGTTACCGGTTCTGACGGTAATAAATACAACATTATTTCACCTGGTGATATTTGGATGGTCGGCGACCTGATGAAGTTTGGTGTGCAAGTAACTGGTAAAGCAGAAGATGAGCCAAGTGTTTTTGTCTCAGCGCTCTATTATCTAGGACCCACTTTACTCATTATTGGGTTTTGGTTCTTCATGATGCGACAAATGCAAGGCGGCGGTAAAGGCGGTGCATTCTCATTCGGTAAATCCAAAGCACGTTTAATTGACGAAAACAGTAATCCCATAAATTTCACAGATGTGGCAGGTTGTGATGAGGCCAAGGGTGAAGTTGCAGAGTTAGTTGACTTCCTCAAGGATCCTACAAAGTTTCAAAAACTTGGTGGTCGTATTCCTCGTGGTGTTTTATTAGTTGGCCCTCCTGGAACGGGTAAGACTTTATTGGCCCGAGCTATTGCTGGAGAAGCAAAGGTTCCATTTTTTGCTATTTCTGGCTCTGACTTTGTGGAAATGTTCGTTGGAGTAGGTGCAGCAAGAGTTCGAGACATGTTTGAAAATGCTAAGAAACAATCACCATGCATCATTTTTATTGATGAGATTGATGCAGTAGGTCGTCACCGTGGTGCAGGTACGGGCGGTGGTAACGATGAGCGTGAACAAACATTGAATCAAATGTTAGTCGAGATGGATGGCTTTGAAGCGAATAGTGGAGTTATCGTTATTGCAGCTACAAACAGGTCAGATGTTTTAGACAAAGCTTTACTCCGTCCTGGACGTTTTGATCGTCAAGTTTATGTTGGATTACCAGATATTCGTGGTCGTGAGCAGATTTTAAAAGTCCACATGCGTAAGGTTCCAATTGATGCGGATGTAGATGCAGCTATTTTGGCTCGTGGTACCCCGGGATTCTCAGGTGCTGATCTTGCAAACTTAGTGAATGAAGCTGCATTATTTGCTGCTAGAAGAAACAAGCGCGCTGTAGAAATGTCTGATTTTGAAGATGCTAAAGATAAAATCTACATGGGACCTGAGCGTAAATCTGCTGTAATGAGAGAAGATGAACGACGTAATACGGCTTACCATGAGTCGGGTCATGCAGTGGTTGCAAAGCTATTGCCGAAGGCTGATCCTGTCCATAAGGTTACTATTATGCCCCGTGGAATGGCACTTGGCGTAACGTGGCAATTGCCTGAATTTGACCGCGTGAACTTATATAAAGATCGAATGCTAGAAGACTTGGCGATTTTATTTGGTGGTCGTGCAGCAGAAGAGGTGTTTCTGAACTCAATGAGCACTGGCGCATCAAATGATTTCGAGAGAGCTACTAAATTAGCTAGAGATATGGTGACACGTTACGGTATGAGTGAGTCATTGGGAACCATGGTTTATGTTGATACCGAGTCTGATAGTGTCTTTGGTCGGATGAATTCCAAAACAGTCTCAGAAGTTACTCAACAAAAAGTAGATGCCGAAATCCGTTCTTTATTAGATCAGCAATATGCTCTTGCAAAGAGCCTTTTGGAAAATAATAAAGATAAAGTTGAAGCCATGGTTGTAGCTTTACTGGAATGGGAAACAATCGATGCCGATCAAGTAAACGACATCATGGGCGGTATTTCTCCTCGTCCGCCAAAACCAAGTGAAGATGTTAAAACTACAACTAGTTCAACTAACGGTGACGGTGGTAACACTCCAAATACTGCTAAAGGTAGTTCACCTGCAACGATTTAAGCTAGCACCGTATGGAAATAAGTAATCAAAAGCCCGCAACATGGCGTTGTGGGCGTTTTCATTTTAAGTGGCATCAGGTTGATGATTTCCAGGAAAGTCACCCATTGCCGATTGTGATGGGGATATTAAATGTGACACCTGATTCATTTTCAGATGGAGGTAGATACTTTAGCGCAAGAAAGGCTATTGACCATGCTCATCAGATGATTGAAGATGGCGCAAAGATTATTGATATTGGTGGAGAATCATCAAAGCCTGGCGCTGAAAAAGTTTCAGAGTCTGAAGAACAAGATCGGGTTATGCCAATCATCGAGGCACTCAAGGACTCAAAAGTGGCTTTATCTTTAGATTCTTATAAAACATCTACAATGACTCTTGCAGCTAAGGCGGGAATTGATATTTTGAATGACATTTCAGGGTTTTCAAGTCCAGGCAACCAACAAGTTGCGGTTGATAATCCTTCCTTAGGTTTATGTGTAATGCACATGCAAAATGACCCAAAAACAATGCAAATACGTCCAAGCTACGATGATGTCATCAGAGAAGTGAATGATTTTTTTCTGCAGCGTATAAAAATTTTGGAATCTCTTGGAGTGAGTCCTGAACGAATTTGTCTTGATCCGGGTATTGGTTTTGGTAAAACCCCCTTACATAACCTACAACTCATTAATCAATTAGGGTCCTTTGCGCATTTTGGGATGACAACCCTTATTGGAATTTCAAGAAAAAGTACTTTAGCAAAATTGATTGGATCTGATATCGAAGATAGAACTGTTGCAAGTATTACTGCAATGCTATTTAGTATCGAGCGAGGGGCTAAGGTATTGCGAGTGCATGACGTGAAAGAAAGTGTGCAGGCTATTAGGGTATGGACCTCATTGAGTAATGAGATCATTTAACTGAAAGAAAAAATTATGAAGAAAAAATACTTTGGAACTGATGGTATCCGCGGAGAGGTTGGCAAGTCTCCGATTAGTCCTGATTTTGTGATGCAATTAGGTTACGCCGCAGGTCGTGTTTTTTCAAAATATTGGGATGGTCATGGTCGCCAAACTGTATTAATTGGTAAGGACACAAGAATATCTGGTTATATGTTGGAGTCTGCTTTAGAAGCCGGTTTTTGTGCCGCTGGTGTCGATGTTGTCTTATGCGGTCCAATACCAACTCCTGGCATTGCCTATTTAACGAGAACTCTCCGTTTGTCTGCTGGTGTAGTGATTTCAGCTTCGCATAATCCTTATCAAGATAATGGTATTAAGTTCTTTACATCCTTTGGGGATAAATTGCCGGATTCAATTGAATATGAAATTGAACAGGCAATCAGTGAGCCATTAATTTGTTGTTCTTCCGATCAACTTGGTAAAGTCCGTCGCTTGGATGACGCAGCAGGAAGGTATATCGAATTTTGTAAGAGTACATTTCCAAATGATTCGGATTTATTTAATTTGAAACTGGTCGTAGATACTGCCAATGGTGCCGCCTATCATATAGCTAGACATGTATTTCATGAGCTTGGTGCTGAAGTGATACCAATTGGTAATCAACCTAATGGCATGAATATTAATGATGGGTTTGGAGCAACATCACCTCAAGCCTGCATCGATAAAGTTTTAGAAACCAAGGCTGATTTTGGTATTGCCTTAGACGGTGATGCTGATCGATTACAACTTGTTGATAAGAACGGTAATCTATTTAACGGGGATCAATTACTTTATTTGGTAGTTAAAGACCGCTTAGAAACTGGTACTAAAGTCAATGGTGTGGTTGGAACTTTAATGACTAACTTAGCAATTGAAAATGCAATTAAAGCACTAGGCGTTCCATTTGAACGAGCTGCGGTGGGTGATCGTTATGTTTTAGAGAAACTAAAAAATAACGGTTGGCAAATTGGCGGTGAGGGTTCTGGACATTTATTGTTTTTAGACAAACATAGTACTGGTGACGGCATCGTAGCGGCGCTTCAAGTTTTATCGGCTATTTATAGAACTAAAGGTGCAATTCTTGAACGGCTTGAAGAAGTGCCACTTTATCCACAAATTTTGATAAATGTTAAATTTAATAAAGGCTATGATTTTAAATTAGATGGAAGTTTAGCCAAAGTGGTTGAAACTGCTGAAAGAGAGCTCCATGGTATCGGACGCGTATTACTTAGAGCGTCAGGGACAGAACCTGTTTTACGCGTAATGGTAGAAGCAAATGATAAGAGTGTTGCTGAAAAATATGCACAATTGATCGCACAAAGTATTCCTAAGGTTTTTTAAGGCATTGTTTTTTAAGGGATTTATTTTTTAATGTGACATATTAAATTGTTGTCACATTTCCCACATATTCATCATTTAAAGTATCAATATTATTTGACTAATTAAATCGTGAGGGAAGTATGTTTAAGAAAATCACCAATGCATTACTAATTGGATCATTACTAGCCGTTTCAAGCCAAGCTTTTGCTGCTGACATTACTGGGGCAGGTGCATCTTTTCCAGCGCCGGTTTACAGTAAATGGGCTGAAGAATATAAAAAAGAAACCAAGAATAACGTTAACTACGCTTCTATTGGTTCCTCAGGTGGTATTAAACAGATTCGTGAAAAAACCGTTGATTTCGGTGCTACTGATGCACCATTAAAAGGTGATGATTTAGAAAAAAATGGCATGATCCAGTTTCCTGCAATTATTGGAGGAGTGGTTCCAGTAGTTAACCTAGCAGGATTTAAGCCAGGTCAATTAAGATTAGACGGCGAAACAGTCGCTTTAATTTTTGCCGGTGATATTTCTAACTGGAACGATCCTAAGTTAGCTGCCTTGAATCCAGGAGTTAAATTACCTGACCAAGCAATTACAGTTGTAACGCGTTCGGATGGATCAGGAACTACGGCAGTTTTTACAGACTATCTCTCTAAAGCAAGCAAAATGTGGGCTGACAAAGTTGGTTCTGGTGCTACAGTTAAATGGCCTGCAGTTTCAACTGTTGGTGGTAAAGGTAACGAAGGAGTTTCTGCTAACGTAACTCGCGTTAAAGGTTCTATCGGCTATGTTGAATATGCTTACGCAAAAATTAACAACATGACTTCTTTGCAACTAAAAAACTTAGATGGTAAGTTTGTAAGTGCGAGCTTAGATTCATTTAAAGCAGCTGCAGCTGGTGCAAACTGGGCGGGAACACCTGGTATGGGTATTTCTATGACTCAACAGCCTGGCGCAAATTCATGGCCAATCGCTGCGGCTTCTTTTATCTTGATGTACAAAGATCCATCAAATAAAGAAAAGTCAGCTGAAGCAATCAAGTTTTTCACATGGGCGTTTAAAGCAGGTGATCCAATCGCTGCTGCTTTAGACTACGTTCCATTGCCTGATGCAGTTGTTGATTACATTGCAAAAAACGTTTGGTCTCAAATCAAGTAATTTCAACAAACACCTCAATTTCGGTTGGGGTGTTTTTCCTATTTAATGTTGAATCAACTTTGAGTTTTTTATGGAAAATATGATGTCAGAAAATGATGTGAGTAAAGGGATTAAACTGTCCCCAGAAATGATTAAGATCATACGTAAGCAACGTATGCAGGATTTTATTTTCCATAAAGTAACTTTGTCATTTGCATCTTTAGTACTAATTGTGTTGGCAGGAATTATTATTTCCCTGATTATTACCTCTTGGCCAACTTTTGCTAAATATGGACCTGGATTCTTTTTTCGTAATGAGTGGGATGTAGTTAACTCTGAGTTTGGAGGACTCGACTCTATTTATGGAACTCTTGTTACTGCATTTATCGCTCTTTTAATTGCTGTGCCGGTTAGTTTTGGGATTTCAGTTTTCCTTACCGAAATGTGTCCGTCTTGGTTAAAAAGACCCCTTGGAACTGCCGTAGAACTGCTAGCAGCTGTTCCTTCTATTATTTATGGTATGTTCGGTTTATTTGTGTTCGCACCAGTTTTTGGGGAATACGTGCAACCCTTTTTGACCTCTACGCTTGGTCAATTACCAGTAATTGGCCTTTTATTTAAAGGTGCACCAAATGGTATTGGTCTTTTAACAGCGGCTCTAATATTAGCGTTCATGATTATTCCGTTCATTACTTCAGTGATGCGAGATGTCTTTGAAATTGTTCCTCCAGTTTTAAAAGAGGCTGCTTATGGAATTGGTTGCACCACTTGGGAAGTAGTTACTCGGGTAGTACTCCCCTATACACGTACTGGCGTTGTTGGCGGAGTCATGTTAGGTTTAGGTCGAGCACTTGGAGAAACGATGGCTGTTACATTCGTTATTGGTAACGCACATCGCATTAGCCCATCACTTTTCTCTCCTGGATCATCTATCGCATCAACCCTAGCAAATGAATTTGGTGAAGCAGAGCCTGGACTTCATTACTCATCGCTTTTCGCACTAGGTTTAACTCTTTTCATTATTACCTTATTTGTTTTAGCTTTAGCCAAATGGATGTTGATTAACATGGAAAAAAATCAAGGAAGTAAGAGCTAAGATATGAATAATATTTACAGAACTAGAAAAATTAGTAACAGAGTTGGACTAACCCTTTCGATGGGCGCAATGTTACTTGGTATGACAGCGCTTATTTGGATTTTATTCATTCTTTTTTCTAAAGGTTTTGCCGCCTTAAGTTTAGATTTTTTCTTGAATAGTACGCCTGCTCCAGGCTCAGCTGGCGGTGGACTTTCTAATGCAATTGTTGGTAGTTTGATGATGGTTGGATTATGTACTTTTGTAAGTACGCCAATTGGAGTTCTTGCAGGTATCTTCTTAGCAGAGTATGGAGATAGAAGCAGGATAGCTAGCATCACACGTTTTGTTACGGACATCATGTTATCTGCACCATCTATTGTGATTGGTCTTTTTGTCTATGCAATTTATGTTGCTCAAGTTAAGCACTTCTCTGGTTTTGCCGGAACGCTTGCACTATCATTAATTGCTGTTCCAGTAGTTTTAAAAACAACTGAAAATATGTTAAGACTGGTACCAAGCACCTTGCGTGAAGCTGCTTATGCTTTAGGAACACCAAAGTGGAAAGTTTCATTCTCAATTATTTTACGTTCTGCAAAAAGCGGTGTTATCACAGGAATATTATTAGCGATTGCTAGGGTTAGTGGTGAAACTGCACCGTTACTATTTACGGCTCTAAATAATCAGTTTTTCTCAGCTGATATGAGTAAGCCTATGTCGAATTTACCTGTGGTGATTTACCAATTTGCTTTAAGTCCTTATGAGAACTGGGTTAACCTTGCTTGGGGCGGAGCTTTAATTATTACTTTAACTGTTTTAGGGCTCAACGTTCTTGCCCGCGTATTTTTTAGAGAGAAATCATAATGCTAGAAACTGCAAATGTAAAAAATGCTATCGAAGTTAAAAACTTAGATTTCTATTATGGGAAATTTAAGGGCTTAAAGTCTATCAATTTAAATATTGCTGAAAATAAAGTTACCGCGTTTATTGGGCCTTCAGGTTGTGGCAAATCCACTTTGTTAAGAACCTTTAATAGAATGTATGATTTGTATCCTGGTCAGCGTGCTGAGGGACAAATTAACCTTTATGGCGAAGATATTTTAAATCCAAAATTAGACTTAAACCTCTTAAGATCTAAGGTTGGGATGATCTTTCAAAAACCAACACCATTTCCGATGACGATTTATGACAATATCTCTTTTGGTGTTAAGTTGTATGAGAATTTGAGTAAAGCTGACATGGATGAACGTGTTGAGTGGGCTTTGAATAAAGCAGCTTTATGGAACGAAGTTAAAGATAAGCTTAATCAAAGTGGTTTGTCTTTGTCTGGTGGTCAGCAGCAACGTTTATGTATTGCTAGGGGTGTAGCAGTTAAGCCTACAGTTTTATTATTAGATGAGCCAACCTCAGCTTTAGATCCAATCTCAACAGGTAAAGTTGAAGAACTAGTTCATGAGCTAAAGAAAGATTACACAGTAGCAATTGTTACTCATAATATGCAACAGGCTGCCCGTATTTCAGACTATACTGCTTTTATGTACTTGGGTGAATTGATTGAGTTTAATGACACCAAACAAATTTTCTTAAAGCCTGATCGCGAGGAAACTGAAGATTACATTACTGGCCGTTTTGGCTAGATTAAAAATTTAGGGGATCAATATGCCAGACAAACATTTATCATCGCAGTTTGACGCTGATTTAAATAATATTAATGCTCACTTACTTGAGATGGGTGGTTTGGTAGAGTCACAAGTTGCAAAAGCAATGAAAGCTTTTTCTTTAATGGATGGTGAGCTTGCTGATGAGGTCATGGATAAGGAAAAGTCTGTTAATGACTATGAAATTGCGATTGATGCTGAATGTGCAGAAATCCTAGCCCGTCGTCAGCCTACTGCAAAAGACTTAAGGCTTGTAATGGGAATTTCCAAAGCAATCTCTAATTTAGAGCGTGTTGGAGATGAAGCAGACCATATTGCTGCAAGAATAAGAAAAATTGTTGATGTAAATGCTCCTTATCATATCAATGTGGCTGAAATTCGTATTGCTGGTCAAATGGCATTGGGTCTTTTAAGAAGATCTCTCGATGCTTTTGCAAGAATGGATTCTAAAGCTGCTGCCCAAATTGTTGGTGATGATATTGAGATTGATAATGAATTTAGAGGCTTTGTGCGCAAACTAAACTCATATATGAGTGAAGATCCTCGCATTATTTCTACTGCATTAGAGATTCTTTTCATAGCAAAGGCGGTAGAGAGAATTGGTGATCACGCTAAAAATATCTCAGAGTTTGTTATTTATGTTGATAAAGGTATGGATGTGAGGCATATTTCTCACGAGAAATTAATTGAAGAGGCAAATAAATAAAATGGCTAGTAGCATTCTGATTGTTGAAGACGAACCCTCTATTGCTGAGCTGATTTCTATCAACCTTAGTCATGAAGGGTTTTTACCTGTTCGTGCTTTTCAAGCAGATCAAGCAGCAATGCTAATGAAAGAAGTCTTACCCGATTTAATCGTTTTAGATTGGATGTTGCCTGGTAAATCTGGTATTCAGTTTGCTAAAGATTTACGCAACAACGACCGAACTAAAGATATTCCAATTATATTTCTTACTGCTAGAAGTGAAGAAATGGATAAAATCGCAGGTTTAGATGCTGGAGCCGATGATTATTTAACAAAACCTTTTTCACCTAAAGAGTTAATTGCTCGAATTCGTGCTGTTTTAAGACGAAAATCACCGCAATTAACGGATGAGCTTATTGAAATCAATTCCCTCAAATTAGATCCAACAACCCATCGTGTAACGTGTCAACTAGATGAAGATACTATCAAGATTGATTTAGGCCCTACAGAATTTCGTTTATTACGTTTTTTAATGGCAAATCCTGAAAGAGTTCATGCACGAGGTCAATTACTTGATAAAGTTTGGGGCGATCATGTTTTTGTCGAAGAACGTACTGTTGACGTACACATTAAGCGCTTGCGCGCTGCGTTAGCGCCGGTAGGTTGCGATACCATGATTGAAACTGTTCGCGGTAGTGGTTATCGTCTAACAAGGAATCCTTCCTTAGTAGTCTAGTACTAGACTGTATTAATTTAGTACTCTTATATCTATAGGTTAAGGTAAATTTAACGTATAGATATTTTTTAAATTTTAGATACTCACCAAATTTAATATGACCAGAGAGATAATTAAAGCTCTGTTTTTCCCCTTTGCTATCTGTTTTATTAGTTTTATTTGGGGAGAGGTATTTTCCTTTTCAGTTGCTTTTTATCTTGGATTTTTTGTCTTATTAATTCATAGTTTCATTCAAGCTTGGTTCAAAATACATTTATTGTCAAATCTTAAAAAAGATGATTTGATTGGCCAAAAAAGAGGTTTCGGAATTTGGCGAGATATATACGATCAATTAGAAAAAAAATCAAAAATATGGCGGCAAGCTGTACTTCAATCCGAGGTGCAATACAATAAATTTCTTCAAGGAATTCAAGCCTCCCCTAATGGTCTTATTATGTTAGATGAGATTGATCATATTGAATGGTGTAATAATATTTGTCGAGACCATTTCCGACTTGATCCATTAAGAGATGTTGGTCAACCAGTTACTTTTTTACTTCGAAATCCTCAATTTGTAAGTTATATGCAAGCTCGGGAATTCACAAGACCTCTTCATTTAGATTTCATGGGAGACCAAGGAAGTTTAATGTTGATGTTACAAATTTTCCCATACGGAGAAAACCGCAAACTCTTACTGAGCCAGGACATTACAATACTGAAAAAAAATGAGTCGATGCGACAAGATTTCGTTGCGAATGTTTCACATGAGTTAAGGACTCCCCTGACAGTCGTAAGCGGATTTTTAGAAACACTACGTGATCTTAAAATCTCTAAGCTCGATCAAAAAAGGTATGTAGATTTAATGTTTGCTCAGACAAGTCGAATGATGACACTTGTTGAGGAATTACTGATTTTGACAAGGTTAGATAGTAGTCCTCTGACATCAAAAACCACAAAGGTTCACATCGAAGAATTGTTTGAAAAACTTTTACTTGATGCTAAAAGCTTATCGCAGGATAAACATGTTATCGAAGTCAATTGTCCTTTAAAAATGGATATTCTTGGCTCCGAAAGTGAAATTTTATCTGCTTTTAGTAATTTAATCGTTAACGCAATTCGGTATACCCCAGAAGGTGGAAAGATTATTTTTGAATGGAAAGCTGAAGCTAGTGGTGCAGTATTTTCCGTTAAAGATTCAGGGATTGGGATTGCTCCAGAGCATCTACCTAGAATTACTGAGCGTTTTTACAGAGTTGATAGAAGTCGTTCAAGGGATACGGGTGGAACTGGTCTAGGGCTTGCAATTGTGAAGCATGTAGCATCAAGACACAATGCAGTTTTGAAAATAGAGAGTGAACTTGGTGTTGGAAGTACTTTTTTAATTCACTTTCCTAAAGACCGCTTAGTGGAAGTAGATTAATTCTGTGAAGGTTTTTCAAGTAACTTTAAAATTTCTAATTGGGCAATATAAGGTGTTTTGCTTCTAGTTTTAAGTCGACGATATTTACCTTCAGAATTCATTACCCAAGCTGATTGGTTGTCTTTTAGGAGCATTTTTAAACCTTCTTGTATTACTCGCTCTTTAATTGCTTGATTTTCAACTGGAAAGGCGACCTCGACTCTTCGATAAAGGTTTCGATCCATCCAATCGGCACTAGATAAATAAATATTTTCTTTACCATCAGCAACAAAATAATAAATACGGTGGTGCTCTAAAAATCTCCCAATTACTGAACGTACCTTAATATTTTCAGATAAGCCCTTTACTCCGGGCATTAAAGCACAAACACCCCTAATTATTAAGTCAATCTTTACCCCAGCTTGTGAGGCTCTATACAACTCCTGAATGACACTTGGTTCAAGCAATGCATTCATTTTTGCAATGATATGTCCTTTTTTCCCTAACTTAACATTTTTAATCTCTCCACGAATGCTCTTAATTATTTCATCTTGCATCGTAAAAGGCGATTGCCATAATTTAGTCAATGAAATATGTTTGCCTGTGCCGGTCAGTTGTTGAAAAACATAATGCATATCACTAGTAAGTTGAGGGTCACAGGTTAATAAACCGAAGTCAGTATAGGCTTTGGCTGTTCTAGGATGGTAATTACCTGTCCCTAAATGAGCATATCTTTTTAATTGATACTTGCCTTTGTTTCGTCCTTTGGTAACAAGTTCTCTTCTGACAATTAAAAGCATTTTTGCGTGACACTTATGTCCAACTACGCCGTAGATGACGTGAGCACCAACTGCCTCAAGTTTAGCTGCCCATTGCATGTTGGTATGTTCGTCAAATCTTGCTAAAAGCTCTACAACTACGGTGACTTCTTTTCCATTTCGTGCTGCTTCCATAAGTGCGTCCATTACTAAGGACTCATCCCCGGTTCGGTAAACTGTTTGTTTTATTGCTAGAACATCAGGATCGTTTGCAGCTTCATTTAAAAGGTCAAGTACCGGAGTGAAACTTTCATAGGGGTGGTGTAACAACACATCGCTTTTTGAAATGACATCAAAGAGAGATTTTTCATGGGAAAAAACTTCTGGTAGTTTGGGGACAACGACCGGATACTTTAAGTCTGGACGCTGAATTAAGTCGGGCATTTGGAATAAACGTACCAAGTTCACAGGCCCACTTACTAGATAACAATCGGCATCGTTGAGCTGACATTCATTTTTAAGACGTTCCAGAAATTTCAATGGAATTTTATCGTTAACTTCCAATCGCACGGCATCTCCAAAATGCCGTGTTGTTAACTCTCCTTCTAGTGCACTTCGTAAATCCGTAATATCATCTTCCGAAACAAATAAATCTGAGTTCCTTGTTACTCTGAATTGATAGCAACCAGTCAATTTAATACCAGGAAATAATTCATGTACGAAAGCCTGCATAAATGAAGACAGTAATATAAAGCTAATTTCACCGTTTGATTCTAAGTGATGCGGTAATTTCACTAGTCTTGGTAAAGATCTGGGGGCTTGCACGACTGCGAGATCAGCATTGCGTCCAAAAGAGTCCTTGCCTTCTAGCGATATTAAAAAGTTTAAACTTTTGTTGATTACTCTTGGAAACGGATGAGTAGGATCTAGAGCAATTGGAGTTATTAAAGGTACTAACTCGCGATGAAAGAAATTTTTTGCCCATTGAAACTGTTTAGGTGTCCAAGTGGAGGGAAATTTGAAAAAAATCTTTTCATGATTTAGAGCGGGGGAGATGTTTTCTTGTAATAAAGCATACTTTCTTTGAACAAGAACATGCGCTTGTTCAGTGATTGCTTTATAAGACTCTTCCACTGTTAATCCATCCGCTTGAATTTTTTTAGGATTGTCTATTAATAGAGCCTTTAACCCAGACATCCGAATTTCAAAAAACTCATCTATATTGCTTGAAACAATGGAAAGAAACCTTAGTCTTTCTAAAAGAGGAGTACTCGGATCTTCGGCTTGAGCAAGTACTCTAGAGTTAAACTCGAGATATCCTAATTCACGATTTAGCAACGGGATAAAATTATTTGTCATTAATTGAATTGTAGGGCTGAAATAAATTTTTGTCTTAAGTAATTTTTCTGTTTTTTAACATTAAAATATAGTTCTGTTAATCGTTAATATCCCTTGGTATCTATTATGTCTTTTGAATTGAAACCATCCAAAAATGCTCAGTCTGAGCCTAAATTAATTGCATCTGTTGATTTGGGGTCAAATAGTTTCAGAATGGTAGTTGCACAAATAGTTGAAACACCATCAGGCTATCAATTACGCCCGGTAGATACTCTTAGAGATTCTATCAAGCTTGCTGCAGGGTTAGATCAAGAAAAAAATCTTGATGCTGAAGCATTTAGTCGAGGAATTAATTCTATTAGACGTTTTGGTGAACGTTTAAGAAATTTTTCACCAATGCAAGTCAGAGTTGTAGCGACAAATACTTTTAGAGTTGCGCGCAATGCTGCAAAATTTATCTCACAGGCCGAATTGGCTCTTGGATTTCCAATTGAAGTGATTGCAGGTCATGAAGAGGCCCGCTTAGTTTATATTGGGGCTGCGCATGGCGCTCCCGCCAATTCAGGAAATAGACTAGTGATTGATATTGGCGGTGGTTCAACAGAGTTTATTATTGGACAGGGTTATGAACCTAAACTTTTGGAGAGTTTATACATTGGATGTGTCTCCCATAGTCAAAAATTCTTTGCTAATGGTGCTGTTGATGAATATAACTTTAAGCAAGCTGAGTTAGCTGCTAGACAAGAAATTCAAATCATCTCCAAAGAGTTTAGGAAAAAAGGTTGGGATCAGGTAATTGGTTCTTCCGGAACTGCAAAAGCGATTGCAGAATTGATTAGTCTTAATGGCTTAGATACGGAAAATCATCTACATCCTGATCCATTTGGCACAGAGGCTTCGGGGATTATTACGCGGCAAAGCTTAGACGCACTAAAGTCAATCTTAATTGAATCTGAATTTGTACAAAATGCTAAATTGATTGGATTAAAACCAGATCGTCGTCATGTACTACCTGGCGGGTTAGCAATTATGATTGCTGCCTTTGATGAGTTAAAAATTGAGTCAATGGAAATCGTTGAGGCAGCCCTTCGGATGGGTGTTTTATATGATTTTTTAGGTCGTGCTCAGCATCATGACATGCGTTTCGTGACAGTAGAGCAATTCATGAAGCGTTATAGTGTAGATGCAGAGCAAGCAACACGAGTTGAAGAGTTAGCGATATTCTTTTTGGAACAGTTTCCAATGCCTTTGGATGAAGATCGAATTAATAATGTTTCTTTACTCGGATGGGCTGCTAAACTCCATGAGATTGGCTTATCAATTTCCCATAATGGCTACCATAAGCACTCGGCATATATTTCAGCTAATGCTGACATGCCAGGTTTTTCAAAAAATGATCAAGCCCGTTTATCGACACTTTTAATCGGCCATACTGGAAAACTCGCTAAAGTTTACACAAGTAGTAATTTTATTGATTGGCGAATGCTGTTTTGCCTAAGATTGGCATTTTTACTCTCCAGAAGAAGGGTGAGCGAGGAGTTGCCTGAAATTTTAGTTCAACAGTCAGACAATGGTTTTAAAGTCACTATTTCAAAGAAATGGATTGAAAATCATCCATTGACAGAGTTTAGTTTGAATAAGGAAGCTGAAGACTGGATCAAAATCGGCAAAGAATTTCTGCTAGATTTTTATTAAGAGGAGTCATTGTTTGCCATTACCTCTTGCCACTTAAAAAATAAGTTTTAGAGATAATGGAACGAGTAGATCTAAGCTTTTCAAAGTTGCAAGAAGTGCAATTTGTTTTCGAGTCTTAAAACTAAATTTTAATAAGTTTAGTGATTTGTTAAGAAATGTTTCGCGTATCGCGGATTTATATCAGAAAGTCTTAACATCGTTAAAAAATCGGCTGTATTGAAATCTGGATCCCATGCTGGTTCACCACAAATCTTTGCACCGATTCTAAGATAACCTTTAATCAATGGTGGAGGTTCAACGTCCAAATCTGAGTTTAACTTTTCAAGGGGCAATGGTAATCTCGGGAAAGTTCTATATTCAACGGGACTTAAATTCTTTTCACTAAAAATTCTATTTAAGCTAGCAGCGTAGTGACCGCCGTCTCCCATGGGAACACTTGCACATCCCAACATGATTTCGTAACCATGTTGTTTCATATAGGAACCAAGTCCAGCCCACAATGCCATAATTACACCACCAGAGCGGTAGTTTTCGTGTACACAAGATCTTCCAACTTCAACCGCGTTCGGGTATAGGTGTTCTAGTCTTGTTAAATCAAATTCGGATTCAGAATAAAGGCGACCTATTTGTTTTGCTTGCTCAGGCGGTAAGATTCTGTAGGTACCAACCACTTGTAGAGTTTTGGTGTCACGAACAATAAGGTGATCACAATAAGCATCAAATTCGTCAACATCTAAACCTTCCTCTTTATTGGGAAGGTTAGCACCCATTTCTTCAGCAAAAACATGATATCGAAGACGTTGAGCTTCTTTGATTTCTTCTAAATCCCTAGCAATATATACTTGAATGGGGCTTGCTTTACTGGCTTTATCGTTTTCTGAAATAAAGGGCAACTCACTAACAGTTTTCTTAAGTTCCTTAATTTTTGCATTTTTCTTTTTAGATTTATATTTCTTTAAAGGAAATAAATTAGGGAACTTATTAAACTTTTGTATTTTTAAAAGCTTTTTTGAAAGGGTACCAGCGATTTTAGTCGTCAAACCATCTCCGATGGAGTTTAAAGACTGTAGTGGGTTAGGTAGTTCTTTCATTTTAGAGGTATTTTTCCTGACATTACTTAATTGTATTAAGAAAAAGTTGCATGAAGATGACAAATTAAAGTCGAATCGTTAATAAATGTAACTTTTAAATTCCTGACAACCGGAATGAGTATATAAATCCACGTAAATATGCAAAAAAGTAGAGCAAGCATCACAGCAGCCGAGCCATAATCTTTTGCCCTTTTAGACAGTCCATGATTATCAAAGGAGATTCTATCAATTGCAGCCTCAACACTAGAGTTGAGCAACTCAATAATCAGGACCAAAACTACTACCATTAAAAGCAGTATATGCTCTGATCGACTTACCGGTAATATCAAGGAAATAGGGAGCAAGATGGCTGTTAAAGTTAACTCTTGTCGAAATGCACTTTCTTCCTTGATTGCGAATTGAAGGCCGTGCCAAGAATTGATACTAGCCTTAATCGCTCTCGTAATTCCTTTGTTACCTTTATGAGGGTTTTGATCAAATGAATAGCTATCGTCGTTCATATTGAAATATCACTACTTGCTTCAACTAATCCAGGAGGAACAGGTTGGAGATGTTTAACAAACTGTTCTGTCGCTGCTCGCCATGAAAAGCCCTCAGCATGTTGACGTGCAGTTTCTTTTGAGATTTTTAAGGCAGCTAAGCAGGCATCTTCTAAATTCTCACGCAGTGCACCCGATTCACTATTACCAATTACATCGATTGGGCCGGTGACCGGATACGCAGCTACAGGAAGCCCACAAGCCATCGCTTCCAAAAGAACAAGTCCAAACGTATCGGTTTTACTTGGAAATACAAAAACGTCAGCACTTGAATAATACTCCGGTAATTCAGACTGGTCTTTAGCACCAAGGAATTGAACTAGAGGGTATTTTTCTTTCAAATAGGAAAGAGATGGGCCATCTCCAATAACAACTTTAGAGCCCGGTAAATTTAGTTTTAAAAAAGTCTCTATATTTTTTTCAACAGCAACTCTACCAACATTCAAAAAAATTGGCCTAGCACCATTTAACTTGTCGGAATGCTTTACTTCAAACCTTGATAAATCAACGCCTCTACTCCACAGCACGACATTTTTGAAGCCATACTTTTCTAAGTCATTTTTGACAGTTATGGTGGGAGCCATTACAGCAAGAGACTTTTGATGAAACCAATTTAAAAATCGATATGTTAGTTTGAGCGGAATGCCTGTCCTTGCCTTTACATACTCTGGGAACCTGGTATGGTAGGCAGTCGAAAATGGTAAATGATTTTTTACAGCATAAGATCTTGCTGCTAAACCTAATGGGCCTTCAGTAGAAATATGCAATGCATCTGGCATAAAAGCCTTAATGCGACGAGAGATTTTTTTGCCAGGAAGTATTGATAAAGAAATGTCTGGATAGGTTGGACATGGGATTGTTTTGAACTCGAGTGGAGATAAGATATCCACTACATGTCCCATTAATTCAAGCTCGTGTCTAGTTTGTTTTAATGTTCGGACAACACCATTGATTTGAGGTTCCCAAGCATCAGTAATGATCAAAATCTTCATTGCGTTGATCCTAAGTTTCAAGTTCCTGTATTTTTAAATCGCTTGCTGAACTAGCAAAAGCAACCTCCGGATTTTCAGTATTGGCATGAGCGCTTATTGGAAATCCTTTAAAAGAATTAATTACGATAGGCTCAATATAAGCACCTTCATCAGCTTTTAAAATATGAGGCCAATGAATAATCTTTAGTTCACCATCAAACGTTTCGACCAATGCAGTGAGACTTTCGACCCAATCACCATCATTACAGTAGAGTAGGCCATCAATATCACGAATTTCTGCTTTATGAATATGACCACAAACCACCCCGTCACATTTTCTTTTCCGAGCTTCCCTTGCCATAATTGCTTCAAAGTCAGCAATGAAACTAACAGCATTTTTAACTTTATGCTTTAAAAATTGAGACAGGGACCAATATTGAAACCCTAACTTAATTCGAATATTATTAAACCAACGGTTAATTACAAGAATGAGGGTGTAAGCTGAATCACCTAAATAGGCTAACCATTTAGCATATTGCATTACGCTATCAAATAAATCACCATGCGTAATCCATAATCTTTTACCATTGGCAGTAATATGAATCATTTCATTACGAATTTGGATGTCACCAAAGGTCATTCCAATAAATTGACGGGCGACTTCGTCGTGATTTCCAGGAATGTAAAATACTTCAGAACCTTTTCGGACTTTTCTGAGAATTTTTTGAACAACGTCGTTGTGTGATTGTGGCCAGTACCAAGATTTTTTTAATCGCCAACCATCAATAATGTCGCCGACAAGATAAAATGTCTCAGCTTCATTATGTTTCAGAAAATCGAGAAGATACTCTGCCTGGCAGCCAGAAGTACCTAAATGTATGTCGGAAATCCATATGGTGCGATATTGCATGAAGTTATTAGGCCATAGTTAAGTTACTGTAATATGCATATTTTAAGACGGAATTGTTACATTTAATAATTGAATAGAGAATTTTATGTTGTTGATCAGCTATTTACGCGTTATAACTCATATTTTTAGAGGATTTTTTATTGTTGTTTTTTTGTATCCTAAAAAAGATGCAATTCAACGGCATTTAGCTCTGCAAAATTGGAGTCTTGGATTATTAAAGGTATTCAACATCGAGTTACAACTTCACGGCGAAATTCCAAAAGATCTGCAATCACACCTAGTAGTGAGTAATCATATTTCTTGGTTAGATATTCATGTAATCAACGCTTTATTCCCTATGCGATTTGTCGCAAAAAAAGAAGTTGCTTCTTGGCCAGTGTTTGGGTGGTTTGCAAAAAAACTCAATACTCTTTTCATTGATCGACAAAAAAGTGGTCACTCTCGAGATGTTTCTGACCAAATGGCTTTAGCTTTAAGAGAGGGCGATCGGATTTGTATTTTTCCAGAAGGAACATCTTCTGATGGCTTATCTGTTCTTAAATTTAAGCCTAATTTATTTCAATCTGTAATTGATGCAGAAAGTGTTTGTTTACCAACAGCCATTTCATATATTCAGCCTAAGACAGGGGAGTTAAGTATTGCAACTGCTTTCATCGGTGATATGGGACTTTTGGAGTCGATGAGCAATACTTTAAAGAACGCTCCGATAATTGTTCGCGTTCATATTGGTGAGCCGATTAAAGACGAATTGAATCGCAAAGTCTTATCAGAGATGGCGTGGCAGCAAGTTATGAATTTAAGAAATTAAATACTAGTAAAAAAAAGTAAACCATAGTAGAATATTGGATTGTTCGGGGCGTAGCGCAGCCTGGTAGCGCATCTGCTTTGGGAGCAGAGGGTCGTGAGTTCGAATCCCACCGCCCCGACCAAATTCTTATTCCCAAATGAAGTCATATTATTTATAATTTCAATAGTTACACAATCCCCACATACTGCCCATAGCTCAGATGGATAGAGCAACGGCCTTCTAAGCCGTAGGTCGCACGTTCGAATCGTGCTGGGCAGACCAAGTTAGCATACAAATACCCATAAAAAACAATTGTTAATTGAATGGGTTTAAGATTGACACAATAGACTTTTAATTTTATGAATTGCAATGGCAAGTTTAATCACAATTGATCATGCAGTTTGTCATGGAAAGCCTTGTATTCTAGGCATGAGATATCCTGTTGAAGGCATTCTCGAATGCTTAGCAAGTGGCATGACTATTGAAGATATCTTAGGCGATTATGAGAATCTTCAGCATGAAGATATTTTGGCTGCTTTTTCCAATGAGATTTAATTACAGTAATTAAATTATGAAACTTACACTCACTGATATTGATCGTAAAGATATTGTTGAAAACACATTGGGAACGATGCGCATTGAAGGTATGACTCCATCTAATGAAGTGTTGAAAGCTTTTGATGATTTTGTTTTGGGCTCCAAAACAATAGAGCAAATTATCCAAGAAATCAAAGATCGTTATGTCGCGTTACCACGCTGATAGCGTTTATTGTTATGAAGGTTCTGAAGTTTTAAGAAATAAACTTGGGATTACAGATCAATTATTACTTGAAGCGTTCGAATCAGATATTACGTCCTCACGTTTGATTGAGTTGGAGCTTAAACCAATCAAAGGTAAATTTGATTTAAAACACTTACAAGCTATTCATCATGCCATATTTCAGGATATTTATGATTGGGCAGGAAAAATTCGAACAGTTGATATTAGTCGTGAAAATAGTCGATTCGCCAATATGAGAATGATTGATTCAGCATCGAGAAAATTATTTACGAAACTAGCAAAAGAAAATTTATTTACGAATCAAAATATACAAGAAATATCTTTAAAGTTAGCACATTACTTATCGGAAATTAATGTGCTTCATCCTTTTCGCGATGGTAATGGAAGGGTTCAAAGGGTTTTTGTCGCTCAATTAGCTTTAGCTGCAGGATATAAACTAAGTTATTCAGATTTAAAGCAATCAGAAATGTATGAGGCGATAGAGCATGCTTTCTTTGGTAATGAAATTCCATTATCTAAGTTAATCCTTGAAAAACTCACTTCTAATAAGTGAGTTATGAATCGCTGATATAGTATTAGACTTGTCTCTGTGGGGAAAGCATTTTATTTTCTAATTATTGAAGATATTTTTTAGCAGCGAAATCTAAAACAGCCTTGACTTGCTCTAATTTGATACCAGGAAAGATTTCAGTAAATTCTTGAGCAGTAATCCCATCTTCAAGATTTTCAAAAAGCGCAGCGATTGGTACACGCGAGCCAGCAAATACTAAAGAACCACTAACACGTTCTTTAGCACTCTCAACTGCGTGACAGTTTGACCAATTGATCATTGCAAAACTCCTTGAATAAGTTTGATTATGTTACCAAACTTTAAATTGAGCAAATGACAGCCTTTAAGATAATAGGTTATTATGCCCACGGTCGAAGAAGCTCAAGGTCGCACGTTCGAATCGTGCTGGGCAGGCCAAAACTGTAAGGTATGACCCGGACACACGGTTCATACTTCTTTACTCTTTAAATCCTTATAGTTATAAGTTCTTTTCAGAAAGTTTAATAAGGTTCAAACCAACTAGTTTAAGTTAGGTTAGATGAGAAAAATTCCAAATGCCGACTGATAAACTTTATCTAACTCCTTTTGAGAATGCGCTTGCTAGACTTCAAGTGAGTTATGCACGCTATCAAAAAGATATTAAAGATAGCCAAATTCGGGATGGATTAATCCAATGATTTGAATTACTCATGAGATTTCTTCGTTGCCAAGGATGTTCGAATGTGGCTAAGCGACTTTGGCGTTAAGACCACTTATGTTGAGCTAGCTAGTCCTTAGGAAAATAGCTTTTGTGAAAGCTTAAAAGAAACCCTCAGAGATAACTGACTTTATGATGAACTCTTTTACATCCTTAAAGAAATAAGTGATGCCGTTGGCCATTGGAAAAAAAATACAACCATGTGAGGCCTCAAAGCATTCTAGATTATCGACCACTAGCAGTTTAAACCCATGTCCCGAAACTCATCAATGATCAACCGATCTTGTTGTAAAGATAAGTTATAAGTACTCTTTTTAATCGTGCTAATATTTCAACATTAATAAAAATTAATTTATCTGCCAGATTAAAACGACCTGTGGCTTTACCTTTTGAGATGTCAGATGATGCGTATTGATAAACGTAATAATAAAATAAAGACAATCTAATCATGAAAAAAATTCTGAGTATTCTAATTTCATCATCGCTACTATTGATTAGTCAAAGCGTGTTCGCTCAAGATGCCAGCTATCCAAGTCGCCCGATTACTTGGATTACACCGATGGGGGCAGGCGGCACATCCGATGTTTTTGCTAGGACTATTCAGCCCTTTATTGCTAATTATTTAGGGCAACCGATGATTGTAGAAAACAAATCAGGAGCCAACGGAGTTCTCGGTGAGGAAGCAGGATACAATGCAAAACCGGATGGCTATACCCTCATTTTTTCATCGGCATCGGTTGCAGCAAATCCATTTTTACGCAAGACCAACTACGACTCACGTAAATTTGTACCTGTTATTTACTTAGGGAACGTATATCTTATCTTGTTGGCTAATGACCAAGTCAAAGCCAAAAACCTAAAAGAGTATGTGGAAATGGTACGGACTAAACCTCCTGAAACTTATAACTACTCTTCATGGGGTGTTGGAGGGATGGGACACTTAGCTAGTGAGCTGCTCAATTTGGAAGCGAAGATTAAGCTGACACATATTCCGTATAAAACATCTCCTGAGGCCCTCACTGCTGCTGTTTCGGGGCAAACACAAGTTACATTTCAGACCACATCCTTGGCTCTACCGCAAATGAAGTCTGGACGATTACATGCTCTAGCGGTTGCAGCGCCAAATCGTTTACCAGATGCACCAGATGTTCCAACTATGGCAGAGATGGGATTTCCTGGAGTTAAAATTGATACATGGTTTGGGATCTTCTTACCACCCAATACGCCAAGATATATTGTGGAGCGTCTCAACAAAGCATTTCAGGCGGCACTCAGCGATACAGAGATAAGGGCCAAGTTAGAAGCAAAAGGAATTTTCCCAAAGGGTGGAACTCCAGAAGACTTTCAGGCTTATTTTCAAACTGAAATGAAAAAATTCGATCGTATTGTTTCAGAAGCCAAGATTGAATCAGATACGAAATAATTTAAGAGCTTTGATTGATAGGGCTCCTGTCTTTTTCTACATGGCATGGTTTTGACATCCTCTCCTCCCTGAAGGAAGAGGATTATTACCACGCTTGTGCTACCAGTGCATCGAAAGTAGTCTCGGTGGGTTCTTGCTTCATCGACTGATCTAACGCCATCGGATCTCCACAAGCTAACAATCGCAACCCTCGCTATCCTTCCCCGCCATAAATGGCAAGGATTGTCGCGCTTTTGATCAATTTGGAAAGTTAGCAAAATAATATAACTACCTATAGTCCTTCATCCGAAAAGACGATAGAATAAATTAACTTTAAAAAAAGATGGAGACAGATATGAAGATTAGACAACTGATTCTTGCTTTATTGAGCTTTTTATTCTTTGCCACGCATTACGCATTTGCAGAGGAACCCTATCCGTCTCGACCGATTAATTTGATTGTTCCCAACCCTCCTGGGGGGTCATCTGACGTCAATGCCAGAATTTTGGCAGATGTATTGACAAAAATATTAAAACAACCAGTTGTCGTTAACTTTAAACCTGGGGTTGCTGGTCAGATTGGTAACTCATATGTCGCAAAATCAAAGCCAGATGGTTACAACTTATTGATGGGATTGTCTTCTATCATGGTTTCCCCTGAAGCAGAGCGAGTTCAAGGGAAAACATCACTCTATGAAGTTGATCAATTGATACCCGTTGGGATGATTTCGAATGATCCAATGGTAATGTTGGTCAATGCAAATTCTCCTTGGAATACATTGGCAGATGTGGTGAAAGCGGCGAAGGCAAAGCCAGGAACCATTAACTATTCTTCTTCAGGTAATTTTGGCCCCATCCATCTATCCGTTGTGATGTTTGAACAAGCGGCTGGTATTAATTTAGTTCAAGTTCCTTTTGGAGGTGGTGGACCATCGATGATGGCTTTATTAGGTAGTCAAGTCGAAATAACTACGGCGATACCCGCTGTTGCGATGGCTCAATTACAATCAGGAAAAGTGAGGGCCATTGCAGTCTCTGGTCCGAGGCGCATTAAAGTCTTACCTAATATACCGACCTATCGTGAATCCGGATACGATGCTGAATTTAATATTTGGAATGGATTATTTGTTCCTCAAGGCACTCCTGAGTCCATTGTTAAGGTATTGCGTGACGCTATTCGAGAAGCAGCAACCTCAGGTGAGCTTGAATCAGTGATGCAACAACGCGGCATGATTTATGAATACCTTGATCAACCTGAATTTAAGAAGTTTGCTAAAGAAGACGGAGATCGTATGGTCAAGGCAGTTAAGTTGATTGGTAAATTAAACTAATTGATATTTTTCACAATAGGGTCGTGATTAGTGCAATGGGGATGTGAACACCCCATGACTCTCAAACTGCGTACTG
The DNA here is from genome assembly GCA_903889595.1 of uncultured beta proteobacterium. GTDB lineage: Bacteria > Pseudomonadota > Gammaproteobacteria > Burkholderiales > Burkholderiaceae > Polynucleobacter. Next base: position 52,974 of record CAISYI010000099.1, read on the forward strand.
AGTAACACGCACCCCATTCCATATCGAATCGATGTGGGCGGATCAGAAACCTGTTACAAACGTGGTGAATGCGTTCCGAATCCTGAAAGATTGAGCGTTCGAGAAAAATCACGGCGGCAACACCGTTAGAGCAGTTCGTTTGTGACAAAGTTTGCCGTTGAATATTACTGGGATACTGTCGTTGTAGGACGAGAGCCAAGAGACTCCAGCGGGTTCGCCCACAGAACTACTTGGTTTCAAACATGAGAAGGTTTAGGTAATAGAAAGAATCTAATAAAGCTTTAAATAATATTTATGACTTTTATTACAACTATTGTTCAGGATTAAGAAAATCGTGTTGAAGATTGAACTACTAATAGAATTTACTGTTATCCTTTTAGCACCTATCTTTCATATTTACTATTTGTGGAAATACAAAAATGTAGATAAGAAAGAGCTGATTAAAAATATAAAGATATTTGTTGTTCTTTATGCAATCCTCGGATTGGTTGGATCAGTATTGGTGTTTAAATAAGAAGTATCTTTTGGATGACCGCTTAACTTAAAACAAGCCTACTCATAAGAGACTAGTAACATTTCGCTAAGTCTTCTCACGCCCCCAACTTTGGTAAAACCGGTCACTCAAAACCAACCAAATTCAAACTTCAAATGGCTGATCTTGGAGACAATCTTAGAAACTATTAATCGTTGTTAATGTATTATTTCAACTAGATTTTCGTTCATTCTATGCGGTAGGTCGTACTTTTGAATAGTGCTATGCAGACCAAAAAAGCTGAATATCCATAAAACTAAAAGTGCTTATTGAATGGTTTAAATCAAATCCAAACCCAAATCTCATTTACTTAATTGCAAAAACATTCTCGTGGATAGTTTGCCTTGATCTGTTCGAGGTTAGAGCAGACTAGTAAGGTGTTTTTTACTTTAAATAACAGAGGATTATTTAATAAACCGACATGTAATTTTCAACCTTTTGAATTTACTAGGGTTTCCCATAGTAGTTTAAATCTGAAATAGGAGAACAATAAAAAAAACTATCTTTTAAAATGAATCTCACACAATTAATTTATGTCAGTAAAGCAACCCAATTAATGGGTATGCTATCTTTAACCCAAATCTTAGACAGCTCTGTAAGGTGGAATGAAGCTCATGAACTTACGGGAGTTTTGTTTTATGACAATGGCCATTTTTGTCAATTATTAGAGGGTGACAAATATGAGGTTTTGAATGTCTGGGATAGAATCAGTAGTGATCCAAGACATCAGATTCTCAGGCGCCTTGAATTGACCTCAATTGAGAAAAGAAGTTATCCCGATTGGAAACTTCGATTTTATGGGGCAGAGCAAATCGCTAAACACTTCAAAGAAATGGCTAGGGTATTAGACGGCATGCCCAGTCATGATAATGATTTATTAAGACTTATGAAAACAGTATCAACCGCTGAGCCTACTTGAGAAATATTACCTAGGTTAAAGCCCTTTTCTAGTCATCTTCCTAGTTCAGAAAAAACCAATTTTAAAAAGATTAAGGTGGAAAAGTGATTAACTTGATGCTTTATTTTCTTCAAAAATAAAGCATTTTTATTGAACAACTTTACCTACTGAAATATCCATAATCATCTTAGTCAGCAAATACATTCGGGGTGCAATTGAATCAATTAATATATACTCAGCATCGTTGGAGTGGGCGCCAAAACCTCTAGCACCAAAACGCTCTAACACTGCATTTTGATTATTTAGACCGGCGAAGGCTGCATCTGTTCCACCCCCTTCAGCTTGTGTACTAAAAGTTAAATCTAAGCCAAGGTCTTCTTGATATATCTTCTTGGCGTAATTTGCTACCACTAGCCCCGCAGGATTTGCTTGTAAAGGGGGGCGACGACGTTCAAAGTTAAATTCAACTTTGGTTTCAGGAATGAGTTTATTTTTAATACGAGCTGCGACCTTCGGTTCGATACTATTAAAATCATCGACCTTTAGCACACGAACATCCGCATTTGCTGTCGCTTTAGCAGGAATAACATTTCTATTCGTTCCTGCTTGAGCAATCGTCCAATTGAGTTTCAAACCAGTTGAAGGGTCGGACAAATCACGCAGTTGAAGGATTTGGTGAGAGAGCTCGTAAAGAGCATTACGACCTTGTTCAGGCGCTGAGCCAGCGTGGGAGGCTTTACCAGTGACAGTTAAATTAACAGCTCCAATACCTGCTGTTACAAGGGAAATACGATCAAAAGCAGCCAATGATGATTCGCAAGAAAAGGTGACATCATGCTCAGCACCTAGTTTTGTTAATGTAGATCTTGATGCAGGGGAACTGATTTCTTCATCGCCGTTGATAAGCACAGTGATTAATCCATAATCTTTAAAATTATTCGCTTTCAAAACCTTTAAAGTATGAATAATCATTGCAATGCCTTGCTTATCGTCCGCAATGCCAAGGCCATAAGCACGGTTTCCATCGATTCTAAATTGCTGATCAGCCAACATACCACGTAAGTAAACAGTGTCCATATGCGCTATCAGTAAAATTTTCTTCGTTCCATTCCCTCTGAATTGGGCGTGTACCATTCGACCAGGCCGAGTTGGAGTGTCAAACATCCTGTAGGTATCTGGACCTGGCTCTATGAACTCCACCTTTCCACCTAGGTCTTTGAGATTTTCAGCGATGAGGTTAGATATTTTGTCTAAACCGTCACGGTCTCCACTACCAGACTCAATTGATACCAGAGATTTAAGGGTTTCAAGATAAGGGGCTGATTCTTTTTTAACTGCTGACATAACTGGCTCAGAAGGAGCAGATAGTGCAATAAGAGGAATACTGAGGAAAACTAAAGTTAGATTACGAATTAGAGAACTCATTGGATAACTCAACATAGTTAATAGTGGCTTTATAGTACTCTGTATTTTTTTCGTCCGCAATCTAACAGACTGAAACGGACAGCAAGTTCATTATTCTTATCTTGGGTTGGATTAGTAATTTTGAAGCTAAATTCGTTGAATTATCAATCAATGTAAGGTATTAATTAGTTAGTGGAGCTTGCCTTTGAAACGTATGTGGCAATCGCCTTAATTTCTTCGGGAGAAAGCTTCTCCTTAAAAGATGGCATTGCTCCGATACCATTGTTCAGTGCAGTAATAACCCTGAGTTGACTTGGTTTTAATTCATCTAAAATTGGACCGACAGCTCCTTCCGATCCGGCATCCTTTAAAGTATGACAAATTCCACAGGGAGGGACGGCACTAGAGAAAAGTTTTTTACCTAAGGCAAAGTCACTTACCTCATCGGCCATCGCAAAACTTGATGTTATACAGAAAAAAGTAAGGGCAAGTCGTCTAATAAAAACTCTGTAATGCATGTTCTTAGGCAACTATAAGTTTAAACGAATGATCAGCCCAGCTATTGTTGTTATAGCCACTTTGGTTTTCTCCTCTGGTTTCTGGTTGAGTCTTTCCAGAGGTGTCTGTCGCCCTTGATGCGAGAGTGAAACTACCGGAACCTAATAAGGTTTCTAAAGTAAATTGTCTCCAAGCATATTTACCTAAATCTGGGCCTACAAAACGTGCTTGTTGCCAAGTTCTTCCCCCATTAGTAGATACTTCCACGCCTTTGACGCCGTGTAATCCACCGAAAGCAACACCTTGGATTTGAACTTTACCAGGCTTAATGGGACCGCTGTCAGTAAATGGAGAGTTAATCCAAGATTTGATATTCATTTCTTGAACTGATGGCTGTGACGGATCTCCTTTACCCCCCAATGGTGTTATCCGATAGCCGTGAGACATGATCTTGGCATCGCTTTCCTGAGTACTAAAGCTTAACTCTTTAATATATTTAATATTATTGACCCCAGCATAACCCGGCACTATAAGTCTTAAAGGGCCGCCATGCGCAAGAGGTATTGGTACACCATTCATTTCCCAAGCTAATAGGGCGTCCTGCATTGCAGCGAGTGGAACAGATCGCTCAACAATGATACTTTTCGGGTCAATACCATCTGGCAGTTTTTCTCCACCGGTACCAGTAATAAATTTCATACTTGGCAGGACACCGCCCAGTGTTTGAGCGACTAATCTCAAGGGAACACCACTCCACATTACACATCCGGCAGCTCCTACAGTCCAAGGAGTCCCACTTGGCTTACTTGGGAAGAAGCCACGTCCATTACCAGAACATTGAAGAACCGCTGCGGTCGTTTCTAATCCTAGGCCTTTCAACTCAGCTAAGGTAAATACGCGAGGTTCTTTAACACCCTTGATACTAATTTCCCATGCATCTCGATTGGCGACGATACTTGGATTTGGGGCGGGCAGATTGTTTCGAATGTAGAGTTGCTCGGATGGAGTTATGACACTGGTGCCAAAGGCTGTGCGCTTGGTTTCCATCGTTGTTGAACTATGAATAATCAAACTTTTAGGATCTTTCCAAGCTACATAAGGAGGTAAGGGTTTTATAACTTCGGAAGTGGCTTGGGCAAAAATAGTTTTTTGAAAGCCTGCAATACCCGCAATTGCAACTGAGCTCGCGCTACCTATTAATAAACTGCGGCGGCTCGGATTATGGAATTTTTTCATAGTTATCTTTCGTTAAGCAGACATTTACTCTAGGAACAGCATCACTTTAAAAACTACATTCTCATTTGATTCTGCGAGCTTAGATGAAATACTTTTGTTACAAATAGTATATCTAAAAGTCTTAAATTTAGATAGGTTCTATAACTGAATCTGAGTAATCAAGATATATAAGCTAATATTATTTTTTCTGATTGATTCCCAAGGTTCAAGTTAGGTTGACGCATAGTGAGAACTGTTAAGCTTTTTATTGTTTTATAATTGTTAACCAAAGGATGAGTCGTATATTTTTTAATTTGTCAGAATAAAAGTATCTAAATTTAAAGGGGATGATTTTGAGCAAGATTTCAAATAATGTATGGTGGGGATTTGTTGGTTTAATACTAATTCTTGGTGGCTTTATGCTTTATGTTCAGGGTAATAGACCGATTATCTTTGGAATTGGAATTTTAGTTATTTTTTATCGTGCGGTATCTGCGCATATCGATGACTATGAGTCAAAAATCAGACATTAAACTATTTAGCTGGTAATGAAGGATTAGTTTAGTTAGATAAAGTTGGCCTTTACCTAAATAATGTTAGTTGGTTTAAAAATCGAAATCTGCTCAATGATGAAGTCTCCCTCATCACAGTTAATTATGTCGAGTGGGAAATATTTTTCACCTATTTAAATCGTCAAATTCATCAGATTAAAGTACTTAGCCTATTTAATACAGAAACTAGTTCATCAGTTTTGTAACTTAATTGATAGTCCAACTTTTTGTGGTCTGCTCAGAAAGAAGGGGTTTTGTAGCTGTTTCTTTGTTATATGTATCTAAGTAATTACTTGAAGAAGCTCAATCCCAAGACAACTAATCCACTTGAGTCAATTATGCCGCTAGGCCCCACCTCATAGCTTGGTTTATTACATCTTGGTAAGAGGTTGTAACATCTAAATCCACCCCCCTATCTAAATCTTTTTCTGTTAATCCAGGCCAGCGTCCCATGACCTTATTCTTAGGTACGTTACTACCCATGACAAGCGCGAGACTACCATGACCATGATCCGTCCCATAACTGCCATTACTTCTAAATCGCCTTCCAAACTCAGTAAGAACAACTAAAGTGTAGTTTTGTTGTTGCGCTTGTAAATCTTCATCAAAGGCTTTCAATGCTTGACTTAACTGACCAAGAACATTATTCATTCGAACGGGTTGACCTTCATGCATATCCCACCCACCATGATCTACCCATGCATATTGAAGTGGGACATTGGCATTTAAAAGCCTTGCAATGGATCTAAGGCCTACACTAGGGTTGTTGTTTGCATAGGGCGTTTTACCTTGAGATTCATAAGGTTTGATTTTTTTAAAATCAACATTGATTGAAGGGTCTAGAGATTTTTGTATGTTGAATAAAAGGTTTAAGGTTTTTTGGATTGGTGCAGATGCCGGATGACTTTTATCAACGCTAGCTAGCTGAGACAGAATAGCCAAATTTGTTAATCCACCAGGAAACTGAATACCATTTTGTAGATCTCGAATAGCAATTGCTGGAAGATTTCCTTGCATTGCTCGGGGAAGGTTAGTTCCACCGGAAAATAAAAATGAATCGGGATTCATTTTTCCAGAGGCAATGCGTGTCATCATTCCTACAGAATCTGGCAAATGCTGAAGTTCACTGACTCCTCTTTCAATAATTTCCTGCGCTTCAAAGTGTGACCTTGTACCATTAATAATTCCGGTTGCTGGCCATGGTACTAGTCTTCCTGAGAGCATGAGTTCAGACAGAGAACTTGCTTGCGGATGCCAAAATAATTTTGTACCATCCAGTAATACAGGATTTTCAGTTGGTGTAAATAAAAGTTGAGGTGATCTTGCTGCAATAAAATTAGGGTCCTCAAGTGGGGAGAGGATTCCTAAGCCATCAGCACCACCGCGCAAAAAAACAATGATCAAAGGGCCGTTTTGTTTGATCGATTGAATCTGATCTGATTTCTGAGCTACGGCATATCGACTGATACCGCTCAGCAAAACTGACGATACGCCCAATTGAGTGCTTGTATTAATGAAGTCTCGTCTATTCATATGAGCCCTTAAATGATCGTTTTCGGTAATACAACTTCAGTTTGAAAAGTAGGTGTACAGGCCAAAAGTCCAATCATTTTACGAACCACTTGGGGATTGTTGGCTTTTTCGTTAGGGTTAATTTTCCCAAACTTGAAAATTTGATTTCTAAGGTCCAGTCGTTCTTTCCCAAATAGTTTCATTTCCCAAAAGCTCATTAAAACTTCAAATGATGCATTGGAGCCAATTTCAGAAAAAGGGTCAAACTCCCCCGTTTGCCACCAATTTTCAGCAAGACCTTGTATCAGAGAAATCCTTTCTTTCACAAAACCTGGTGAAAGAATTTCAACCATACTATCTGGTATCCCATCTGGACTAGGCCAACTATATGGACTAAAGCCTGCTCCTTCGATACCTCTAAGAAATCCTTCATCATTAAATTTGAATGGTATGTTGGTGAGAGAGATAAATTTGCTCGCCAGACGTATGGGGGCCATGATTTTTTGTTTATTGCTATCTGGTATCAATGCAGCCTCTTTAACTAAATGATTAAAAACATTCTTCAGTTGATTGGCATTAGACTTTTGATTTAAAAAAAGTGCAGCAGTACTCTCTATTAATTTTTGGGGTGGTGTGTCACTAATAAATCGTCTTACTAGTTTTTCTGCAATATGATGAGCTGTTGCAGAGTGAAATGAACAGATATCTAACACTTTTCTACCATCCACCATGGAGCCTGAATAGGACGGAAGCTCAATGCCGAGAACTCTTTTTTGATAGTTATCGTGGCGTAACTCTACGTAAGTAAAGTCACCCGTCTCCGGTAGCTTCTTATTATTTCCAATGTTTGAGCCATCGTTTACTGTCCAGCCAGTAAAAGCTCTTGCAGCTTCATAGACATCCTCGTCTATATATCCTGTGGCCTTTCCTTCTAATGCTCCAGGTACTTTTTTCCAATCAGAATAGATGCTATTGAAATAGGCATTCTTGCCAAAGGTATGTAGTTCAAATAACTCTCTTGCAAAATTTTCATTGGCACTTCCTGCCCTAGATGATCGATTATTCAAGTAATACAACATGGCAGGATGGCTAGCAACCGCCTCTAGCATTTCTCGAAAGTTTCCCCAAGAGTGTTTACGGATAACTTGTTCTTCCCAGTGAGGTGAAAATGCGCCAACGTTTTGATCATTACCAAAGATAGAAAAATGATCTCTCCAAAAACTAATCCAAGCCTCTTCCCATGGTTTTGGGGTAATGATATTTCGCATGATGATGCTGACTACTAGCTCTTGACGTGGACGACTTCTCTCCGGATTTGGAATAATGTCATTTGCACCGGTGTAGGTAAATAAAGTTTGTAAATCTGCGTTTAATAAAGTGAGGGGACGTTTTTCATCGACCGAAGGGTACTCTCTTCCGTCTCTAAATTTGCCTGCTTTATATTTAACTTTGATGAAAGTTTCATTTGGGTTAAAAGTTATTTTCACATTATTTTCCATTACTTAATCTTAAATCTTAAATTTTAAGTTTTGTGAGTTATAGCAAACAATTAATTAATTTATTTATATTTTGTAACTTGCATATTTAAATAGGGTGATTACTGATTGCATTTAATGAAGAATAAATTTAATGTAAACAAGTCTGTTGTATCAAGAATAATAATCTTAAATAAATAAAATATGAAAACTCTAGTTTACGGAGCGGGGGCAATTGGTAGCTGGTTAACTGCCGAGTTAACCAAAGCTAATCAAGATGTGTGTGTTTTAGCAAGGGGTGAAAACCTTCAGAATTTACAAGCTAATGGTGTGACCTACGGAGAAATGGGCGGTGAGCAATTTCAGGTTCCTATTCGCTGCATTTCACCTGAGTCTTCTGAAAAAAACTTCGAAACCATTTTTGTTACGCTGAAGTCTATGCAAATCGCCGATGCTTCTGAGGATATCGTTGCTAGACTGGCACCGGGTGGTTCAATTGTGATGATACAAAATGGATTACCCTGGTGGTACTTCAGTGGAATTGACTCGCCCTGGAGTGGCAGAGCCCTCCAAACTTTAGATCCCGATGGTGCACTTACTAAGAATATTCCAATTGAGGCGATTGTTGGGGCAGTTATTTTCAGACCCGTTATTAAGGTCGGTCCTACCCATTACGTTCTTCCCAAAGTTCCTAAGTCTTGGTTATCGATTGGTGAGGTGGACAATCAAATTAGACCAAGGCTATTTGAAATCGAAAAACTCGTAACCTCGACAGGATTTGGTGTTCAAGTCGTTCAAGATATTCGAAAAGCAAAATGGCAAAAATTACTCAGAAATATTGTATGGAACACACTTTGCACTATTGGGCAATCTCCACCCGGCAGGTATGAGGCTCATCCCTATGGATCTGAAGTCGTTCATCTGATCATGAATGAGAGCTTGGCAGTCGCCAATCGACTGGGGATTGATCTAGAAATTAATCCTGCGAGCGAATTATTAAGCGCCAAGGGAGATTTTAAAAATAACCCATCCATGTTCCAAGATATCAAAGCTGGTCGTCCTCTTGAGAGCGCTGCAATCATCAAAGTAGTAATTGAGATGGGCGAAATTTTAAATATACCAACACCAACTTTACGTATGATTTGCTTATTTTTAGATGTGTTAGATCAGACGGCACAGGAAGAGGGTGGGGGCATTCGAGTGGTAAGTAAATAATCTTTTTTAAAATTTAAAGAGCAATCATCATGAAATTAATGAATCGATTTTTAATAATACTCTCAGTAATTTGTCTTAATTGTAGTTTGAATATTCCTCTTCAAGCTCAAGAATATCCTAATCGACCCATTAAAATCGTGATCCCTTATCCTCCCGGAGGACCTTCTGATATTGTGGGCCGTTTACTCGGCCAGGCACTAAGTGAAAGTTTAGGTAAACCAGTCATTATTGAAAGTAAAGCTGGCGCTGCAGCAAACATTGGTACGCAATATGTTGCTAGGTCTAGCCCCGATGGATATACGCTTTTATTGGTGAGTAGTAATCTTGTAATTAATCCCAATTTGTATGCTAATCCAGGCTATGACGTCATCAAAGATTTTGCACCCATTATTATGCCTGCGGGTTCACCCAATTTAATCGTGGTCCATCCAAGTTTCCCAGCTAAAAATATTCAAGAGTTTCTGGCATTAATCAAAGCCAACCCTGGTAAATATGACTTTGCAAGTCCCGGTGGTGGTTCTGGGCCCCACCTCAGTGCGGAGTTACTTAAATTGAAGTTGAATTTAAATATGTCTCATATTCCATTTAATGGAGGTGGACCTGCACTACAAGCTGTTTTAGGTAATCAAGTACCGATTGCTTTTTCTACCTTACCTCCAGCCATGGCACAGGTCAAAGCTGGTAAATTAGTTGGGATAGCTTTTACGAGTGGTTCAAGATCGCCTGCTCTGCCAGATATCCCAACCTTGGTGGAATCTGGAGTTGCTGAAGTTGAAGGGGAAACCTTACAATTTATTGTTGCTCCTGCAGGAACACCCAACGCAATTATTCAGAAACTGAATTTGGAATTTAATAAGGCACTTTCGAATCCGGAATTGCAAGCGAAGTTGATTAGTGCTGGTTATTTTGTATATAACAATTCTCCAGAACAAACTGCCCAGAAAATACGTTTGGAGCTTGATAAGTGGGGAACAGTCATTAAGGCTGGAAAGATTAAACCCGATTAATAATTTACTGTTCAGTTGACGGCTCAATCCACTAAAACCTATTAGTCATATTGGCCTATGCTTTCTTATATATAAAAAAGACTACCATCACTAAGTGCCCACTAAATGTTGGACAGTTCATAAGGTAGTCTTACTAAAAACCTGCTAACTAAGCATCACTTCATTAAGATCATTTACTCACCAAGTTCTGCAGTCTCTGGAATAACCAATGCATCTAATTTAGCATGTGTTGGGGTTGTTTTTGACTTTGTACCAGGCATTAACTCGAAGTCGGGTGTAAAGCTTGTGAGTGAATTACGGATGTCGTCAAATGCTTGGCGCTTACCAACAAACTTGGCTTTACCTTCTTGTATCAGTTGATCAAAGGTTTTAGTGCCACCCATTATCGAGTTTAAATCCGCACGATTTAAGGTAATTGATAAGTCTGGATTAGCAGCCTGTTGGCCCTTAATATTTGTAAGAGCAGAATTACTTAATTCCACCACAAATTTTTCACCGTTGTCAGGCGTTTCAAAGTTAATAATCGATTTTTTACCAGCTACTTTTTTACTATCCATAGAAATCGCTAAAGAATTCAACCATAGTTCTGTTGGCATACCACGGATCAAGTCAGGTCCACTTGCTTTTGGCGGTGTTCCAGCAGGCATTCCATGACGCAATTCATAAGCTGCACCTAAAAAGCTGTTACGAACGCTAGGGCTCTCTTTTTGATAACCAATTTGTTCAAATAAGTCGGCAAGTAAATCTTTTGCAGCCGCATTAGTAGGTTGTGCATAAACTAATTTATTGACAATCTCAGTACCTTCTAAGTATTTACCTTGGCTATAAAGTTGTTTGCCTTTTGCAATAATTTTTGCGCTACCACCCATCATTTCAACATATAAAGGCGCAGAGTCTTTTGGTGAAAGTGGGGTTAAAGTCGTTGGATTACCATCCCAGTATCCAATATAGCGGTTGATCACTGCACGACTATTATGTTCCTCTGAGCCATGATAGCTATGAGCAGCCCATTTGCTTTTAAGACTATCTGGGAGTTTATAGACGTTTTGAATTTCGTTAATTGTGACACCTTGATTCGCATGGTGTAAAACTTCGTTATTCAAGTAGGCGTAAGTATCTCTTTGGGTTCTCATGATGTCTTGAATACGAGCATTACCAAAGCGTGGCCATGAATGTGAAGCAAACATCACTTCAACATCTGAACCATAACGATAGAGTGCATTATTGATATTTTTAGACCAAGCTAGAGCATCTCGCACTAAAGCACCACGAAGGGTATAAATGTTATGAATCGTACCCGTGATGTTTTCAGCAGCCCAAAGCGCTTTCATATCAGGAAAGTAGGTATTCATTTCAGCTGGAGCCTCAGTACCTGGAGTGTTTTGGAATTCCATACGAACACCATCAATTGTCATTTCTTCAAAAGATTTTGTGATGTATTTAGTTGGCTCAATTAAACCTAAATTGCCAGCAGCTGTGTTTTTACCAATGGACTGGTCTACGTGACCAAATGGGCTTCTTGGTAGTAAAACACCGTATTGAAAAAACATACGACGCGTCATTGCATTACCTGCATAGACGTTTTCAGCAACAGCAGCTTCCATAAATCCTACAGGAGCGATAATTTGCACTTTGCCAGATTTAACGTCAGCTTCATCAGCAACGCCGCGAACACCACCGAAGTGATCGCCGTGTGAATGAGAGTAAACAACCGCAACTACAGGACGCTTACCGAGTTTTTCATTAATGAAATCGAGTGCTGCTTTTGCAGTTTCTTTTGCAGTTAGTGGATCAAAAACAATCCATCCTGTATCAGTTTTAACAAAACTAATATTAGCTAAGTCAAAGCCACGAACTTGATATATTTTTCCGGGAAGAACTTCATACAATCCAAAAGCCATATTCAGAATAGCTTGACGTTGTAGAGAAGGGTGGATACTTTCAAAGGTTTTACCCTGTAGTAAAAAATCATAACTACCCATATCCCAGGCCACATTACCCGCTTCGGCTTTAATTTGTTTGTATGAAGGCGCAGCAATAAATCCTTTTTTCGCCTCATCAAAATCTGTAGTATCTTCAAATGGTAGTGATTTACGAGCTATTTCTTGAAGTTTAATAGTGTAAGTCGATGGATATTTGCCTTTAGCATCAAAGTGCTTACCTGTCATTGCTCCAGGATCAGCAACAATCGCTCCTCCACCTGCAGCATAAGCTGAGTTGATGGAAAGACATAAAACTAAACAAGCCAAAAGTTTTAATTTCTTCATTTATATTCCATTATTAATAAGTTAGGAGATTTTTGTTGAATTGATTATTTTTATAATTTTTCTGAGTATAACATTGACAAATAATAGTAAAAAAACTGAAAATCGTAGCCAATAAGCCAAAAGACAAAAGACAAAAGACAAAAGACAAACATTAAACTTGCTCCTATAAAATAGCTCCTTACTTAAAAAGTAGTAGATCTGTGTTTCGATGTGGAGATTAAAAAAGTAAGTAATAAATTCCACGATGCCAGATCAATAAAGCTAAGCACGGAATGTTTTGCTTTTGGGTTCTTACTTAAAATTCTTCTAAGATTAGCCAGTAATTCTTTAATCGCACAAGAGTTATATAGGTGGGGATATTCCCTACTTGGCGTTTATAAATGAAATGGTTATTGTATGGATTGGATCTCAAATTTAGCAAATTGATCAATAGTAATAGAAACTTTATGCGAGATGAATCACATAATTAGGGAGAACTTAAATGAAAAGATTATTAATCTCATGCCTATTAATTGGCATTGGTGGTTTAGCTATTGCTCAACAAGCAGGATTTAAAAGAACGCTCTTGCAAACTCAAGATTTAAGTATCCCAGAAAAAGTGGTCGTACAAGCTGTCGCTGAATTTGAACCAGGTGTTGCTGCCGGCCGTCATACTCATCCCGGAGAGGAGATGGGATATGTTTTGGAAGGTCAAATAGAAATTAAAATTGATGGGCAGCCTCCAAAAATGATTCAAGCTGGTCAAACTTTTTTTATTCCTAACGGGTTAGTGCATGACGGGGTTAATGCTAGCTCAGGAAAATTGAAGGTATTAGCCACTTATGTTGTTGAAAAGGGTAAGCCAGTAGCTACTCCAGTTAAATAGTTCGCCATAGATTTAAAGTTTTAACTGTTTAGGCTCATATTATTGAGTTCTCAGTAATTCACATTGGTGATTCAAGATAGCGCATGTGCTTGAAATTTAATTAAACATTTGGCATATGATGTGGTTATGTCTACTAATTCAATTTAATAAAATAATGAAGCCGTTTAATAAATTAATCATAGTCACTGTTTTAGTTTTTATTGAATTATTGGGTTCATCGTCCATTTTGGCTAAGGAAGTTGAGGCGAGCTCTGCGGCTATTGATATTCCCATTTCTTTCAATAGTGATGAAGGCCTACAAAGACTCATTAGATCCTCTGCTAAGTCAGATTTTGCGGTCCTAGCAAATCACTTTGAAGCGCAATCAAATAGAGCATTTTGTGGACCAACTACAGCTGCAATTATTCTTAATAGTGTCTTCGCAAAAAGCTCTGCTCTCCCACGAGACACTAGCCGAATTCAACCAGCTGACTTAAAAAATCTTAATCCTGGATTCGATTTAACGGTGGCTCGTTTTACCCAAGAAACAGTGATTCAAAAAGGACAAAAAACACGTGCTCAAATTTTGGGCGAACCCATATTAATTAATGGCAAGATGATGCGAGATGGGGGATATCAATTACGTCAATTTGATGAAATGCTTCGGGCCAATCAACTCAAGACAAAATTAACCGTAGTTAGCAACCAAATGGAACTCAATGAAGTTCGAGAAGATTTTATAAAAAACCTTCAGACTGCAGGCGATTATTTAGTTGTTAATTATCGACGTGAAGAAGTGGGGCAATCTGGAGGTGCTCATATTTCGCCAATCGGTGCCTATGATAGGGCTTCAGATTCTGTTTTAATTTTAGATGTTAATCCAGCTGCTCATAGTTGGGTTTGGATACCATTACCTGCATTATTTAAAGCAATGAAAACTTTTGATAAAGTCGAAAATAGAGGTTATGTCCTGATTGAGGCACAGTAAATTATCACCGGGACAAGAATGCAAATTTTAAAATGAAGTGGCCTCCTTTTTTCTCAACACGATTGAGAGTCCTTGCGACCGTATTAACCTTTAGTTATTCTTTCACTCCTCTTTCGGCTCAGGTTCATAACGCCCAATCTGTAATTCCAGAGCCAGAGATGTTTTCTAGGATTGTTGAAAAGAAAATAGTTTCTAGTAAATCAATGATGGTTTCCACAGCTAATGCTTATGCATCTGAAGCCGCTTATGAGATATTAAAAAAGGGTGGCAATGCGGTCGATGCTGCAATTGCGGCGTCGATTATGCTGACACTCACTGAACCTAATGCTACCGGTATTGGCGGAGGTGGATTTTTAGTACACTTTGACGTCAAGAATAAACAAATCAAAACTTATGATGGTCGTGAAACGGCACCTGCATTAGCAAAACCCGAGCGTTTTCTTTTGGCAAGTGGTTTACCAATGAAGTTTGAAGATGCGATAACAAGTGGTAAATCTGTTGGCACACCTGGATTATTAAAAATGCTTGAACAGGTTCACAAAGCTCATGGAAAACTACCTTGGAAAAAAGTCTTAGAGCCCACAATTCAGCAGGCTTTAAGTGGATTCGTTGTATCTGATCGGTTACATACCTTAATTCAAAAAGATCCTTATTTAAAGAAAAATCCAGAGGCAAGAAAATATTTTTATGATGAAAAGGGTCAAGCCATTCAAATAGGAACTCTCCATAAGAATCCACAACTGGCAAAGGTTCTTACGCAAATAGCCGAGCAAGGTAGTCAGGCTTTTTATACTGGATGGATCGCAAAAGATATTGTGACTGCTGTTCAAATGACGGACCGTCCTGGAGACTTGAGCCAACAGGATTTATTGGCATACCAATCGAAGGAGCGTGATGTCTTGTGTCATGGTTATCGGAGTTTAAATATTTGCGGAATGCCGCCACCATCATCTGGCACATTAGCGATCATACAAATGCTTGGTATTTTGGAAGCTTTTCCAATGTCAGAGTATCCAGTAAACTCCTGGCAATCAGTCCATTTGTTTTCAGAGGCAGGTCGTTTAGCCTTTGCAGATCGTGATGAATATATTACAGATCCAGACTTTGTTTTGCCCCCAATTAAAGGGATGTTAGATGCTAATTATCTTAAGAAAAGAAGAGATACTATTCGTTGGGATCAATCTTTGCAAAATGCATTGCCTGGTAAACCAGAGGGGGTTCTTGCTGAATCTTATCCAGATAGTTATTCTGAGCCTGCTGGTACAAGCCACATCTCCGTTATCGACTCTTTGGGTAACGCCGTATCTCTGACCAATACTATTGAATCTCAATTCGGTTCTCGCATTATGGTGGATGGATTTTTACTCAATAATCAATTAACTGATTTTTCATTAATTCCTTCGGTGGATGGCAAAAAGGTTGTTAATCGAGTGGAGCCGAATAAACGCCCAAGAAGTTCAATGGCACCTCTTTTAGTATTCAACCAGCAGGGAGATCTCATTATGAATTTAGGCTCTGCAGGCGGTAGTGGCATCATTAATTATGTTGCCAAAACATTGGTAGCCTATATCGATTGGCAGATGAATATTCAAGAGGCTATTAGTTTGCCGAATTTTGGTAGTCGTAATCGCGAAACTGAACTGGAGCAATCTGGAAATTGGAGTTCGATGCTCACTGCCTTAAAAGATCGCGGTCATCAAATTCGGTATTTTGATTCTCCAAGTGGCTTGCACGGCATTACTAGAGGCTCAAATATTAGCGGTGGTAAATTTTTGCTGCAAGATTTAAATCCTAATAATTCTAAGGAATGGGTTCTTTTTGGAGGGGCTGACCCTAGACGGGAAGGGGTTGTTCTTGGGGATTGAAATTGAAATTTAAATTACAACTATTTTTTTATTTTAAAGCACAGAAGTTTTCACATGGGGTAACAAATTGAGTAAACTTGATGTAGTGATTCAATTTAATGAATTATAGAATTAATTATTTTTAGAAAATGGAGAAATACATGGATGCATACAAATCTGAAGTACGTGATGGAATGATTGTCGAGTGGGACGTTCCAATTCAGATGGATGATGGATTAGTTCTTAGGGCAGATATTTTTAGACCTACTAAAAAAGGGAAATATCCGGCAATTTTGACTTATGGCCCGTATGGAAAAGGCTTATCTTTCCAAGAGGGTTACAGAACTGCTTGGGAATCGATGGAAAAAAATAATCCTGACGTGTTGGCAGGCTCTACCAATTTATATCAAAATTGGGAAACTGTCGATCCTGAAAAATGGGTTCCAGATGGCTACGTTTGTATTCGTATTGACTCTAGAGGTGCTGGACGTTCCCCTGGTTTTATGGACCACAATAATGCGCGTGAAACAAAAGATATTCATTTATCGATTGAATGGGTTGCAAAACAAGCCTGGTCTAACACCAATGTTGGTATGAATGGCATTTCTTATTTTGCTAGTAATCAATGGCGTGCTGCTGCCTCAAAGCCTAAACATTTAAAAGCGATTTGTATTTGGGAAGGCTGGAATGACGCTTATCGTGAATCGCATCGTCATGGTGGAATTGCCTGCACCTTCAGAAAAAACTGGATGGAGATTCAAGTAAAAACGGTTCAACACGGTGTTGGTGACAACGGTAAACGCAGTCGTGTAACTGGTGAAACAGTATGTGGACCAGAAACATTATCTACCGAAGATTTAGCTAAGAATGTTGAAAATATTTGGCAACGCGTTCTCGATCAGGAAATGAATTGCGATTGGTATGACGAAAGAACAGCTGACCTTTCAAAAGTAAAAGTTCCACTTTTATCTGCAGGGAATTGGGGCGGTCAAGGACTACATGGTCGTGGAAATATAGAAGGCTTTGTGAGAAGTGCTTCCAAAAACAAATGGATGGAAATACATGGTGATTCTCATTGGGCTCCTTTCTATACCGATTATGGCCGTTTATTACAGAAAAAATTCTTTGATCATTTTTTAAAAGGTAAAAAGAATGGTTGGAATAAAACAGCCCCAATCACACTACAAGTTAGAAGTCCTGGTGAGAAGTTTGAGAAGCGTGCAGAGTATGAATGGCCTTTAGCTAGAACTGTTTGGACACGCTTGCATTTAGATACTGCTTCAATGAGTTTTACGCAAGATCCGATTAAAGAGAAACAATCTGTTACTTACGACACAACTGGCGCTGGAGTCACTTTTTCATTCCCTCCTCAAACGCAAGCAGTTGAGATTACAGGCCCAATCGCACTGAAACTTTTTGTATCTTCAAAAACAAATGATGCAGATATTTTTGCTGTTGTAAGAGTATTTGATCCTGAAAATAAAGAAGTTACTTTCCAAGGGGCAATGGATCCACATACACCAATTGCTCAGGGTTGGTTACGTGCTTCGCATCGTAAGTTAGATAAAAAGAAGAGCCTGCCGTATCGTCCATGGCATCAGCATGATGAAAAGCAACCACTCGTACCTGGTGAGATCTATCAATTAGACGTTGAAATCTGGCCAACCTGTATCGTGGTGCCAAAAGGTTATCGTATCGCTCTTACTATTTTAGGTAAGGACTATGAGCATGACGGCGAAGCTGGATTTTTGTCAAATACAAAAAATCCATTGCGTGGTTGTGGACCATTCTTGCATGATGATGAAACTGACCGTCCACCAGCAGTCTTTAATACTGATGTGACTTTACACATGGGACCAAAGCATCAGTCTTATTTGTTATTGCCAGTAGTTCCTAAGAGGAAGTAATTGTAGTAGTTTTTGATTTTCTTAAACTTTGATTAATGATTGTTCTCATTTGAGTGATCGTCTCAGAAGGGGTCAGACCAATTGGTCCGACTCCTTTTTTTACAAGTTGATCAGCCGCTAATGCATGGGTGTGAACGGCTATACAAGTCGATTCCCATAAACTTAAGTGATGACGAACTCCTTGGGCAGCAATTGCGACGATACAACCAGTCAAAATATCTCCCATTCCACCAGTAGCCATTCCCGGATTTCCTTCATAACACATAAGAGGTTCTTGATCTGGTGAAGATATGAGTGTGTTTTGTCCTTTAAGAACAATGATGGACCCTGTTAATTCAACGAGGTCCCTAATTGCTTTTAGTCGATCTGATTGAATTGCTGTTGTATTGGTGTTTAGAAGTCTTGCTGCCTCTCCTGGGTGAGGTGTCAATACTGACATATTCGGGAAAGCTTGATTTCGTTTTTTTAATTGTGCCAAAAGAACTTTTGAATTAGCAATCAAATTCAACGCATCAGCATCGATAACTAAAGGCATTTTAGGGCAAACTAGGACATTTTTTAAATACGACTTAGCTAAGACTGTTTGACCAAGTCCAGGTCCAATAGCAATAGCGTCTGGGTGTAGATCTTGTAATTTCAATGCATCCTCTGATCTTGCTTGACTGATCATGATTTCAGGATGATTGAAATGTATTAGGGGAGACTTTTTGTCAAGAATCTTTAACATCGTCCAACCCGCACCCATATATAAACAGGCCTGACCAGCTAAAAAAAGTGCTCCCGCCATACCAGATTGCCCACCAATGAGAATTACTTTTCCAGCGTCACCCTTATGTTCTGATAGAGGACGGTATAAACGTTGAATCAGTTTAATGATGGCAGTTTGTTGCAAGGGAGCAGGGCTTTTCATTCGTTTTCTGAAATACTGCTTTAGTTAATAAAATTTTCTTTGGTGCAAATCTTCACATTTAATATGAATCCTCCAAGTAACATAGTACATCTTAAGACGCTTGATAATTTATATTGAAAATTATTATTCATCCTTTAGCTCCAATATCAATGAATCTGTATTGAATGTCCTCTATGAATAAGGCAAATGATTTTTATCGTTCAGAAATAGATGGCTTGAGAGCTTTGGCCGTCATTAGTGTGATTGCCTATCACGCCTTTCCTGAAATTTTTCCTGCCGGATTTCTTGGCGTTGATATTTTCTTTGTTATTTCAGGTTTTTTAATTACGTCTGTGATAACGAGTGACTTAAGTAAAGGTAAGTTTAATTTACTACTTTTTTATAGTAGGCGCATCAAGCGTCTTTTCCCAGCACTTATTTTAGTAATCATTGCCTGTTTTGCATTTAGTTGGTTTGCACTTTATTCAAAAGAGTTTGCTTCCCTTGGTAATCATATTTTTGCTTCCGTTGGGTTTTTCTTAAATTTTGTTTTATGGCAAGAAAGTGGCTATTTTGACACTAAGTCGATGCTCAAACCATTACTTCATTTGTGGTCGCTGTCGGTAGAAATTCAATTTTATATTTTTTGGCCTTTAATCCTTTTAGTAACTAATCAATACAAATTAAATGTTTTAAGAGTTACGTTTATCGTTTTCAGTATTTCTTTGTTACTTAATGTTCTTTTTTTAGAAAAAGATGCAATTGGGGCCTTTTATCTTTCCTTCAATCGCTTTTGGGAATTTCAAATAGGGGCAATGTGCGCTCTGTTGATTCGAGAGTATCCATCATTCTTTGGGCGCTTGAGTTCTAAGTATTCAAACTATTTCATTACTTTCGCATTTACCCTTTTACTACTTGTTGTATTGTTAACTCCAATCCATCAGACACACTCAGTTGTGTTAGCCCTATTGATTACAATTGCCACTTTAAGTCTAATCTTATTTAGTCAAGATTCGATGATGGCGAAAAAAGTTTTAGGAAATCCCTTGATGGTGGGTATAGGTATTATTAGTTACCCTCTATACCTGTGGCATTGGCCTTTAATATCCTTTGGGCAAATTATGACCAACGGGAGGCTCACTCCTTTTTATAAGTTTTTACTTATTTTCGCTGCTGTTGTTTTGGCTTATCTTACTTATCGATGTTTAGAGCGATACCTTAGATACGGCTCTAAAAAAATTACGATAATTCTCCTGATTATTCTAATTTTTATTGCTAGTCAAGGTTGGAGTGTTTATTCCAGAGATGGGTTAAGTTTCAGAGAGAAACACGTTAAAGATTCATTTGGAGGTCGTCCACCCCAAGTTGATCAGGCCTGCCTGAAGCACTTTGAACAATATGCCCCTAAATTTTGTAGATCATCAGTTGATCCACTGCCTGTCGAAGTTTTGCTGATAGGAGATAGTATTGCCCACAATAATTATGAAGGATTAGCTGCTAGCTATAAATTAGAAGGAAAACCTTTTGCAATGGTGGGATGGCCTGGACAAAAGCCTTTATTGATGGACTCCTTAGGAAAACCTGAAAATGAGTCCTCAGAATTAATGCATCGTTTAATTTTAGGTATTCAGAAAGACCCAAATATAAAGACTGTCATTTTGGCAATGAGGACTTCTAATATCTCAGATTCTTCCCATTTGCTCATGCAACTTAATAAAACCATTTCTGAAATAAGAAGCTATGGTAAAGAAATCATTTTTATTCATACTCCACCTGAAATTAACTTTGATCCTATTGAGTGTATAGGAATGCCACCATTTCGGCCCGTCTTAAGAGCAAACTGTTCTTTGGCAGTAAATGATATTCCTGATCAATATTTTCAATTAAGAAATCAATTCAATAAATTATTCAAGTCGATGGAGGTACAAACTTTTGATCCCTATCCCGCAATCTGTCAGAATAATAATTGTTTAGTTAAATTTGACGATGGTAATTTGCTTTATCGCGAAAAAGGGTATTTGACAACCTCAGGTTCTATTAAGGTTTTTAAAAACTTTCAGCATCTGATTGATCTAGAAAGTCATCAGAAAAAGTGATTTGAAATTACTATTTAATAGAGACATTTCTTATTTAAAGCATAGCTTTCACCGAATTGATGCCATTAATTTTCATACTGGTGCAATTTTAAAAGCTCTGCTAGCATAAAGTTCTAAGATCATTTTGAAGGAGAGTCTATGAAAACGAATCAATTAATCTGTTTTGTTGGAATTGTTTTACAAATGTTATTTTCGCAGTTTACCTTTGCACAAGGGAGTGATTACCCAAATCGCTCAATCACTCTAATCACACCTTTCCCAGCTGGCGGTTCAACGGATATCGTTGCTAGGATTATTGCTAAATCACTCTCAACCCAATTGGGACAAAGTGTGGTGGTTGATAATCGTCCAGGAGCTGGTGGAAATATTGGCTGTGATGTAGTCGCCAAAGCAAAGTCGGATGGTTACACCATATTAATTACTTCTTCCAGTACGCATGCTATTGGCGCAGCCCTCGGGAAAAAAGTACCCTTTGACTATGATGCGGACTTCACCCCCATTATTCATGCGGCTACATCGCCTCATGTGTTTTTGGTGACTAAACAAATTGGTGTCAAAAATTTACCAGAGTTTATTGCCTACGCCAAGGCTCATCCCGATGGTTTGAATTACTCTTCAGCTGGCACAGGAACCATTATGCATTTAACTGGTGAGATGTTTAATGCAGACACAGGAACTCATATGATGCATATTCCTTATAAAGGATCTAGCTTATCGATGCCAGATTTGATCTCCGGAAAAGTACAAGTTTTATTTGATGCTCTCGTTTCAGCGCTTCCTAGTATTCAGGATGGGAAGCTAACTGTTTTAGCTGTAACTAGCCGTAAGAGGACGCCATTGCTACCTAATGTACCAACACTGATGGAAATAGGCGGAGCCTATAATTTGGGTAATTTTGTCTCTGAAAACTTATGGGGATTTTATGGGCCGAAAAATTTACCTCCACAAATCTTGGAAAAGTTAAATGTCGCATTGAATAAGACCTTAAAAGATCCAGAAGTGATTAAGCAGCTAGTCAGTAATGGCGCTGAAGTTGGGGGCGGTTCTGCTACGCAATTCAAAGACCAAATGCTTTCTGATCGTGCTAAGTGGGCTAAAATTATTAAAGACCAACGTATCGAAGCAGATTAAAACAAAGAAAGCCTCTCATGAATTTTCAGTGGAATGCCCATTATCCTTCTACTCGCATCCCAGTTTTTGCCAGAAATGTTGCAACTACTTCTCATCCTCTAGCCTCTCAAGCAGGTTTAAAGATGATGCAATTAGGTGGCAATGCGGTGGATACGTCCATTGCTATGGCAGCGATGTTAATGGTCGTTGAACCAGTCTCAAATGGTTTAGGAAGTGATATGTTTGCCATTATTTGGGATGGTCAGCAGTTGCACGGTTTAAATGCATCAGGTGTTTCACCACAAGCTTGGAATCCGGAGTATTTTAAAAACAAGTATGGTGAAGAGGCTAATGGTTTTGCAAAACGTCCTAAACGTGGTTGGGATAGTGTCACGGTTCCTGGAGCGATTGCAGGTTGGATGACATTGCATGAAAAATTTGGTAGTCTTTCTTTCGAAACAATTTTGCAACCTGCAATTGAAATTGCTGAAAGAGGCCATGCCGTAGCACCGATTGTTGCACACAAATGGGCTGCTGCTATCCCTGAATTGCACTCTGGTCCTGGATTTAAAGAATTCTTCATGCCAAATGGCCGGGCTCCCCATGTTGGTCAAATATTTAAAGCCCCCGAAATTGCCAAAACTTTCCGTCAATTATGTCGCGCAGGATTAAGAGATTTTTATGAGGGGGAGATTGCAAGTGCAATGACTAAACATTCTCTCAATCATGGCGGTAGCATGACACGTGATGACCTAGCTAAGTATCAACCGGATTGGGTTCAATTGATCTCAAAGAATTATCGTGGCTATGATATTCACGAGATTCCTCCAAATGGTCAAGGTATCGGTGCTTTGATTGCACTCGGTATTGTTGAGAACTTTGATATGTCAGCCCTCGCAGTCGATAGTACTTTGAGTCAGCATATTCAAATTGAGGCGATGAAACTCGCTTTTGCTGACGTATATGCTTATGTTGCTGATCCGAAAAGTATGCGTGTTAAGCCGTCTGAAATGTTGGATCCTGAATACTTAAAATCTCGCGCGAAGTTAATTGATTTAAAAAAAGCGCAAACGCCTGTCGCTGGTTTACCTTCAACTGGTGGCACCGTTTATCTAACCAGTGCGGATGAGTCGGGCATGATGGTTTCGTTTATTCAAAGTAACTATATGGGGTTTGGTTCGGGTGTTGTAGTTCCTGAGTTTGGGATCAGTTTACAAAATCGTGGATTTGGTTTTTCAATGGATCCTAAGTCTGAAAACGTAGTTGCTGGCGGAAAGCGTCCGTTTCACACGATTATTCCGGCGTTTATTACGAAGCAGGTTAACGGCATAACTGTGCCAGAAATGAGTTTTGGCGTGATGGGCGGAGATATGCAACCTCAAGGTCATTTACAAACCGTCATCAGAATGTTGGATTATCAACAACAGCCTCAGGCCGCTTGTGATGCGCCGCGATGGAAAGTTAATCGCGACTTTACCTTAGATATTGAATCAAGCTTTAACCCTACAGTTGCCAGTGAGCTAAGTCAAATGGGACATCAAATTAAGAGTGTTGAAGATCCCTATATGGACTTTGGCTCTGGTCAATTTATTGGTCGCTTGAGTGACAATCAAGAAGATGGTTATATTGCGGCGAGTGACTCTAGAAGAGACGGACTAGTTGCTGGTTATTAATATCCTTTTTAATTCATTTCCTAAAAAGAAGCCACTGAGCCATGCGTCTTCAACTTTTGAATTGCGTAACCAATCTCCACAAAGTGCAAGTTGAGTGTTTGCGTCAATTGCGAAATTTTGCGTACCAGGTGATTCTAATTTGGCATAACGCCATAATTGAATTTGATTAAAATCGCTAGCAGTCCCACTGATCTTTTCAAATTCTTGTAGAAGAATTTTTTGTGCGTCCAGTTTATCTAAATCAATATTCTTTAAAGACCAATCTGGATTTGCTTGGGCTACCCATGCATGGGCGTTGTCTCGACCTGGCTTAGAGTTATCACGTGCAATCCAAGAGAATACATTGTCTTGAACAAAGGCAGCATCAAAGTGAAGAGTTAAGGGTTCCTTAAAATAGGCTAGCAAGGTCCAGCAAGGGAGCATGTTGGCTTGCTCACATATTAAACTCAATGAGGCAGATTGCTGTCCAATGATTTTTTTTGCTTGAATGGGTGGGATAGCAAAAATCAAATAATCAAACTCGTCAGTTAAAACTCCAGATTCTTCAGAAATCAGTTGCCATTTTTTTTGATTTTTTTTCACCTCAGTGATTGTTTGAGATTTGAACACCGAAATATTCTTAGCTAAAAACTTTGCCGGTGCTGTCATCGCAGGAACGCCTACGTAGCGTTTTGTTTGATGTTTTTTCTCAGAGAATTGACCATCGCAAAAATTAACAATTTTCCCATTCCATTCTTCCGCAACTCCATTTGTGAGCCACTCTTGGAGCTCTTCAACGAATTGAGGATGGGAAGCTGTAAAGTATTGCGCGCCGTGATCTAAATGCCATTGATCAAATACACGATGACTCATCCGTCCACCAACACCTCGGCTTTTATCAAATACCTTTACATCAAAACCAGCAGAAATTAATTGTTTTGCACAGGAAAGACCAGCTATCCCAGCTCCAATAATGCCTATTTTCTTTGTTGTCATGAATTTTTAAAAGAATTAAAAGAACATTCATTATGGTTCAAAATTGTCAGATAGTTTAAGTATGAATGATTTTTTGAGAAACGACGCAAGTTGGCGCATGGAGTGCATTCGAAATTAGATTAACTACGGTAAAAACGAGAGTAAAATTCTTCAAATAATAATGAATACATTACGGAGACAAATAATGCCAAGATTTAAAAAAGCATTAAATACAATTTCTTTCTTTGTTTTATGGGGCATAGCAAGTGCTGTTTTTGCAGTGGATCAACCGGTTTACCCCAATAAACCCATTAAATTTATTGTGCCATTTGCACCTGGCGGTAATACAGACATTGCAGCAAGAATTGTAGCAACTGGACTAACAGAGCAACTTGGTCAAAGCGTGATTGTTGAGAATAAAGCGGGTGCAGGAGGGGGGATTGGTACTGATTTTGTCGCTAAGTCATCGCCTGATGGCTATACCGTTTTAGTTGGCCATATTGGTGCCTTAACCATTAATCCTGCTATTTATGAAAAGTTACCCTATGACACAATGAGGGATTTTGAGCCTGTTGGTTTGTCAGTAGTGACGCCTTTAGTTTTGGTCACAGCACCTAAAACAGGCATTAAATCTATGGATGATCTGATTCGTAGAGCAAAGTCCGATCCAGAAAAAGAAACTTTTGGTACGGCCGGAAGCGGCAGCGCAGCGCACATGGCCAGTGAGCTTTTTAATCTAACAGCCAATATTAAAACTACTCATATTCCCTATAAAGGAGCAGGTCCAGCCACGACTGCACTAGTTGCTGGTGAAATTGATTTTAGTTTTTCAGGTGTGTCTCCATCCTTGCCATTTGTAAAAGCTGGCAAATTGATTGCCCTTGGCGTAACTTCAAAAAAATCTGTTCCACAATATCCGGGAGTCAAAACTTTAGACTCTATGGGCTTAACTGATTTTGAAGTAGTAGATTGGAATGGTTTGTTAGTGCCAACGGGAACGCCACAATCGGTCATTCAAAAACTCAATTTTGAGTTGAATAAGTTTTTGAACTTGCCTTCAACTAAAGTCGTTATGGAACAACAAGGTTTCGAAGCAAGACCTGGCACACCAGAACAATTTAAAAGCTTTATCAAGACTGAAACTGATAAATGGTCAAGAAGTGCCAAATTAGCAAAAATTAAGGTCGAATAAAGTGGGCTTCAATATTAGTGAAAAAATTCTAGCGAAGGCGGCGCATCGGAAAAGTGTTTCGCCAGGCGATATTATTTATCCAGATCCAGAACTCGTCATTCTGCACGATGGCTTTATACAAACAGCTTTTCAACAACTGGATGGACTTGGCTATCAAAGGATAACCAACCCAGAACGGGTAATGTTTGTGACAGACCATCAGGTCATTTATACGACTCCAAAATCAATTGCCCAAGCAAGTGCCAATCGAAAAATTGCAAAAAAATGGCAAGTAGGGCATTTTTTTGATGCTGGAAGAGGTGGTCACGGACATATTTTCCCGATGGAAAGTGGTCTAGTAAGACCCGGTATGTTCCTATTTGCTTACGATATGCATTGTACAAACTTTGGGGCTGTTGGTGCATTCGCCCAAAGAGCTGGCCCTGATATTACGGCAGTACTCGCAACGGGCACCAATTGGCTGATTGTGCCACCTACATTAAGAATTGAATTAGTTGGAGAATATTCGATAGGTGTTCACCCGAGAGATTTAGGTTTTTGGTTAAGTTCCAAATTAACCTCAAGAGAATTTGATGTTGAATATGATTACCGGATTATTGAGTTTGCAGGAGAGGCGATAAGGGGCATGTCTCTTTCTTATAAAGTAGCTCTTTGTAATACGCTCACAGAAATTGGTGTAGCAAACGTCATGTTTGAGCCAACTGATCAAATGCAAAGAGAAAATCCAACGGCAGTAAGAAGTGATTTTGATGCGAATTACGAAAATATTCTTCAGATCGATATTGCGCAAATTGTGCCCCAAGTTTCTTTACCCGGAGCGCCCGACAATGCTGTTGATATCTCTCAGGTCATCGGCCGAAAGGTTGATCACGCGTATATTGGAGCATGTGGTTCAGGGATGTTTGATGACTTTCAATTGGCGGCAAAACTTTTACAAAACCATCAAATTGCAGATCATGTTCGGATGATCTTAGTCCCTGGTACGGTCAAAATTGCAAAGCAATTAGCAGATTCTGGTTTATCGAATATTTTGATGGATGCTGGCGCAATGATGCTTCCTCCGGGGTGTGGTCCTTGTGCTGGTGGAGTAGGTGGACCCTTAGGGCCTGGAGAAGTTTCAATTTCTACTGCTGCAACCAATGGTGCTGGTCGTATGGGATCGACTGAGGCAGAGTGCTATTTAGCAAGCCCCTTAACAGTTGTGGCCTCAGCCATAGCTGGATTTATTCAAGATCCTCGAGATTTAAGAAAGTTGAAAGGTTAAAGATGGAATGGGTTGTTAGAGGTAAAGCACATGTATTAGGTGATGATGTACCCCATGATGGAGGGGTTATTGCCTTTGAGATGGTAACTGCTCGAATCACAGATCCTGAAAAAATAATTCCTCAATTGTTTGCTCAAATCGACCCCGACTTGATTCACAGAATCAAACCTGGCGACATTATTGTGGGTGGGAAAAATTTTTTAGCCGGTAAGGCCCACAATGCTGGACTGATTGGTATGAAGTTTCTGAATCTCACTATCTTGTGCGAATCAATGGGAGTTCGGGCTTTTCAGGGAGTTGTAGCAACTGCTATTCCTTGTTTAACGCAGTGTCACGGCATCACTCAACAGGTCAATAACGGAGATGATTTAGAAGTGAATTATCTAACTGGTAAGGTTTTGAATCTTACGCAAAATACCTCTATGTCTTTTTCTGGGATGGATCAAGGGGTCAAAAATATGATTGAGAAAGAGGGTTTAAAGGGGCTATTAATTGAGTATCTCGAACAGCATCCTGAATTAAAAACTCCTCTCACAACACAGGAGTCTTAAGTGAGTTCACAACCCAAACAATTGACTGGAAAAATTGATCCCCAGAAAATTAAAATAATAGAAATTCCACGTATTCATCAAGATACTCTGAGCGCATTTCAAGCGTTGGGAGATTGTACTTGCGCTGTTTCAGACGCGTTGGATGAGTTAGGAATACCAGGAGCTATTCCAGGCTCAGTACTTAAGTGTATTATTCCCGGAAAACACCTTGTTGGTATTGCTTTAACCTTGAGAAATGTTGAACGGCAAGGCGACTTTTCAGAGATTGTGAAGGGTAAAAAGAACTTAATGGCAGAAGCAGAATGCCACAATTTAGCTCAACCGGGCGATGTTTTAGTGATTCAAGGCGTACAAACAGCCTCTAATATGGGGGGCGTTGGTGGGCGCATGGGTAAGCGCCAAGGTGAGCTAGGCGCAATTGTAGATGGCGTGGTGAGGGATGTCGCAGACTTCAAAGCCGTTGAATACCCGATTTGGTCTAAAGGGGTCACTCCTATAACGGGAAAATGGCGGGTTCAATCTGAAGAGATTAATGGGCCTGTTTACATCTGTAATGTGCTTGTTAATCCAGGTGATCTGGTAGTCGCTGACGAGTCAGGTGTTTGTTTTGTACCTAGAAAACATGTCGAGGAAGTATTACTTTTAGCTCAAAAAAAAGCTCGCCTTGAGGATGATTTAAGTCGAAAAATTCTTGAAGGCCACACCATACCCGATATTGTTAATTCTCTTAATAAGTAAATAGTTTGATTCTTTAAGGAATTTCCCCAATGCACCATTGCGGTGTTTTTATGATTGGTTTGAAATCATAAGCCCTTTTCTGGGGAGCTAACTATTAGTAAATAGAATGACTTTGCAGATAATTAGATTTTGAAAACTCAAATGGGAAATTTCAATGAATCTAATGTCGAAAAAAGCGTTGCTCCTGAAATTGGTGATAACTGGATTGTGTGGATTAGTAGTTAGTCAACAATCATCAGCCGAAACGGTTGTTCGTTATGGTATTTCCATGGCAGATATTCCATTAACATCAGGTCAACCAAATGAGGGTGCTGGTGGTTATCAATTTACAGGTCACACTATTTATGATCCATTAATTGCTTGGGAAGCCAATATTTCAAATCGTCCAGGCAAATTAATCAAGGGTCTCGCCACTGAGTGGAAAGTTGATGATAAAGATAAAAAAGTTTGGCATTTTACTTTGCGTAAAGGCGTCAAATTTCATGACGGATCTTCATTTGATGCTGAAGCCGTGATTTGGAACTTAGAAAAAGTTTTGAATGACAAGGCCGAGCAATTTGACGCAAAGCAAGCCGCGCAAGTGAAGCCCAGAATTCCTTCCATAGCAAGTTACAAAAAAGTTGACGACTCTCATGTTGATATTGTTACGAAAGTAGAAGATGCCTTGTTTCCTTATCAATTACCATGGTTTTTAATTTCTAGTCCTACTCAATGGTCTAAGACTAAAGATTGGAATAAGTTTTCATATGAACCCTCTGGAACTGGTCCCTTTAAACTAGACAAACTTGTCCCTCGTGAGCGTGCAGAGTTGGTAAAGTTCAACGATTATTGGGATAAAACTAGATTAGCCCAAACTGATCGTGTTATTTTAATGACGATTCCGGATGTACTAACGCGAGTGAATGCATTGATGAATGGTCAAGTTGACATGATTGAAAGTCCACCGCCTGATTCTGTTCAAAAATTAAAGTCTTCAGGCTTTAAATTAGTTCAAAACGTGACACCTCATGTATGGCCATATCATTTCAGTACACAACTTGGTTCACCTTGGTTAGATATTCGAGTGAGAAAAGCAGCGAATTTAGCGATTGATCGAAATGCAGTTGTTGCTTTAATGAATGGCTTGGCTCAACCAGCATTTGGGCAAGTGGATAAAACAAATCCATGGTTTGGAAAACCAAATTTTGATATTAAATACGATTTAGCTGCAGCAAAAGAACTCATGAAGCAAGCAGGATATTCAAAAGACCGACCTGTCAAAGCAAAAGTCATCATTGCTAAAGGTGGTACAGGTCAGATGCTATCGTTGCCAATGAATGAATTTATGCAACAAAGCTTAGCTGAGATTGGTATCAATATTGAATTCGAAGTAGTAGAGCTTGAAAATCTCTATGTGCATTGGAGAAAAGGTTCCGCTGATCCTTTAAATGCAGGTAAAGGTATTACTGCAATCAACCTTGGATATGTAACCGCTGACCCGTTCTATGCTTTAGTTAGGTTTATGGATAGTAAATATATTGCACCCAATGGTGTGAACTGGGGTGGATATGCTAATCCAATCATTGATGATTTAATCAAGCAAATTCGGTCTACCTACGACACAAAAAAACAAGATGGTTACTTAGCTAAAGTGCATGAAGCAATGGTGAATGATGCTTTGATGGTTTGGGTTGTTCATGATACAAATCCACATATGCTTTCACCTAAAGTGAAAAACTATACTCAAGCTCAGCATTGGTTTCAAGATCTCACTACGATCAAGATGTAACAGATGCTTTTATATGTCTTGAAGCGAATTTTATACTCTGTACCCATTATTCTTGGTGTATCGATTTTAACTTTCGCTCTCGTTTTTATGGCTCCTGGTGATCCGATCAGTGCCATAGCACCTGCGGATGCGCCAGAAGAGGTTGTCCAAGCATTGAAAATTAGTTATGGACTAGATCGCCCAGTTCCAATTCAGTATGTAATGTGGTTGCAGAAGGCACTTACGGGTGATTTAGGCGTTTCGATCGCATCTGGACGACCTGTCTTGGGAGAGATTGTTACTGCTTTTTCACATACCCTTTCGATTGCCTTGATTGCAAGTTTTCTTGGGGTTGGACTAGGATTTATTCTAGGCGGGGTTGCTGGTTTTTATCAAAATTCATGGATCGATCGAGTTGCCACTTTTTTATCACTCATTGGAATTAGTGTTCCACATTATTGGTTAGGATTGGTTTTAACTATTGTTTTTTCAGTTTGGTTAGGTTGGCTTCCTGCTATGGGTGCAGGACCGGATAGTGGTACTTTTTTCTGGGACTTTGAACATATTAAATTTATGTTGTTACCGGCAATTACGATGGCAGTCATTCCTACTGGCATTATTACCCGAAGTGTA
Organism: uncultured beta proteobacterium; assembly: GCA_903889595.1. Classification (GTDB taxonomy): domain Bacteria; phylum Pseudomonadota; class Gammaproteobacteria; order Burkholderiales; family Burkholderiaceae; genus Polynucleobacter. The sequence continues at coordinate 83,978 of CAISYI010000099.1, forward strand.
AAGTCCATCGTTTCCGAGATTTTAGGTAGAGAGTTTCTGGTTTCACTTCGAGCCCGTGGTTTAACCGATATGGCCGTATTAAAGCATGTGATTCGAAATGCGTTGCCAATGGTATTAGCTGTTGTTGGTCTTCAAATTGGATATTTGATGGGTGGTTCAATTCTGATAGAAACTGTGTTTTCTTGGCCTGGTACTGGATTTTTGCTCAACATAGCTATCTTTCAAAGGGATTTCCCATTACTTCAGGGAATCGTTCTAATTCTTTGTATGTTTTTTGTGATATTAAATTTAGTCATTGATATTCTTCAATCTATCTTAGATCCACGGATTATGAGGTCCTAGTCGTGAATTCAACAGGAACTTTCATCATGCCCCGAAGAAAAACTTATTGGAGAGATGTCTTTAGTAGTTTTTTGCAAGATCGTTCAGCCTGGATTAGTGGTTTTATTCTTATTACTATTTTTGCCTCAGCATTATTTGCACCATGGATATGTTCATATGGACCCTATCAGGGTTCTATGAGCGCACGGTTATTAGATATTGGGTCCCCGGGTCACTTGTTGGGTACGGATGAGTTAGGTCGGGATATGTTGACTCGGTTAATTTACGGTGGACGTATGACGCTTTTAATTGGGTTTACGCCGATTTTCTTAGCGTTTGTGATCGGAACTACTATTGGTTTAGTTAGCGGTTTTGTTGGTGGAAAAATAAACACTTTTGTTATGAGAACCTTAGATATCTTTTATGCCTTTCCATCAGTTCTTCTTGCAGTTGCGATTTCTGGCGCGATGGGCCCTGGAATCATGAATAGTATTATTGCGCTGACAGTCGTATTTACGCCCCAAATTGTTCGTGTCGCTGAAAGTGCAGCTACTCAAATTAGAAGTATGGAATACATTGATGCGGCAAGA
>CAISYI010000100.1 GCA_903889595.1 uncultured beta proteobacterium
ATGATTGCAAGCAATGCTTACTTAGGTGCTGATGTCATCGTAAAAGCCCTTGAAACTGATGCCCAAATCATCATTACTGGCCGAGTAGCGGATCCTTCACTCTTTTTAGCACCAATGATGCATGAGTTTAAATGGAGTTATGACGATTTACAGAGGATAGCTGCTGGAACAGTATGTGGGCACTTACTAGAATGTGGAGCTCAAGTGAGTGGTGGAAACTTTGCAGACCCCGGCAAAAAAGAGGTCGATCGGCTCTCAGAGCTAGGTAATCCCTTTGCAGATGTTGCTTCGAATGGTAGTTTTTCAATCAGTAAGGTAGTTGGGAGTGGTGGTCTAGTGAGTCTCGCCACCGTCAAGGAGCAGTTACTATATGAGTTACACGATCCGTCCCATTACATTACTCCAGATTGCGTTTTAGACGTTACGGATCTGGAGCTAATACAACTCGCAAAAGATCGTGTTCAAGTTTTATCTGCGCGAGGTAAACCCAGAACGCCAACCTACAAAGTAACGGTTGGATATGATGATGGGTATATTGGTGAGGGACAAATATCCTATGCTGGGCCTAACGCTCTTGATAGGGCAAAATGGGGTGCGCAAATAGTAAAAGATCGGCTCAAGCAACGTGGTTTTAGCTATTCAGAGTTTCGGGTTGATTACATTGGTATGTCGAGTTTGCACGGCTTACCCGATAATAGAGTGGAACCTTATGAAGTAAGGCTTCGCTTAGTCGTAAGAACTCCCAACAAAATTGCTGCGCAAGCCGTTGGTTTTGAATGTAGGGCACTCCATCTTAATGGACCAACCGGCGCAGGAGGCGGTATCGACCCCCTAGTAAAACCTGTCTTAGCAGTTCAATCCGTTTTAATTCCAAGACACTGGATTGATTCACAAATACAAATTAGGAGATTGGGATGATGATTCGATTACATGAGATTGCTCACTCCCGCGCTGGAGATAAGGGCAACACATCCAATATCTCGGTGATTGCCTATGACACTGAGGGCTGGGAAATCATTCAACAATATTTATCGGTTGATGTGGTGACAGAAGCTTTCGCCCATATCACAAAAGGCCCAGTGTTTCGTTATGAGCTACCCAAATTACAAGCACTTAATTTTGTCATAGAAGGCGCTCTAGGAGGGGGAGTTACCAGATCCTTAGCGCAAGATCCTCATGGTAAAGCTTTAAGTAGCCTCATGCTTTCTATTCAACTAGACATTCAGTAAAAACGATTTTATTATTTGCCTAGCAATATAAATTATGAAGTAATTGATCAAATTACCAAAAATAGTCAATTAAGCTGATTTTTAAGGTGCAAATTTAACCTAGAAGAAATACTAAAGATTTATTCTAGAGTATGATCAATCTTCGGTTTTCTTGCACTAAACAACTTCAAAAGGCAATATGATGAATAATTACGAAAACTTAGCTGTTATTTTGGTTGGGTATCAAAATGACTACTTCGCAAAAAACGGCGTGCTCAGAGGTGTCGTTGAAGAACCAGGCAGAGTTGATGGGGTACTAGAAAATTCAATGAATTTAATACGTCAATTAGCTGATACAAAAGCTTTAATCATATCTACCCCGATTGTATTAGAGAGTTCGTACCGCGCACTATCTAATTCCTCAGGAATTTTGGACAAAATCAAAGAGTCCGGAGCTTTTTCTGTAGGAACCTTCGGTGCTGAAAATATTCCTGAACTCGCTGAGTTCGGCGACAGAATTACTTATGTATCTGGCAAGGTTGGATTTAACGCCTTTTCAAAAACAGATTTAGAAAATATCCTGTCTGCAAATAATATTAATGAAGTTTGGGTTTGTGGCATGGTTACCTCACTTTGTATCGATTCTACTGGTCGTGCAGCCTATGAAAGAGGCTATAAAGTATCGATTGTGGAAGATTGCTCTTCCGCTAGAACCGCTTTAGAGCATAACTTCTATTGCCAAAATGTATTCCCGCTTTACGGCTCAGTGATTGAATCTAAATCATTAGAAAATATTTAATTAACTTTTTTAATTAATCCCAATAAAAGCCCATGGAATCTGATAAAAGTTTATTAGTTGATTTGCAAATTTCAGCAACGAATAAACTCATGGAAGCGCTAGTTGCCAGTGAAAAAGGCATGCGAGAACGGGTTGAATTACTCAATGAAATCTTATTTGAGCTTGACAGCGAAGGTCGACTTTTATTTGTCAATTCAGCTTGGCAGAAGATTACAGGGCTAAAAGATTCCCCCCTTAGTAAACATCTCAGTGATTTTTTTTACTTCGAAGATCAGGATATTCTGGATGTGAATTTTAAAAGTAATATTTCATCTAATCTTTTAAAAAAATCCTACAAAATTCGCTTCAATCACGCCACCGGAAATATGTTGTGGGTTGAGCTTTCTCTCAGCCATATGGGGAAAAATTTTGTTGGTGTAATAAGGGACGTAACTCAACATCATCAAGATCAAGAGGAGATGCGTTTTTTAGCGCATTATGATGCCCTCACTAAATTACCTAATAGAACTTTATTTTTAGATCGACTAACCCAAGCAATGACAATCTGTGACCGAAAAAATCAGTCACTAGCTCTTGCATTTGTTGATTTGGATAACTTTAAAAAAATCAATGATACTCACGGGCATATTGTTGGGGATAAGGTTTTAATCCACATTAGCAATGTAATTCAAGCAGCTCTGCGCAAGGGTGATTCCTTATCGAGAATTAGCGGGGATGAGTTTATCGTCTTACTAAACGATTTGGATGAAATTAATGAGTCATCGATTATTTTAGAAAGAATCTTAGCAACGACCTCTAAACCATTTATGATTGACGAAACGTCAATCCAGCTCTCATGCAGTATTGGAGTCAATTTTTATCCTAAGGACTCCTCCAACCAAGAGGTGTTAATTCGTCATGCGGATCAAGCCATGTATCAGGCAAAACAGTCGGGGAAAAATTCAATTCAGTATTTCGATACGAAAACACATTATTCATTTCGTGTAAAAAAAGAAGCGTCCTCTAATATCCTCAATGCCATCAAAAGGAATGAACTCGAGTTATATTTTCAACCTAAAGTTCAGTTATCTGACTTACAAATAGCAGGAGCAGAAGTGTTATCGAGGTGGAATCACCCAACTAAAGGATTGATGTTACCTGGAGAATTTTTACCTTATATTGAAAATGATCAGGTCAGTATTGAACACGGTAAATGGGTTATAAGATCCTGCTTTAAACAATTAAATCAATGGAACTTAATGGGTCGTCAAGATCAAATTTTCATTAACATTGGCGCCTACCATCTACAGTCAAAAAATTTAATGGCCTTTATTAAGGATTTAATTAAAGAGTTTCCAGAGGTCTCTCCCTCTCAAATTGGCTTTGAAATTTTAGAAACTAGTGCCTTTGAAGATTCTCTTGCTACGTCACAATTAATTAACGAGCTAAGAGCTTATGGCTTTATGTTTGCGATTGATGATTTCGGCACTGGTTATTCTTCTCTAACCTTCTTGAAACATTTACAAGTTGATTTTATTAAAATCGATCAAAGTTTTATTTTTGATATGTTGACAAATCCTGATGATATGGCGATTGTAAAAAGTGTACTTGCTTTATCAAAAGTTTTTAATCGAAAAGTTATCGCAGAAGGAGTTGAATCCATTGAACACCTTAAAGCATTAATCAATTTAGGATGTGACTACGCGCAAGGGTATCTCTTTGCTGAGCCAATGCCTGTTTCAGACTTTGAAAATTGGTGCGATAACTTTGATAAAATAAAGCAACCATGGGTTTAATCGAACTTTCTTACGTTAGTAAAGCTTCCTACGAGATGGATGCACTGACTTTGTTGCCGATTTTAAAAGATTCACTTCGTTGGAATTTTGATCATCAAATTACCGGTGTTTTATATTACGAAAACGGCTATTTTGGACAAATCATCGAAGGTCCAGAAAACTTTATTCAAGAAACATTTGAAAAAATTAGTAAGGACCCGAAGCATAGCGTAAAACGAATTTTAGAAAAGCGCAAAATTGAAGACCGTTTATTCCCGAATTGGTCAATGCAGTTTTTCGGCGCAGATGACATTCTAAAATTGGTTCCAATACTTCACGGCTCCCTCTCTAACTACGATACTGAAAGTTCCAAAATCATCGATGCAATGCGAAAGATTGGTACTGCAAATTCTAACGGATCCAATATCTAAATTATTGCGATCTGAGGCATTTGTTGATGCCAATTTGTGACCTTTTGAAAGGCATTACCGATTTGTAATAATCTTTCCTCTGCAAATTGATTACCAATAAGTTGCATCCCAATAGGTAAACCACCTTTCGTAAAACCAACTGGCATGCTTAATGCTGGGAGAGACAAATAATTAATACCCTTGGTATTTTGCGTAACGCGCATTAAGTTGGATAATATTTCAGCTGTTGAGCCTTTTGTGGTGGCTTCGATGGATGGAGTTTCAATTTGCAAAGTGGGCGCGAGTATCGCATCGCAATGCGAAAACCAATGAGATTGAACAGTTTCTTGAAGGACGGCGCGCTGTTGAATTGCTTGCTCGTAAACAGTCGAAGTTAAGTCTTTACCAAACTCGATTCTTGCTCTTACTTGGTCAGCATACCCCAATGGAAATTGATTCAACCAGTCTTGATGAATTTGAAATGCCTCATAAGCCAATACCGTACCCATGTTCTGATTAATCATTTGCATATTTGGTACATCGACTTCTACAAGTTCAAATTTTAAACTTTTAAAAACTGCCATCGCTTCCAATAAGCAACTTTCAACAGTGGCGTCCAGATTCTCATAGAAGTAAGTTCTGGGGATACCAATCTTCATACCATTAACGGGGAGGTGAAGATTACTCTCATAATTGATTATTTGACCTGTCACAACGGTGAGAAGTCTGGCGCAATCCCGAACTGATTGAGCCATCGGTCCAACACAGTCCAAGGAGGTCGAGAGCGGGAATACACCCTCCGCTGCTACTAAGCCATTTGTCGGCTTTAATCCTGTAATGCCACACATAGCACTTGGATGTCGAATAGAACCACCCGTGTCAGACCCTATTGATCCAAATAAGAGTCTTGATGCGACAGCAATACCTGACCCACTTGATGATCCACCTGGTACATACAATGGATTCCAGGGGTTTTTACCATGGCCATAATGTTGATTAAAACCCGTTGGGCTCAATGCAAACTCGGCCATATGTAATGAAGCAACATTGACCTGACCTGCATTCTCTAGACGCTCGTTGACTAGGGAATTGACTGCAGAAACATTATTTTCTAGGATAGTAGATCCAACATGCATCCTTTGATTAGCAACTGCAATTAAATCTTTATGACCTAAAGGAACACCATGAAGCAGACCTAATGGTTCATTTTTTTCTTGTTTTTGATCTAATAAATGCGCTCGGGCTAAGGCCCCCTCTTCATTGATCGAAAAAACGGCATTGAATTGCAACCCAATCGTACGTATGCGTCTAATCGACTCTTGAGCTAATTCATAAGCACTGATCTGCTTTTCACGAATAGCCTGGGCTATACCAACCAAATCCAAATCATTAAAATTTAGCAATTAATGAATTCCTAAGTATCTTTCTAAGGTTTCAGGGTGAGCCATTAACTCGCTCGGGCTACCCTGCCAAACAACCATCCCCGTTTCCAGAATATATACCCGATCAGCTACCGCTAAAGCACTATATAAATTCTGTTCCACCAATAAAATACCAAGTCCTTCTTTTTTAAGGGTATGCATCACTCCTTCGACTAGTTCAACCGTCACGGGGGCTAATCCTTCAGTCGGCTCATCCATCAGTAATATTTTTGGGCCAGTCATAAGGGCTCTTGCAATTGCAAGTAATTGACGTTCGCCACCAGATAACTCATTACCCCGATTTGTCTTACGCTCGGCTAAACGAGAAAAGTTTTCAAAGACTTTTTCAATGCTCCAGGCGCCCGGACTTTTCTTATCTAGAATTTGTAAATGTTCCAAAACTGTTAGGGATGAAAACAACCTTCTGCCTTGTGGAACATATCCGACTCCAGCACGAGAAACTTCATAAGGAGCTAGTCCCTCTAACGATTGGCTACCAATTGAGATTTGACCTTTGGTCTTTTGAGGATTGGAGAGGTTCATCACTGTTCTTACTAGAGATGTTTTACCCATGCCATTTCTACCTAAAAGAGCAACGATCTCTCCCTCATTAACATACATAGAAATATCTTTTAAGACTTGTGCTTCACCATAGGAGGAGCAAACTTGATCAATTTTAAGCATGGCGAGGTTTTCCTAAATATATTTCTTGGACTTTTTTATTCCCTCTAATTTCGTCCGGCTTTCCCTCTACCAAAACAGCGCCTTGATACATACAAATAACTTTATCAACTAAGTTGAGGGCCAAATCAATATCATGTTCAATCAGAACGATTGCCAGATCTTTCGGCAAACTCTTAATCACATCTGACATAACAACTCTTTCTGCAGGAGATAACCCAGCTGCCGGCTCATCTAATAAAAGCACTTTAGGCGAGCTAGTAAGTGACATCGCTAATTCCAATTGTCGTTGCTCTCCGTAAGAGATTTCTTTAACCAACCAATGCCTTTTAGTTAGAAGATGACATCTTTCTAAAACAGACTGGACCAGTTGTTCTTCACTTTGTGGCAGTACCGAAGAGCTAAAGAGAGAAAACTTCCTGCTTAATAATCCACGTGCTGCAAGCAGTAAATTCTCCTCAATCGTTAATCCAAAGAATAAGTTTGTAATTTGAAAGGTTCTTGCGATCCCGAGCTCTGCCCTACGATTTGGTGAGGACCTAGTTATGTCCACGCCCCCCATCGAGATGGATCCTTGGCTTGGCAGTGTCATCCCAGTAATCGCATTAAAAAGGGAAGTTTTACCAGCACCGTTCGGCCCAAGAATAGCAATCTTATCTCCGTTACTCACTTTCATGGAAACATTATTTACTGCTTTAAATGAGCCAAACTGAACAGTTACGTTGGCAACGTCAAGAATCAATTTTTCCATCAACTTTTCTTAATCCCTTGGAACGCTCTAGAGTAAGGAGGCTGTTTTAGATATTCTTCTGGCTTATATTTCCAAAACTGTGAAACGCTTGGATAGGTTTCGACTGGCACGTTCCAATACTTACCATCAGGACGCTTTGTCACTTTTCTGATGAATACGTCGTAGATTGGATTACCATAAGTATCTAACTTTACTGGCCTACCAAGTGGTGATTCTTGCAACACAACAGATCTGATTGCATCTAAAAACTTAGGGCGATTAGAAATATTGCCAGCAACATTTTTAATCGCCTGAGCGATCCAAATTGCCGCAACATAGTGCGAAAATCCGTAGATGGATGGGAAATGATTGTAAGCAATTAAATACTCGGCTACAAATTTCTGAGTCTGCACGTTTGGTGCTCCCTCAGCAAAGTGAGCAGCAGAAATTAAACCATCCGCTTCGCCACTATTCAAACTACGGATCACTGATTGGTCCGTTGTATTTTGAGCGGCTAATAATGGAATCTTTCCTTTCAAACCAAAGTTCGTCCATTGCTGTAAAAATCTCAAACCGTCAGCTCCCGTTTCCATTACAAAAACAGCGTCAGGTTTAGCAGCTTGAATCTGTGCAAAATAAGGACTGAAATCTTGCGTATTTAATGGATTCCAAAATTGATTTAATACTTGGCCACCTAGTTCAGTAAATACTTGTACTAAGCCACCACACTGCTCGTGACCAAAAGTATAGTCTTGGGAAATAGTGACAATTTTTCTAAATCCCATAGTCTTATAAGCATAGTCACCTAAGGGGTGTGAAGTTTGACTTGCGGTGTAACCTGCCACACGAATCACATTAGGGATTCTAGTACGTTGGGTCAAATCATCCGCAGCGATGACTGGAATAAAGTACGGAATACCATTTGTTTTAGCGTACTCAGCGACGGCTAGACCGGTATTTGCAAGTAAATTACCTACTAAAAAATCTACTTGATTTTGCTCTGTTAATTTACGGGCCTTTTGTAATGCAATATCTGGATTCGAGGCATCATCCTCAACAAAAATTTGAATATCGCGACCGGCAACCTTTTTACCGATTGACTCCCAATACATGGTGAAACCTTCAACAATTTCCTTACCCCCGGCAGCTAATACACCGGTTAAAGGTGCCATCAAACCAATTTTAATTGGTCCAGTTGTTTGCGCTAAGACTTGTTCAAAGGAACCAAAAACAGATAAACCACTGACTGCAGCGCCTGACTTGATAAAGTTACGACGATCCATAATGACCTCCAAGTTAATATTAAAAAATTTATTTCTTCGAAACTTTTAACTTACCAACAATTCCTTCTGGAATAAAAATCATGGCAAGGACAAACATTAAACCCATCACAAATGACCAACGTTCAGTATAGGAACTAATAATATTTTCTAAAGAGATGATGAGTGCTGAACCAACC
>CAISYI010000101.1 GCA_903889595.1 uncultured beta proteobacterium
AAGAGGAATTAACATGAGATTAATTTTGTTAGGTGCCCCCGGTGCAGGTAAGGGAACGCAAGCAAAGTTTATTTGCGAGAAATTTGGTATCCCCCAGATTTCAACAGGAGATATGCTTCGTGCTGCGGTCAAAGCGGGCACCCCGATGGGTATTGCAGCAAAAAAAGTGATGGACTCTGGTGGACTGGTTTCAGACGATATCATCATCGGTCTTGTTAAAGATCGCTTAACGCAACCCGATTGTATTAATGGTTACCTATTTGATGGTTTTCCAAGAACGATTCCCCAAGCTCAGGCGATGAAAGATGCCAGTGTACCCATAGACTATGTCCTTGAGATTGATGTCCCTTTTGAAGCGATTATTGAGCGTATGAGTGGACGTCGTGTTCACATTGCTTCTGGCAGAACCTACCATACCCGTTTTAATCCCCCTAAAGTTGAAAACATCGATGACGTAACGGGTGAAGAACTCATTCAACGGGAAGACGACAAAGAAGCAACCGTGCGCAAGCGCCTTGAGGTCTATGATCAGCAAACTAAGCCATTAGTTGAATATTATTCAACATGGGCTAAAAATGGCGATACCTCTGCCCAGATTTCCCCACCAAATTATCGCCAGATATCCGGTACGGGATCTGTTGAAGAAATTACAACAAGAGTTTTTAACGCCCTAAGTTAATGAAAAAATTCCTATTTATATTTGGTTTACTATGTAGCGGTTTGAGTCAAACCAACGCTCAAGGACTAAGTGTTGCTCCTCCTAGTTACGGTGTCTCATCCCGTTCCGAAATTTATTCCATTCCGAGTTTAACGATCAGCGACTCCCAGTTTTTGCAAGGTGATAACCAAGGCAAAGCTGTCACCGTTGGTGGTGTTTTACGTTATCCACCTAATCCAACAAAGGTTTCCAGTAAATTACCCGTAGTCGTTTTGGTTCATGGCTCAAGCGGTATTGGCGCCAATCTAGATTACTGGTCAAATACATTTTTGGCCCAGGGTTATGCTACCTTTAATTTAGATAGTTTCACGGGTAGAGGTCTCAAAGTATTAGGTCCCAATCAAGCGCAGTTAGGTCGCCTGAATATGATTCTGGACACCTACCGGATCCTCGATATTTTAAAATCGAATCCACAAATTGATCCAAAGAAAATTGTCTTGATGGGCTTTTCTCGCGGCGGTCAAGCCACACTCTTTGCAAGTAATCAACGCTTCCATCAATTGTGGAACCAAAGCGGTCTTGATTTCGCAGCCTACATTCCTTTTTATGCCGATTGCTCGACACAATATATTGGCGATGAAATAACGACTGGTAAACCGATTCGTCTACACCACGGCATTGCCGATGATTACAATCCGATTGTGCCTTGTCGGGCCTATGTTGAACGCTTAAAAGCCAAGAATCAAGACGTGCAGTTAAATGAATATCCGTTCGGACCGCATGCTTTTGACTCACCTATCGGTAAAAATCCCCCTGTACCCTCGACCAATGCTCAAACAGTCAGAAATTGCAAAATCAAGGAAGAGTCTCCTGGACAACTCATTAATTTAGCAACGGGGAAATTATTTCAATACACCGATGCTTGTGTTGAAAGAAATCCAAATGTAGGATCAGACGTTGAGGCAACAAAAATTGCTACACAAAAAATTGCTCAGTTTTTGGAAGGCTTATTTAGTAAGAATTAACGCAACTCTTTGAGGGCTGACTCAAACGATTCGATATCCTCAAAGCTTCGGTAAACCGAGGCGAAACGGATGTAAGCGACTTTGTCGAGTTTTTTGAGTTCACGCATCACGAGTTCACCAATCCGAGAAGTCGGCAATTCTTTTTCACCCAAACTAATCACACGCTCTTCTAATTGAGCGATAGCGGCATCGACAGCATCTGCTGAAACGGGACGTTTACGAAGGGCTAGGCGCATCGAACTTAAGATTTTGTCGCGGTTATATTCGACACGGCTACCATCTTTTTTGACTAAAGTTGGCATACTCAATTCAGTACGCTCATAGGTGGTGAAGCGTTTATCGCACTTTTCGCACCGGCGCCTACGGCGAACTGCCCGACCGTCCTCTGAAACTCTAGAATCGAGTACTTGGGTCTCTTCATTAGGACAGAATGGGCAGTGCATTAGATTAAATTATGCTCCGTAGACAGGGAAACGCTTGGTCAGTGCTTCAACTTCAGAGCGGACTCGGTCGATCGTTTCTGTACTTTCTGGCTGATCTAAAATGTCAGCAATCCAATTACCTACCTGAATCGCTTCAGGCACTTTAAAGCCTCGCGTAGTCATCGCTGGTGAGCCTAAACGAATACCACTAGTAACAAAAGGCTTTTCTGGGTCATTCGGAATAGCGTTTTTATTCACAGTAATATGAGCTAGACCTAAAATACGCTCTGCTTCCTTACCGGTAATATTCTTGGCGCGTAAATCAACTAACATCACATGGGACTGTGTTTTACCAGAAACAATTCGTAAGCCTCTTTGGACCAAGGCTTTAGCAAGCGCGTCTGCATTGTCTAAAACTTGTTGCTGATAGGCCTTAAAGTCTGGTTGTTGTGCTTCTAAAAATGCTACCGCTTTAGCCGCAATCACATGCATTAAAGGGCCACCCTGTAAACCAGGGAAAATGGCTGAATTAATCGCTTTTTCGTGTTCCGCTTTCATGAGGATAATGCCGCCTCTTGGACCGCGTAAACTTTTGTGAGTCGTGGAAGTTACCACATCAGCATAAGGGACTGGATTTGGATAAAGTCCAGCAGCAATTAATCCTGAGTAATGTGCCATATCTACTAGAAAAATAGCGCCGACTGCTTTAGCTACTTTAGCAAAACGCTCAAAATCAATATGTAGCGAATAAGCAGAAGCTCCAGCAATAATCAATTTTGGCTTATGTTCATGCGCAAGACGCTCCATTGCATCATAGTCAATTTCTTCCTGAGCGTTTAAGCCGTATGGAACACTGTTAAACCATTTACCACTCATATTGAGAGCCATACCATGAGTTAAGTGACCACCCTCGGCCAAACTCATCCCTAAAATCGTATCACCTGGCTTTAAGAAAGCTAAAAACACAGCTTCATTAGCAGATGCACCACAGTGCGGTTGTACGTTAGCCGCGTCAGCACCGTATAAAGCTTTGAGGCGATCAATCGCTAATTGCTCAGCAATATCCACGAATTCACAACCACCGTAGTAACGTTTGCCCGGATAACCTTCAGCATATTTATTAGTCAATTGCGAACCCTGAGCTTCTAAAACAGCAGGTGAGGTATAGTTTTCAGAGGCGATTAGCTCGATATGTGCTTCTTGGCGACCATTTTCTGATTGGATTGCTGCCCAAAGTGCAGGATCAGTTTTGGCTAGGTTGTGACTTCTTTCGAACATGTTTGGGTTCCTTGGAGGTTTAAGCTAAAATTGGATGTGAAGAACATGATAAAACTTTTTGGTTCAACAACAAAAGACCTTTATTTTAGTTGTTTTTCAATAAACCGAAATTTTTCGGTGATTTTTAATTTGTATTGCTTAAAATATTTAGTAGATATTTAGTAATTTTTCTTTGTATTAACATGCATCAAAATGTATTCAAAGCATTTCTTTTTTAAAAAATATTACTCTCTGTAAAATTCCCTATGCCTCAACAAGAAGATTTATCCATTATCAGTCTAGTAATGCACGCAAGTATTGTGGTGCAACTCATTCTTATTCTATTAGTCAGTTTATCGATTGGCTCTTGGTCTATTATTTTTCGTAAAGGCATCTCCCTAGGAGCTGTACGCCGCGAAACAGAAGCTTTTGAAAAAGACTTTTGGTCTGGCGGGGATTTAAGTACATTACTTGAAGCTGCCCAAAGAAATCAAGGCAAGCATGCAAACTCTTTGCAAAGAATTTTTCAAGCGGGGATGCAAGAGTTTTTAAAAGGTAAGGATATTGATCCTGCTAGGCGCGCTATGAAAGCAGCTTATCAACGCGAGATGGATGCATTAGAAGCTAATCTGCCTTTTCTGGCATCAGTCGGATCGGTTTCTCCATACATTGGTTTATTTGGTACTGTATGGGGCATCATGAACTCTTTTAGGGGGCTAGCTAATGTGCAGCAAGCAACTTTAGCAAGTGTTGCGCCCGGTATTGCCGAGGCTTTGGTGGCAACAGCAATCGGTTTGTTTGCGGCCATTCCTGCTGTAGTTTTTTATAATCGCAGTGCCTCCGATGTAGACCGTTTAGCAATTCGGTTTGAGACCTTTATCGAAGAGTTTACTAATATCCTTCAGCGGCAATCGAATGGCAAGTATTCAGCGTAGTTCAAGAGGTGGCAAACGCCGCGCAATGTCCGATATCAACGTCGTTCCTTACATCGATGTAATGTTGGTTTTGCTTGTGATTTTTATGGTCACAGCACCCTTTGTGAATCCAGGTGTAGTTAACCTACCTAGTGTTGGTGGCGCAAAGGTGCAACCACTTCCGCCCATTTTCTTAAATATTAATGAACGCGAAGAAATCAAGATTAATGAAAACGGCCAAGCTACTAAAACTTTAAATAAAGCCCAATTAGGCGCTTTTGCAAGGGAACTTGCCGATAAAAACCCTGATCAACCTATGGTTATTGCGGCGGATAAGTCGATCAAATATGAAGTGGTGATGGACGTTATGTCTAGCCTCAAAGAAAATGGTGTTAAACGTGTTGGTCTCGCCGTAAAAGGTAAGTAATTGATTTTTAAGAAATTCCAAGATCATGCTTGCAACTAACAGTACAACTCTCCCAATTCAGCGCTGGAAGCTTCGTGAACCTGGTGGCAAAAAAGCCTTTTTGCTCAGTTTGGCTGCGCATAGCCTACTTGTTTTAATGTTCGCGGTGGGTCTAAACTGGCGTACGAGTTCAACTCCAGCAGGTGTCGAAGTCGAATTATGGGATGCACCTGTCCCGTCCCGTCAAATTGAGCCTGAACCCGTTATAGAAAAGCCAGTCATTAATAACGATGAAAAAGCTGAGATCGTTACGAAAAAGAAAAAAGAAGAGCTAAAACCTGAAAAGCCTAAAGCAGAAAAAAAGCCAGTAGCACCTCCTATTACTTTTAAACCTATTGAAAAACCGGTTGAAAAACCCAAGCCAAAAGTCGAGCCACCGAAGGTTGAGCCACCAAAAGTAAAAGAATCGTCCAAACCTAAACCAACAACGGATCCGGCAAAAGAGGCGAAAGAAGCCAAAGCTAAAGCCGATGCGGAGAAAGACCGACTAGACCGGATTGAAAAACTAAGGGCACAAGCTGGCTCAGAAGGCGGCGGTAGTGGCGGTACAGTTGGCTCTGGCGTGGGAACCGGTGGTACCGATGCACCAGGTTTTGCTGACAAGGTTAGAAAATTTATCAAGCCAAAAATCACGTTCAATCCAGCTGGCGTGGTTGGCAATCCGGCCGTTACGATTCAAGTAGAACTCGCACCGGATGGCAGAATCATCAAACAAAATATGGTCAAATCAAGTGGCCTACCTGATTGGGATAATGCGGTCTTACGCGCTTTAGAGCAGGCAGGGTCTCTTCCAAGGGATGATAACGGTTCAGTTCCAAGACAAATTCAATTAATTTTTAGACCAAAAGATTAAAAAAATTAGTCAGATAAAACTAAAGCTTTTTCACTCCTATTTTTTAGAAGGCAGTTAAAATAGTCAATAAATGTTTTCTATGCATGTTGACATTTGAATAATTGAGCTATTAGCAAAAGAAAATGATTTAAAAGAGAGGGTTGGTTCAATGGAATTATTGAAGTCGAAGTATCATTTTGTGAAAGCCACGCGTGCTTTACTAAGTCCCCTCTATTTGTTTGTCCTTTTTGGTACCTCTTTTGTTATCTCTTCGCCAAGCTTTGCGCAAATGCAAATTGAGATCTCTGGGGTAGGACAATCTTTATACCCTATTGCGGTCACGAGCTTTGTTGCTGAGAGCAACCTACCTAGCAAAGTAACCGACGTGGTCCGGTCCGATTTAGCCAACACAGGTAAATTTTTTAATATTGACCCCGGCAGCACAGTTCAAGGTATTTCAGACAATCCAGATTTGTCTTTTTGGTCTTCTAGAAGAGCCCAGGCGCTTGCGATTGGTGATGTTAAACCTTTAGCCGGTGGTATGTTTGAAATTACTTATCGTCTCTACGATACCGTAAAAAAAGAATCGCTGGGTGGTACCACTGTGCAGGTGAGTAATCAGGATTTACGCCGTGCAGGACATGCTATTGCAGATGATATCGTTCAGCGCTTAACCGGTGAGCGTGGAATTTTCTCTACCCGCCTGTCCTATATTACAAAGAACAATAAACAGTATCAGTTAATGATCTCCGATTCAGATGGTCAGAATTCTAGAGTGGCTCTGACCAGTATTGAACCTATCATTTCTCCAGTATGGTCACCCGATGGTAAAAATGTCGCCTATGTTTCTTTTGAAACTAAAAAACCAGTGGTTTATGTGCACGAATTAGCTACCGGTAAACGCATTGTATTAGCTAATCAAAAAGGGAATAACAGTGCACCAGCATGGTCGCCGGACGGATCAAAACTTGCGATTTCTCTATCTCGTGACGGTAATACCCAAATTTATAGCCTCAATGCAGATGGCTCTAATCTAAAGCGTCTAACAGCTGGATCAGCAGTGGATACCGAGCCCCAATGGTCAAAAGATGGTAGATCTATTTATTTCACGAGTGATCGTGGAGGTTCTCCCCAAATTTACCGCATGAATAGTGATGGTGAAACGTTTGGTAATGCCAGCCGAGTTACCTTTAAACACAGTTATGCAACCAGTCCTAGGATATCTCCTGATGGGAAATCTCTGGCTTATATCGCAAGATCTGGTGGGTATAAATTACAGTTACTCGATTTAAGAACTGGTGAAGTTATTGGACTCACTCAAACCAATCATGATGAAACACCATCCTTTGCAGCTAATGGTAAATTCATCTTGTACGCCACCAGAATTGGTAGTCGTAATGTCTTAGCAGCTGTCTCGATTGATGGCTCAGTGAAACAAACATTAAGTATTCCTGGTTCAGATGTTAGGGAGCCTGCCTGGGGCCCATTCATGAACTAATCTTTCAACAATCTCAACCAAAGAGTAATTAATTTTTTTACCTAGTATTTTTTGTAATAAAACATTTTTTAAGGAATCCATTATGTCTACAAATTTCTTTTTCAAGAATCAAGCTACGCTGCGTCGTTTTGCGTTTTTTGCCTTAGCTATCATTACAGTGGGTCTCACTGCTTGCTCCTCCGGAGTGAAGTTAGATGATGTGGATGAGAATGCTAAAAATGGTAGCAACAGTTCTGGAAGCGTAGATAGTAAATTTGCTAATCAACCATGGAATGATCCAAAAAGTCCAGTTTATAACAAGAGCTTTTATTTCGACTTCGACAGTTACACGGTAAAAAGCTCTGATCAGGCACTGATTGAAGCTCACGCTAAATTTTTAAAAGCGAACAAAAATTATCGTATTTCGATTCAAGGTAATACCGATGATTCAGGAACAAGTGAATATAACCTTGCTTTAGGTCAAAAACGCTCTGAAGCGGTTCGTAAAATGTTGAGCTTACTCGGTGTTTCAGACACACAAATGGAAGCAGTCAGTTTTGGTAAAGAAAAACCTAAGTCACCTAATGCAGATGACGCTGGTCGCGCGGATAATCGTCGTGCTGACATCGCCTATCAATAATTCACATGACTCATCTCAAGCTCTCACCACTCTTAGCCTTTGGCATGCTGAGTATTTTGGCTTGCCAAAGTACTCATGCGGCAATCTTTGAAGACAATGATGCCCGTAGGCAGATTAATGTACTCACTGAATCCGTTAAAAACAATCAAAAGGCTATTTTTGAATTAACCAATTCTTTTGAGCGTTCCGTTCAGGAAAATTCAAAATTACGTGGTCGAATAGAGGAACTTGAGAGAACAGTAGATGATCAAAAAAGTAATTTAAAAATTTACTATAGTGAGCTGAATGATCGTATCAAACTTTTAGAACCCGTCAAAGTTGAAATTGAGGGTGTTACTGGAAAAATTCAGACTGCAGAAAAAGAGTTATATGACCAGGCCCTTCTCGAATTTAAAGATGGTAGTCCAGTAAAAGCAGAGGGCCTTTTAACCCAATTTATCACTGCTTACCCCAATAGTCCCTACTGGCCTGTGGCCCAATACTGGCTGTCCGTTAGCAAATATGCCAGCAAAGACTACAAAGGTGCAATCGCTGCAGGAAATGCTCTGATTAAAACTTTTCCAGATCATGCTCGTGTGCCACAGACACTTTTAAATATTGCTAACTGTCTTTTAGAGTCTAATCAAAAGGCAGAAGGCAGAAAAACTCTAGAGCTTTTGATTAAAAGTTTTCCAGAGAGTAAATCAGCTGAAACGGCTCGGGGAATGCTCAGTAAAATCAAGTAAGTGATGATTTTAATAAGTGGTTATTAAATATGGATTTTTTGAAGCAATTTGAACAATATGCTCCCAAAATAAAGGGAGCTCCTGCTGTTTTATTACTTTCTGGTGGTTTAGACTCAGCAACTTTACTCGCACTCATCAGTGCTTTGGGTTATACCCCTTATGCCCTGTCTGTTCGTTATGGTCAAACGCATTCTTCTGAATTAGATGCTGCCGTCGATGTTGCGAAAGCATACGGGGCTTTTAGGCATGAGATTATTGAGTTAGATTTACGTCGTTTTGGCGGCTCAGCACTCACTGATTCTCAAATCAAGATACCTATCAACGGCACGCCCAATCCCCATCCCGAAAACGAGGGTGAAATTCCAGTAACCTACGTTCCTGCACGTAATACCATCCTCTTATCCTGCGCACTAAGTTGGATGGAAGCCTTGGGTGGACAGGACATTTTCTTTGGAGCTAATGCTGTAGATTATTCGGGATATCCTGATTGTCGTCCCGCTTATGTCAAGTCTTTTGAAGCGATGGCAAACTTAGCAACCCGAATCGGAGTAGAAGAACACTCTATTAGAGTACATGCACCCATTATTGATCTCCATAAATCTCAAATCATTCAATTAGGTATGGCTCTAGGAGTGGATTACGCCAAGACCGTATCCTGTTATCAAGCCAATTTACAGGGTCAAGCCTGCGGTATTTGCGAATCTTGTCGCTTACGAAAATTAGGATTTAGTGAAGCAGGTTTAGCAGATCCAACAATTTATCAATCTTGAAAAGTGCCGATGTCAGATGTCTCTGACATTCATTTAAGTAAAATCTGACGCTTATACCCCCCTTCTAAAGAGCTTGCATCGTCTTTAATAGTATCCATGAACCATGGATTTATTCTGATCGAACTGCTCACTGCCCTAGTCATTATTTCATTTTGTTTAGGGGCTGGAATCAATTATTTGCATACCAGTCATCAACATCATCAACAACTCTATGTCAGGTTTATTCAACATTTAGAACATACCTCGGCTGAAGAAATCCGTTTAAAAAAAAGGGGTGCGCGATGAATATGGTTGAACTCATGTTAGGCATTAGTCTTTTAACGATTGTTTTGTCGGGTCTAACCCATGCTGTACCAATCCTACAAAAGAATATTTACGAAGGTCGGACTTTAAGAGAAGAAATCGCTCAAGTTGAGCAAGTCTTACAAATTATTACGCGAAGTATTCATCAAAGTGGCTTTGAAAACATCATCAAGAGTCAATCCCAAAGTACTCGGTCCCAAAAAGTACCATTGCTTGGCATACAAGTTTTTCAACAAGCCACCTTAACCACCGATAAAGTCGGAAAAATTTCATCGCCCCAATCCTACCTTGCCGGCCGCCGGCAGACGGACGCCATGTTGATTCAACATGAAACTTATGGCCACTTTGATTGTGTTGGAAGAAAAATTACGGATAAAAGAGTCCATCAAGGTTTGTCACGGATTGGATTCTTTGTTCAGTTCAAAGGTAATAAAAGTAACGCGGTAGGAACCTTGATGTGCCAAAGTTTAACCAATAAAGGTCAGGCACAAAATGATGCCATTCTGACCGGGGTAGAAGACTTTCTCATTTACTTAGAGGATGATGTTGTGATTATTGAGTTAACGATGCAATCCACAAGGCAGTACCAAACATCAATTGCTCTTCAAAATCAGATATCGATGTGATGTGATGAAAATAATGCACAACACTAATCGTGGTTTTATTTTACCTATTACGCTGGGATTCATTAGTTTAATTGGACTTTGGGGAACAATATTCATTGAACAAATGCATAGTCAATCCGATCAATTAGCTAAATCATGGCAAGAAAAGATTGTTTTTTATAAAGCACAAGAGCATTTAGGGCAGTGCCTTGAAATAGTTGGCGTGCAGGACGTGCCAACGCAATTATGGGATCGGTGTTGCAGGATAGAGGAATTGACGAACCTAGGGAATAACAAAACCTCTAAGCTTGCCATTCAAAAAAGCTACCGTGTTTCCGTTCATCACGAACTAATTCACCCCTTAAGTAACCAAGTCTTAGGCTCCTCCCGCTTACAAGCAGTAGTTACCTTATCACCAAAGAATAAATCCATTACCAAAATGTCCTGGCGTGAAATATTCGACCTTCATTGGGAAAAAGAATTAAATGCACTTCAACCATTTACCAACTACATTTGGGATCAATTACCAGCATGCAAACATCCTCTACCTACAAATTAATCAACGGTTTTACTCTGATTGAAACTGTCACTGTCATTGGCCTAGTTGCTATTTTTTTACTATTCGGAAGCCATCTTTCTACAACTATTTTTAGCACTTATCAGGCGCGGAACGAAGTGCATGCAACTGCCCATGCCTTGATGTTTGATGCGCACCGTATTCGTACCTTAGCCCGAACCCAGAAAATCACAATTAGTATCATGCCTATTTGTAATAACTCTTGGGAGTCTGGTTGGATTGCCTTTCATAATCCAGAGTTGAAATTTGATATTGCGGACATTACAAATCCCCTTTGGAAGAAAGAAATCTCCTCTCAGGTAACAACCATTCGCCCAAAGGAAAGTGCCCCAGTTAGTGGAACTCAATTTGCAGATATCAGTATCAAATCTTACTCCCACCCCAAATGCCAGAATTCGAGCATAGCCCTTGAGTCTGGTGAGAAACTTCGTCATTTAAGTTTTAATGCTCTAGGGGCTGCCCAAACCAAAAATGGTGGATTTGTTGCAAATCGAGTCGTATTTTGGAGCAAGATTTTCCCAAATATTGAATACCATTTGGTGCTTGGTGATAGTGGAAGGCTTAGGTTATGCAAACCAGAGGCCGTAAATCCGAAGTGTACTCTCTCACTGTAAAATGCTTTACTGAAGATTTTCGTGATGAATGTCGCCTAGATTTTGTCTTTTTCTAAACTATACTTACCGGTAGAGTTTAAAATTCAATATTGATATTAAAGCTAATTTCGGTTTATCTATTTTTGAATCCGAAAAGCCCCGATAAAGACCACTATGTTTAACCCGCAAGATTACTTTTTTATGAACCAGGCCCTCTTAGAGGCCAAGAAAGCGCTTTGGATTACTGATCCTAATCCGCGAGTTGGTTGTGTTCTTGTCAAAGAGCATCAAATCATTGGTGCTGGTTTTACCCAAGAAGTCGGATCCCATCATGCTGAGGTAATGGCCATACGTAACGCAAGTGAGCGTGGTTTTGATACTGTCGGCGCAACGGCTTATGTCACACTAGAGCCTTGCTGTCATTTTGGGAAAACACCGCCCTGTGTCGATGCCATTATTGTTGCAGGTATAAAAAAAGTAATCATTTGTACAACCGATCCAAATCCTTTTGTTTTAGGTAAAGGGATAGAGCGCTTAAAAGAGCATCATATTGAAGTGCATACGGGTCTTTTAGCCGAACAATCGATTGCTCTCAACCCTGGCTTTATGAAACGTATGCAAACGGGTACGCCTTGGGTTCGTCTAAAAATTGCTGCGAGTCTAGACGGTATTACCGCACTTCCTAATGGTAAAAGTCAATGGATTACTAGTGAGCAGGCTAGACTTGATGGTCATCGTTTTCGGGCTCAAGCCAGTGTAATACTTACCGGCATCGGCACTGTCATGGCTGATGACCCTCAATTAACCGTTAGAGGTTTAAATGTAAGCCGTCAGCCGATTAAGGCAATTATTGATTCTAAGTTAGAAATTTCTCCTTCTGCAAAAATCTTAGCGTCAGGTGATGCGGTGATTTTTTGCTCAACCCATGATGCAGAAAAAATGAATGCTTTATTTTTGGCACATCCTCATTTGAAAATTATTCCTATCCCGAATGAATCAGGCAAAGTAGATTTAGCGGCTGCTTTAAAATACTTAGCAGATCAGTTTCATGCCAATGAGGTTCATGTAGAAGCCGGGTTCAAGCTTAACGGCTCCTTACTACGCGAAGAATGCGTGGATGAAATACTGCTCTATCAAGCGCCTACTTTACTTGGTAAAGGTTTAGGTCTAGCCAACTTAAACGCTATCGACTTTCTTGCAGATGCTGCACGCTGGAATGTCATTGATCGGGCCAATGTAGGGATTGACCAGCGCATTCGATTAATTCGTTCTTAATAGAATTAGTGCTGTGCCTGATTAGAACAAATTGCTCCAATTAGAGGATAATATAGCTATGTTTACTGGAATTATTGCTTCAATCGGAAATATTGTGTCTGTGTTACCTCATGGAGACGGATACCGCTTAAAAATCGATGCTCAACATTTAGACCTCACTGATGTGATTTTGGGTGACAGTATCGCTATCCAAGGTGCATGCATGACAGTGGTTGAATTACACCCTGCCGAAAAGGCATTTGAAATCGATATTTCAAACGAATCAATCCAAAAAACCATTGGTTTAAATCAAGTTGGGCCCGTTAACTTAGAAAAAGCATTACGTTTAAATGATCGTCTAGGTGGTCATCTCGTTAGTGGACACGTTGACGGGATTGGTCGTGTGGCAATTTTTGAAGTTGTTGCTTCCAATGACCCATTAGAAAACACCCCCTCAACTGATCTTGAAAGCACCAATAACACTTCTTGGCACCTTGCCATTGATGCACCACTTTTTCTTGCTAAATATTTTGCCTATAAAGGCTCAATTGTGGTGAACGGTACATCTCTTACAGTTAATTTAGTTGAAGATTTAGAAATTAACCATCAAGCTGTTTGTAGAGTTCACATCAATTTAATCCCTCATACCCTTGAACATACTACCTTGCAATACTTAAAAGTAGGTAATGATGTCAACCTTGAAGTGGATCTGATCGCTAGATATGTCGAAAGAATGTTGAGTAGCTCTGGAATAACGCTGAAGTAAACGAACCTTAAAAAAAGATTGATATGACTAACTTTTCAAACCACCTTAGCTCAACCGAAGAAATCATTGAAGATATCCGTAATGGAAAAATGGTGATCTTAGTTGATGAAGAGGATCGTGAAAATGAAGGCGATTTAGTTATGGCTGCAGAACATGTTACTGCAGAAGCAATTAACTTTATGGCGAAGTTTGGTCGTGGCTTAATCTGTCTAACTCTTACCAAAGAACGTTGTGAGCAATTAAGACTGCCACTTATGGTTAGAGATAACGGTGCTTCAATGGGCACCAATTTCACTGTATCGATTGAAGCAGCAACGGGTGTAACAACTGGTATTTCTGCAGCGGATAGAGCGCATACTGTGAGAACTGCTGTTACTAAACTTGCTAAACCAACTGATTTAGTTCAGCCAGGCCACATTTTTCCTTTAATGGCTCAACCTGGAGGTGTTTTAATACGTTCGGGTCATACTGAAGCTGGTTGTGATTTAGCGGCAATGGCTGGATGTGTCACCCCAGCCTCAGTTATCTGCGAGATCATGAAAGATGACGGCACGATGGCTCGCCTGCCTGATTTAATTGAATTTGCTAAAGAGCATCATCTAAAGATTGGCACGATTGTAGATTTAATTAAATATCGTAGTCAAAACGAAAGCATGGTCAAACGCGTTGGCCAAAAAACAATGAATACCATTTGGGGTGATTTCAAATCCACCCTTTATCAAGATTTATCTAGTAACAATTATCATTTAGCCTTAACCAAAGGTAATCCTATACCAAGCAAGGTCACTTTAGTGAGGGTACACGAACCTGCAATTTTGCTAGATGTGATTGCACAAACTTCTAAGTATCACTCTTGGTCACTCGACGCTGCCTTGAAAAAGATTTCGGAATCAGAGAGTGGCGTTGCCGTTTTGTTAAATGTATCCTCCCATAAGACTTCTTTTCATCAATGGACAGAGGAGTTTGTAGATCCCCTTCCCGATGATCAATCTGGTCCCGCGATTCGTAAAGTCGACTTTAGAACTTACGGTATTGGTGCGCAGATCCTAAAAGATCAAGGCGTAGGTAAGATGGAGTTATTGGCAAAACCAGGTCCAATTTCAGGAATGTCTGCTTATCAATTAGAAGTAGTTGGTTATTCGGCGCCAACGATTTAAAATAACAATCTACATTTGTTGATTGCTTTATTAAAGATTTAATTTTTTCACCACCTAACGGAGATATTCATGACTGACACGACCTTGCAAGAGAATATTCCAACGCAGTTAAATGAAGTTGATTTTTTAGAGCCGAATTTAGAGGGCTCTGAATTACGTATTGCAATCGTTCAAGCCAGATTTAATGAAAGTATTTGCCGTGATTTGACTTCAAGTTGCGTTAAAGAGTTAGTCCGTTTGGGTGTATCAACGGATGATATTTTATTAACGACTGTACCAGGTGCTTTAGAAATTCCACTTGCGCTGCAAAAACTTGCCGAATCAGGTGAATTTGATGCTTTAATTGCTCTTGGAGCAGTGATTCGTGGGGAAACATATCACTTTGAGCTTGTTTCTAATGAATCAGGCGCTGGTATAACAAGAGTTGGCCTAGATTTGGGTATTCCAATTGCTAATGGCATTCTTACCTGCGATACAGATGAACAAGCATTAGCTAGAGTTCAACAAAAAGGTGCAGATTGTGCATTAGCAGCTGTTGAGATGGCTAATTTCTGCCTTATCCTTCAGGAAGGGGAAGATGCATAATCCCTATTTGACGCAAGCTCATAAGCTAGTTTCCTCTACTCAGGTTAAACGTTCTTTAACACCACGTAGACGTGCTCGTGAGTACGCTTTGCAAGGTATTTATCAATGGTTAGTAGTACGCTCTTCTGGGAGTGTACCTAACCAGTCCTCAATTGAGCGTCAGCTAGCTGAAGATCCTGGTTTTAAAAAAGCACAAGATGAGCTCTTTCATACCCTCTTTGAGGGTGTTTGCACAAATTTAGAGGCTCTTGAGGCTGAAATTCTGAAACACATTGATAGACCAGTTGAGGAGCTTTCTCCAGTTGAGTTTGCCACATTATTGATTGGAGCTTTCGAACTGAAGTTTGATTTATCTACGCCTTACAAGGTAGCTATTAACGAGGCTGTAGAACTCGCCAAGACTTTTGGTGGTACTGATGGACACAAGTATGTGAACGGCGTCCTTGATAAGTTGGCCAAAGACTTACGAGATTTAGAAATCAATAGTTAATTTTATTATGCGTTTTTTAGTATTTAATTTTCTGATAGTTTTCTAAATGCTTGGATAGCCATTACTTTATCTTCTTAATTGCTGGTTCTTGGGTACCTGACCACGTAAATTCAAATTTATCTGTTTTACGAACATCCCCAACGAGTGCAGGTCTGAAACAGGCTAAATTAGTTCCACCCACTTTGCGAACACTTGGATAAATTATCCCTAGGGAACCTCCTTCTAACAATTGGGCTGAGAGTAATTGTGATTCTTGATAACTCTGGGGGTCTAAATACTTTTCTCTGTCTTTTAATTTCCTAATATCATGAAATTCGCTAGAAAAATCTGCTAAATAGAGTTGATAACTCACTGTATCGTTAAAAATATTGATCTCAGTATATTCAACTGTTTTATGAAATACCACTTCGGCTAAAGCAGTTTCCAATTCAAATGAACAATACCAGGCACCTCTATCCGTTCCATTAAATCTACTTCCTTCTTGCCTAGTATATGTAAATGCGGCATTAATCACACGAAAATTAGGAATCCCAAACACTAGTTCGTCTATACCGATTCCTGGCATACGATCTGATTCTGCCCAAAGTCTTTGGTTCGTTGCATTGTCTAATTCAAAAAGATCTTTTAAGTGAATATCATTATCTGCAATGACTGATAATACCGAATCCTCTTCCTCTGCAAACCTTGATGGTATGAGGCGAAATAGATCGTATTGACGAAGTA
>CAISYI010000102.1 GCA_903889595.1 uncultured beta proteobacterium
CCTGCTTTAATTTGTTCGAGCAGTGGAGGCATCGTATCAAAATTCATCGAAATTTGATTTGCCATTAAATCAATAATAGCCTGTCCACTGCCTTTGTAAGGAACATGCCGAATATCAATATTGGCAATTTTTCCAAATAAGGCACCTGCTAAATGTTGAGTGCTGCCAATGCCCGAAGATCCGTAGGTCATTTCACCTGGTTTCGTTTTCGCAATATTAATTAATTCATTCACTGTATTGGCAGGTGTCAATGGATTTATCGCTAATATATTAGGTACATAACCAAGATAAGTAATCGCTGAAAAATCCGTTGCAGGATTGTAAGGGACTTTATTTAAAACAAATGGTGCGATTGCATTGGAATTGGAATGACCCATCAGTAAGTAATACCCTTCGGCTGAGCTCTTTGCAACAAAGTCAGCTGCAATGGTACCAGCAGCACCTGTTCGATTTTCCACGATGACAGTTTGGCCTAAAATTTCACCTAGCTTTGGCGCTAAGGCACGGGCAACAATATCCGTGCCACCGCCAGGAGCAAATCCCACAATCAGATGAATGGGTTTATTGGGATAGTTATTACTCTGCGCAAAAACTGCTTGACTTAAGAAGATCAGTCCTAAAAATAAAAACTGCGAAACTTGTTTGACTTTGAACCATTGCATGCTCTACCTCACTTCATTAGTTAATGGAGAAAACAGAAGTACTAAAAGACTTTTCTTGCAAATGCATCGCTAACACTTGTGCCACATGAAGGGCATTTTTTTCTGAGCCATCATGGATTTGATGGCGACAACTGACCCCATTGGCAACCACAATTGCATCGGGTTGATTCCTAATACTTGGCAGAAGTGATAATTCTGCCATCTGCTTCGATACTTCAAGGTGCTCTACTTCGTAACCAAAACTACCCGCCATGCCACAACAAGAGGTTTCAATCATTTGAACATTAGCTTTAGGAATGATTGCCAACAAATCCAAGAGTGGCTTTACCGTATCCATAGCTTTTTGATGGCAATGTCCATGCACTTGAATCGCATTTTTTGCCTCACTCAGTTTTAAGTGTAATCGCCCTTGCTTATGCTCTTCAAATAAAAACTCTTCAAAAAGTTTTGAATTATTTGCTAATTGATTTAATTCTTCGGCGCTATAACCTAGGCCCATGACTAAATACTCATCTCTTAAACTCAGTACACAAGATGGCTCTAAACCAATGATTGGAATACCTTGTTGAGTAATCGGCATGAGAACATCAAGCAACTCTTTTGCTGAAGCCTTGGCCTGATCCATCATTCCGGTGCTCATAAAAGTTCGACCACAACAATAATGCCCATTTTCTTTTCTTAATAAATGCACACTAAAACCACCTGCTTTGAGAACAGCAAGAGCTGCCCTTATGTTTTGTGCTTCAAAAAATCCATTAAAGGTATCAACCCAAAATACAACCGGTTTATGAGCGTTCTTTAATTCTTCTAAACTGGTTAATTCGAACTCTTCATCGAAAGATTGCGTGAAAGCCGTATCTTTGGTCCAACTTGGTAATTTTCTTTGGGCGGAAATACCTGTGAATTTCTCAAGCAAATTAGCAATCCCTTGATTTTTGTTTCTAAAGTTAAATAGGCTGGGTAATCCAGGTGTATTCGCAATCCAGTGGGCATATTTAGGTAAGGTCCCAATTAAACGGTCTCTTAATGTGTAGCCATGTTTAGCTTTATATTGGTGGGTAAACTCGAGCTTCATTTTCGCCATATCCACGCCCGTTGGACACTCGCGTTTACAACCCTTACAGCCGACACATAAATCAAGGGCCTCTTTTACTTCAGCAGTCGCTAAACCGGACTCTTCTAACTGACTAGATAAAGCTAATCTCAAGGTATTTGCTCGTCCGCGAGTAACATGTTTTTCATCTCGAGTAACTCTGTAACTTGGACACATGGTTCCTGCATCGAACTTACGACAATGGCCATTGTTATTGCACATCTCAATTGCCTTCGCAAAACCATTAGCTGGGTCGCCACCCGAACCTGGTGCAGATGTTTTTTCTGTCGAAGGATTATTTTGTACATTCCAACTAGACCAATCAAAAGCTGTCTGAATTGGAATTACTTTATAGCTTGGCGGGAACCGAAATAAACTTTGGTCATCCATTTTTGGCGGATCAATAATTTTTCCAGGATTAAACAAATTGGTTGGGTCAAAGTTATTTTTAATTTTCCGAAACGCTTCATTAATATTGGATCCAAACTGCCACTTTATCCATTCCCCCCTAGAAATACCGTCGCCATGCTCGCCACTAAAAGCCCCTTTATACTTTGCTACTAGTTCAGCAGCTTCTTCGGCAATAACACGCATTTTTGCAGCACCATCTCGTCGCATATCTAGTATGGGTCTCACATGTAATGTGCCAACTGAAGCATGGGCATACCATGTCCCTCTGGAGCCATGTTTTGTAAAGACCTCTGTCAGTGCATTCGTATACTGTGCCAAATGCTCTAAAGGAACCGCACAATCTTCAATGAAGCTAACGGGTTTACCGTCGCCCTTAAGGCTCATCATAATATTGAGGCCGGCCTTTCGAACTTCCCAAAGATTCTTTTGAGTTAATGGATCAATCATTTCTACTACGCTACCCGGCAAACCTAAATCACCCATCAACTCAACGAGTTTATTTAATTGTTGTTTGAGATAAGACAAATCATTACCGGCAAACTCAACTAATAAAATTGCCTCTGGTGTTGGTGCTTGAGGATCTTTGAGACCAGTCTCGATGATTTTTTTAAAGGCAGGATTAGTCCTTGCTAAATCAATCATCGTCCGATCAACTAATTCCACAGCACAAGGGCCCAACTTCACAATATGTTGTGCACTATCCATCGCTTTGTAAAAGCTAGAAAAGTTAATCACTCCAAGCGTTTTTTGTTGAGGTAACTCGGCGAGCTTTAAACGTAGCTTTTTAAAATACGCCAAACTTCCTTCACTTCCGACTAATAAATGCGATAGATTGACCCGACCATCTTCGGTATAGGGCTTTTCATTTTGATTGTTAAAAATATCTAAGTTGTATCCTGCAACCCGCCTTAATACCTTCGGCCATTTTTCTTCAATTTCTGCGTGATGATCAAGCGCTAATTGCTGTACAAACCTACCCAACTCAAGGGCCCTACCAGTAGCATATTGCATCAAGCCAAAAGAGCTTACCTTGCCATCAGCTAACCAAGCATCTATACCTAAAACATTGTGGACCATATTGCCATACGCAATCGATCGACTGCCGCAAGAGTTATTACCCGCCATCCCGCCGATCGTTGCTTGACCAGAAGTAGAGACATCTACCGGAAACCAAACATGATGTTTTTTTAAGGCTTGGTTCAAATGATCTAAGACCATACCAGGCTCAACTTCGACATACCCATCTGCGATATTCAAATCTAATAAATTACGAAAATTTGGCGAATTATCTATGACTAATGCAGCCCCGGTGGTTTGACCACATTGGCTGGTTCCACCACCTCTTGGCAAAATAGGGATAGCAAGTTCTCGAGCAATCTCAATGGCAGCTTGAATGTCTTGTGCTGTTTTGGGAATAAAAACAGAGATTGGAATCGTCTGATAAATCGAAGCGTCTGTAGCATAACGCCCACGGCTGGCTAAATCAGATAATACTTCACCACTTGTATTTTTTTGCAAGCGGGTCTGAAGTTGTTGTGTAATCTCCATTTTTTCCATTATATTTAGCGTCTCAGTCTTTAGAATTATGCATGGACTTGAGGTTGAATGTTATATTTCAACTATTAATATAATTGAATTATGAATAAAAGTATCTAATAAGAAACACTGATAAGAAAGTTAACCACGATATGCTCAAACTAGACAATCATCCATCAGGTCGCCATTTTTTACATATCCCTGGCCCAAGTCCAGTGCCATCAAGGATTTTACGAGCGATTAGCTACCAAACCATTGACCACCGTGGTCCAGAGTTTGGTGTATTTGGTTTGGAGTTATTGAAAAAAATTCGGCTTCTATTTAAGAGTGATGATCCAGTGATTATTTATCCTGCCTCAGGGACTGGAGCGTGGGAAGCAGCCCTAGTGAACACACTAAACCATGGTGATACCGTCCTTATGTATGAGTCAGGACATTTTGCTTCTCTTTGGCAACGTCTTGCGCAAAGAATGGGTCTAAAAACTGAGTTTATTTCTAAACCAGGTCTCGAAGGTTGGCGTGGTGGCGTGGATGCAAAAGCGATTGAAGAACGCCTCAAAGCAGATCCAAACCACATCATTAAAGCCGTTTGTGTCGTACACAATGAAACATCCACGGGTGTCACTTCAGATGTTGCGGCAGTCAGGGCAGCAATGGACGCCGCGAATCACCCAGCCCTTCTCATGGTTGATACGATTTCAGGGTTAGGCTCAGCAAATTATGAGCATAGTGCCTGGGGAGTAGACGTTACCGTAAGTGGTTCCCAAAAAGGATTAATGCTGCCACCTGGACTAAGCTTTAATACGATTTCACCGAAAGCTATCTCAGCAAGTAAGACCGCCACACTACCAAAAGCATTTTGGGCTTGGGATGAAATCTTAGAAGCCAATCAAACAGGCTATTTCCCAACAACGCCGGCTACTAACTTACTGTATGGACTATCCGAAGCGATTGATATGATCTTAGAAGAGGGTCTGGACAATATTTTTGCTCGGCATCAAAAACTAGGTTTAGCTTGTCGCGCTGCAGTTGAAGCTTGGGGTCTTGAAATTCTTTGTCAAGATCCGAGTGTTTATTCTCCTGTAGTTACTAGTGTCTTGGTACCTGATTCGGTTGATGCAGATGCACTGCGTAAACTGATTCATGAAAAATATAATTTATCTTTAGGCACAGGTCTTGGCAAACTTAAAGGTAAAGTATTCCGTATCGGCCACCTAGGCGACTGTAATGAATTATCTTTGCTTGCGGCCCTGTCTGGTTGTGAGATGGGTTTAGCTGCTTACGGTTATTCTATCAAGGCAAGTGGCGTCGTCGCTGCGCAAAATATCTTACGCTAAGAAGTTTCAACTATTGAATTTCAATTACTGGATTTCAACTACCAATTTGAAGGTAGTTGAAATTAATAAAGTCCTTTGAAAATCTTTTTAAACGATTTTCATTAGGCTAAATAGGCGCCGCCATTGGCATGGATGGTCTGGCCAGTAATGTACCTTGCCTTAGGACCGCACAAAAATTCGACTAAATTAGCCACTTCTTCAATTGAACCTCTTCGCCCGAAGAGAGTTTTATTCTTACCGTGATGTTCAGGAGTTCCACTACCTGCACTCTCGCCGCGAACGGTATCAATCAATCCAGGCACGACACAATTTACCGTAATACCAAACTCACTTAAATCATGCGCAAGCGCCCTAGTTAAACCGATGATACCCATCTTTGCAGTTACTACATGCGCTCTTTCTTTAGAGCCCGTATGCGCAGATAAGCCACCAAAATTAACAATCGAACCCATTGAGGACTCTTTCAAATAAGGCAGTGCTGCCTTTGAACATAAATAAGCACCATCCAAAATGGTACTCATCACTTCACGCCAGTCTTCCCATTCCAACTCTGCAAACGGGGTATGTCTTCGAAGCGCTGCATTGTTAATCAATATATCAATTTTCCCAAAAGCCTTGACGGTTTCTTCGATGAGTTTTTTTGCGCCTTCTACATTACTGATATCCGCGGAAATGCCTACTGCTTTGGCGCCAGTGCCAAGTTGATTAATTTCATGAACTAATGCGTCCATCTGCTCGCTGTGGGAGCGGGCATTAATGACTACATGGGCGCCCTCTTTTGCCAGAGAAATCGCAATTGCCCTACCAATATTTTTGACAGAACCCGTCACAATCGCCACGCGGTCTTGCAGTAATTTTGTTGTCATTCTCTATCCAAAAATCAATTATTGCGCTAGTTGGGCAGCAGTTACAGTTGTGGTCGCACGGATACCTTTAATTTGCTCCAAAGCTTGATTAATTTCTGGTAAATTCCAACCACCATATATGCAATTAGCTTTGAATTTCTGTTCTAAAGTATCAATCGACATTGGTTCGTCTTTTCCTCCGCGGAAATGCCCTTGATAAGCTTCTAACACTTCGCCATTTTTGAGTGTTACTTTTAAATGGCCGATAAATTTTTTAGGATAAGGATTATTGGGATCAATTTTGTAAGAAATTTTATTGGTTAACTCACGAATCTTCGGATCGTGCACAACACTTTCTTCATAGTCAATTAAACCCGCATCATCCCGAATCATCCCTACCGCAATCGCGTAAGGAATACTAAATTTAGCCGCGTAGCCATTAGGTGGATTTCTCTTATTATTGAGAGGCTCCCATAAGCGGTGCACAATCCCTTCGGCCGTATTACATTCAATACTTTCGATATCCTGTGTTTGCAATCCTTCTGCTACGAGTTTACGTGCGCAATCAATGTAAGGATGGGCCATCGTGCCACATGCGTAAGGTTTAAATGCCATATCCGCACAAAGCCATTTAGTACCAACGCCGTCTAACATCTCATCAAATTGATTGTCGTCTTGATTGGCAAAAGCATGGAAAAAACCATGCTCCCCTTCAAATAATGTTCTTGGGCCAGTAAACCCCTCTTGCGCCAGACGTGCAGCCCTGTAACCAGAGTGAGCTGCCCAACCAGGATGCATTCTTTTTGTCCAAGTTCCCTCAGCTAAGTATTCAATAATGCCAGAGGCCATACTACC
>CAISYI010000103.1 GCA_903889595.1 uncultured beta proteobacterium
GAGGAATACGAAATCTTATTAGTTTTACCGTAGTTAATGAACTCTTGTAAATTTTTCACTGGTAAAGCGGAGTTCACAACCATTACATAACCAGTCCCCATAGCTAGATTGGTAATAGGAGCAAAATCTTTAAACACATCGTAGCCCAATTTTTTATTTAAAAGGGGATTGATAATAAATGCTGGGGTAGTGTGTAACAAGGTATAACCGTCCGCTGGTGACCTTGCAACAAATGCTGTAGCGATGGCGCCATTTGCACCGGGTTTGTTTTCCACCACAATCGTAGTTTTTAAGCGCTGTTCTAGTTTTTTAGCCATCATCCGTGCGGTCGTATCGGAGGTGCCACCTGCCTCAAAGGGGACGATCAAACGGATTGGCTTGTTAGGATAATTATCCGCAGCCAAGCCAATTGCTGGTATTAAAAAACTAGCGAGAAACAAATAGCTCTTACAGAAATGAAGAAAAGCTTTCATTGATTGTGTTCTATCTTAGCGATTGATACTTTTTAAGAAATGTTCCACCATTTCAGAACGGGTACAAACCCAAACATCTGGAGCTTGTGTCGCTATTTCTAAAATACGATGAAAAGCACCAGCACCTGCAGGTCTACCAAAAACATGAGCATGCACGGTTGGATCAATTTTGATTGCGCGAGTTTCCCACTTGCGCACATATTCTAGCCAATCCTCAAAAATTTCAACCATGACACGCGGGGGTTGACCATGTCTCATGAACATTGGCAAATCATTCACTTCCATGGTGCCTGGCACTGCTACGATTGAAGTGTCGCCAAAGTCCACTAAATAAGGTAAGTCATCATTTAAGGTGTCGCTGTGCCACATATAACCCTCCTGGGCTAATAATCTGGCAGTGCGAACACTTGGGGTGCTTCTAGGGCTAATCCAGCCTTTTGGCTTTGAGCCAATGACATTGGCGATTAAATCTGTAGTGCGTTTGATATTATCGATCTCTTGTTTTTCATCCAAAAGTGCTGGAATAATATCCATTGCATAAGAGTGAGCCACGATGTCATGTCCTAGGCTGGCAATATGCTTTACTTCCTCAGGATATCTTTCTGCCATGATGCCGCAAACCAAAATAGAGGCTTTGACTTGGTGGCGTTCAAAAATTTCGAGAACTCGCTCTACACCTCGGCGGTGGCCGTATTCTGCCCAGCCAACAGCATTTAGATCGGGAACACCACCTTTTAGTGGATTGCCCATTGGTCCAATTCCAGGCCATGCTCCATCAGACCACCATTCATAGGCCATTCGAAATACCACCCCCATCTTTTTATTACCAGGCCACATAAAATCTGGTGGTGGGTGAATCTCTTTACCACCTGCATGAATATCAAAAGGGTGTGTCATTTACGTCTCCATTTATAGTTTTTTTTAATTTAAATTAATCTAATCTTTTGTAGCCCCAAGCCAAGGATTATCTACGACATCAAAAATGACTTTATCAGGACCAACAAATTTGTTTTCTGAATAGCCATTGGCATTTTTAGGCCTTTTTTCAAAGCAATTAGCGCCCATAGACTCTAATTCCTCAGTAACACCATCTAGGTTTTCCACAACAAATCCTAAATGATGTATGCCTCGAAAATCAATCCCGTGACCTTGATAACAACCAAAGTGCAAAATGGCAAGACTTATCGTCCCATCACTTAATAAAAAGCCATAGGACGTCTCAGCATTAGAAAATTCTTTTCGGCCAACTTCTTCTAATGCAAATGCTTTTTTATAGAA